>CAXBID010000020.1:0-26018 GCA_963975495.1 uncultured Flavobacteriaceae bacterium | reverse complement strand
GGAGCCGATTTAAAAACGCTAACCACAGAAAACATAGACACCTTAAAAAAAGGACTCCCCAACCTTGAAAAGCATCTTGAAAATATTGCAAAATTTAATGTAGCGCCAGTCATAGCTATTAATAAATTTTCGACTGATACTGATGCTGAAATACAAGTTATTAAAGATTTCGCAAATTCTAAAGATATAAAAGTTGCATTGGCAGATGTATGGGGAAAAGGCGGTAAAGGCGCGCTTGAGTTAGCCCAAAGTGTTATTGATATTGTAGAATCTAACACATCCAACTTTAAGCCTTTATACAAATGGGAGTCTCCTGTTAAAGACAAAATAAAAACCATTGCTAAAGAAATTTATGGTGCAGAATATGTCGATTATACAGCAACAGCTTTGGCACAACTTAACAAAATTTCTAATTTAGGTTTAGATCATTTGCCAGTTTGTATTGCTAAAACACAAAAATCATTATCAGATAATCCTAAATTATTGGGCAGACCAAAAGATTTTATAATCACCGTTAGAGATATTGAAATTGCTGCAGGTGCTGGTTTTTTAATCCCCATTACAGGTGATATCATGCGGATGCCGGGGCTACCGGTACATCCTGCATCTGAACATATTGATATAAATGACGATGGTGAAATTACGGGGTTGTTTTAATTAAAATTTAAGTACAACTACGTATTGCTATTCTAGTAAGAAAATTCTAGATTTGCTTACCTGTGCTGAACTTGTTTCAGTATCGTCTGCTATAAAGCATTGAAACGTTGCATATCAGGAAAAGTTGGCAAACATTAAAACTCACTCTAAACTATAATGCTTATATGAATAAAATAAAATTATTATTAATCGCAATAGGATTACTATTTTCAATGAGTTTAAGTGCTCAAAATGATTTTAAAATTGGAGTAAATGCTGGATTAAACTACCCAGCTATTTGGGGAAACGAAAATGCAAAATATAATAATTTTAAAGTAGGATATTTATTCGGAGTAACGTTTGACTATTATCTAAAAGAAAACCTATCCATAAAAACAAATATTAACTACGAAAGGAAAATTAAGAAACGGCAACTAACATACTTTAATTACGAGGCAGAAGAAATTGGAAAAGAAAACTTCAGAGAAATTTATGAGTATATAAATATACCTATCCTATTAAAATACGAATTTGGAAATTCAAAATTTTTCGTAAATGGCGGCCCCTTTTTCGATTATTTATTAAACAATAAAATTGAACCAGATTATCCGAATGACGATAGAGCCTATGTAACAGAACAGAAAAAAATTAATTTCGGACTATCTTTAGGAATTGGTACTAATATTTCTCTTAATGAGAAAAATAACCTAACAATTGAAATTAGAGATGATTTCGGAGTTATAGACACAGGTGGCGGCTTAATATACTCCGACGGAACAGTAAAAACAAATGCTATAAAATTAGTATTAGGTTGGAATTTAGGAATATAAAAACGATTTGCCAATACCGTGTAAAAATAATTGCTTGGTTCTCGCCTACTTGGAAAATCCTATGGATTTTCCTCTGGTTCGTTCCATTTTTAGTAAGTTAGTTGCTTGCACACGCAACTATCCTTATACATAAACGATAAGCCCAACTCAAAAATACGTACAACTGCGTATTTTTTTTCATAATTTATAGTACTATCTTTGGCTGTATAACATTATAAATTAGCCTGTTATGATACGTCTACATTTAAATCCTTCAATTGTAAAAAGCTTAAATTCTAACGAAAAGGAAGAGTCTTTGGAAATAGAATTTAAAGAAGATGTTAAAACATCACAACATATTGATATTCCTATGTCTATTATACAAGATTATGTGAATTCAGTTAAAGAAAGTGCCTTCTTAAAAAGCGAAGAAAACATCCAATCGAATTTAAAAATAGTCTATTCTAATTTTGCGTCTTAAGATTCAACCCGTTCAATCCTAGCACCAATAGCACGTAAACGGTCATCAATATTTTCGTAACCTCTATCAATCTGCTCAATATTTTGAATGGTTGATGTGCCTTTTGCAGACAATGCAGCAATAAGTAACGACACCCCAGCACGAATATCTGGCGAGGTCATCGTGGTCGCTTTTAAAGTCGATTTAAAATCATGACCAATTACGGTAGCTCTATGTGGGTCGCACAAAATAATTTTCGCCCCCATATCAATCAATTTATCCACAAAGAATAAACGACTTTCAAACATTTTTTGATGTATTAAAACACTGCCTCTGGCTTGTGTTGCCACTACCAAAATAATACTTAGCAAATCGGGTGTAAACCCAGGCCAAGGTGCATCAGAAATGGTTAAAATAGAACCATCAATAAAACTTTGTATTTCGTATCCGTTAGTATGTGCTGGAATATGAATATCATCACCTTGTTTTTCAACAGTAATACCTAATTTTCTAAATACATTAGGGATGACTCCCAAATCATTCCAACTAACACCAGTAATGGTCAGTTCGCTTTTAGTCATAGCAGCAAGCCCTATCCAACTCCCGATTTCAATCATATCGGGTAGCATTGTGTGGTCTGTTCCGCCTAAACGTTCAACACCATCAATAACTAACATATTGGAACCCACACCACTAATTTTAGCGCCCATGCGATTCAGCATTTTACACAATTGCTGTAAATAGGGTTCGCAAGCCGCATTGTAAATAGTCGTTTGTCCTTTTGCTAAAACAGCAGCCATAACAATATTGGCAGTACCAGTTACCGATGCTTCCTCAAGAAGCATATAAGTACCCGTTAAATATTCAGCTTCAACGCCATAAAACTGGTCTTCTTTACTGTATCTAAATTTAGCACCGAGTTTTATTAAACCTTCAAAGTGCGTATCTAAACGTCTGCGTCCAATTTTATCACCACCTGGTTTTGGAATGTACCCTTTGCCAAAACGGGCTAATAACGGACCAACAATCATGATAGACCCACGTAAACCACGTCCATCTACTTTAAATTCGTCCGATTCTAAATATTTTAAATTAAGGTCGTCTGCTTGAAATGTATAACGACTTCTGGAAAGTTTCTCAACTTTTACACCTAATTTTTTTAATAACGTAATCAATTTATTTACATCTACAATATCAGGTATATTATTAATAGTTATCAGCTCTGGAGTAAGCAAAACTGCACATAAAATTTGTAAAGCTTCGTTTTTAGCACCTTGGGGTTGTATACTTCCTTTTAATTGGTGACCACCTTCAATTTTAAATGTTCCCATGCAAATATATTAGTAGCGTTTTCTCTGTCGGTTGGTGGTACTCTTTTTATGGTGCCCCCCTTTTTTACTGGTGTTGCTAGAGCTGTACTTGGTTTTGGTTCGCATTAAGCTTGTAGAATCTGATAATTCCTCATCAGAGTCCTTCAAGTCAATTTTACCTCCCGAAAGTTCATATAAATGATTGTAAATCACATCATCTTCAACCGTATCTTTATTCCAATTTAAAAAACACTTTTTCATGTGGTTGGCAATAGTATAAAGCAGAGCTTCTTTAAGTTCGCCCTCTTCCCATGTATTCGCCACATCTATCATCGTTTTAATATTGTTTCCGTAAAAACGATATTTCGGGAAATTCTGCGGGTATTCCAAAACCTCTGGACGCTCTTCATAAATTTCTTTGGTTGGAATCTCATAAGGAGAATCAGCATCCAATTCAAAATTGGACATGATGAATAATTGATCCCAAAGTTTATGTTGAAAATCTGGAACGTCACGCAAATGCGGTTGCATATTGCCCATTACGGCTATAATACCCTTTGCTATTTTGTTGCGTTCTTCTTTTGTTTCTCTTGTTTTTGCGTAATTAATCATTTTCTGCATGTGCCTTCCATATTCTGGAATGATTAAATGTTCACGCTCTGTGTTGTATTCTAAATTATCTATCAAAATTAAATGTGTAGAGTTAAATGTTTCTGCATGTAGTTGTTATGCATGCGCAAAATACAAAAAAAGAACTAAAGACTTATAACACCTTCAATTTTTTCTGCAACTTCTTTGTATTTATCAATCACGGCATCGGGGTTTTTCATTAAAACATTAACCGACACGCTGGTATATTTACCGTTTTTAGATTCCTTGGTATTAATTACCGCGCCCATATTGTTGAATAGCCCCTCTAAAGCCACTATTTTTTCGGTGTTGGAAATCACAATAAACTTATATAAATACTCCGATGGCCAAAGCGATGTATCGTACAACTGGCTTTTTAATTTCTCGTAAAATTCTTCTGAATTTTCAGGTGTGCTCATACTCTTTTTTTAAGCTGCAAATATACAGTTCGCAAATACATTATAAAACTAAAATAATTAAAATTTGGGCGTTACCCTATCGGGTCGGGCTTTTATTCATGCATTTCTATTTTAAATTTTTGAATTCATGAACATAAATGTTTCACTATATCTTTCTTGTGCTGAACGTGTTTCAGTATCCCATTAAGTAAATTCTACAAATCCAAAACCTGTTTCAAACCAAAGTGATAGTTTAGCACAAAAAAGGATGCCGCTGCAATCCCTAACGCACCCATCACCAATCAAAAAGCTAAAACCAAGTGTAATGCCATTTGCAATTGTTTCTGTTCCGTTTTTTTTATCGCAGTTAAATTCCGATTTTTACAGCAAAATAGCATTGAATTGAGCACAAAAAAAGTTATTATTACAGGAGGCCCAGGCACTGGAAAATCTACAATAATAAATGAACTGATAAAAAGAGATTACACCTGCCTTGAAGAAATTTCCAGACAAGTAACTTTAGATGCAAAAAAAGAAGGTATAGACCAATTGTTTTTAACCAATCCGTTACTGTTTAGCGACATGCTTATAAAAGGTAGGGAAAAGCAATTTAAATCAGTCAGTAATATGGAATCCGATATTGTTTTTTTTGATAGAGGCATTCCAGACGTTTTAGCCTATATGGATTTTGTAGGTAATGAATATCCTAATCGTTTTGTTGATATTTGTAAAAACTCAAAATACGATGCTGTTTTCATTTTAAAACCTTGGGAAACTATTTACACCAGTGATAATGAACGTTACGAAGATTTTAATCAAGCTAAAGACATCCACAAACACTTAATAAACACCTATCAATCTTATAATTACAGTTTGATCGATGTTCCTTTTGATACCGTGGAAAAACGAACAGATTTCATTTTAAACATTGTAAATATGTAATATGGAACACCCCATAAACATATTGGAACGCTATTGGAATTTCACCGAATTTAAACCCAACCAAGAAGCCATTATTAATGCGGTTATTGAAGGTGAAGACACCTTTGCATTGCTTCCCACGGGTGGTGGTAAATCGTTGTGTTTTCAAATTCCAGCCTTAGCTAAAGAAGGCATTTGCATTGTTATTTCACCGTTAATTGCTTTAATGAAAGATCAAGTACAAGCTTTAAATGATAAAGACATCAAAGCCATGGCTTTAACCAGCGGTATTTCATACAACCAATTGGATACCCTTTTAGATAATTGTATTTATGGCAATTATAAGTTTTTATACCTCTCGCCAGAGCGTTTGCAACAAGAGTTAGTACAAGACCGCATTAAACAAATGAATGTAAATTTAATTGCAGTTGATGAAGCACATTGCATCTCCCAATGGGGCAGTGATTTTAGGCCAGCTTATAAAAATATAGCCATTTTACGTCAGCTTCAACCCACAGTTAATGTGATTGCTTTAACAGCTTCGGCAAAACCAGAAGTGGTTAATGATATTGTAAAGGAACTCGATTTTATTCAACCCAAAATATTTAAACATTCGTTTTACAGACCTAATTTGGCATATATGGTGTTTCATGAAAACGATAAATATTACAGATTGGAAACCATTTTAAAAAAGCACAAAGCATCATCAATAATATACGTTAGAAACAGAAAGTTAACTTTAGAAGTTAGTTCGTTTTTAGAATCAAAAAAGATAACGGCAACCTATTACCACGGTGGATTAGCGAATAATGAAAAGGATGCTAATATGACGCAATGGATGCATAACCAAAAACAGGTTATGGTAGCCACAAATGCCTTTGGAATGGGTATTGACAAAGCAGATGTTAAAACGGTGATTCATTTAAATTTACCTGAAAGTATTGAAAGTTATTTTCAAGAAGCAGGCCGTGTAGGTAGAAATGGAGAAAAAGCCTTTGCCGTAATTCTAAAAAATAACAGCGATGAAGTTTTAGTTAAAAACCAGTTTTTAAATGTACTTCCAACGGTAAATTTAGTTAAGCAAGTATATAGAAAACTGTGTAACTACTTTCAAATATCTTATGGTGAAGGTGAGTACCAAACCTTCGATTTCGATTTTAACACCTTTTGCAAAACCTATGATTTTAGTGCCATTTTATGCTATAATGCCTTATTATTGTTGGATAGAAATAGTGTCATTACATTATCTAACCAATTTAAAAATAAGGTTACTGCCCAATATATAATTTCCAGTGCAGCACTTTTTAATTACTTAGAAACCCATCAAGATTTCAGTTTAATTGTAAAATCGATGTTACGCATGTATGGTGGTATTTTCGATCATGAAACAAAAATAAACACCCATAAAGTTGCTGAAAAAGCTTCGGTAACCGAAAGCGCTTTAATACAAACTTTACAGCAACTGGAGCGCGATGACATAATGACTTTAAATTTGGCTAAAACAGATGCACAAGTAACCTTTATAGAACCGCGAGAGGATGATAAAACCATCAACAGAATGGCATCCATTATAGAACAGCAAAACAAGCTAAAACAACAACAAGTTAAGGCGATGCTTAATTATATTGAAAACGATTCCGCTTGTAAAAGCATGCAACTCCTCGCCTATTTTGGCGAAACAGACATCAAACCCTGTGGTATTTGTTCGGTTTGTATCAAAAAAACCAAAACTGGGAAACCCGAAGATTTAAAAAGTTTAAAAAACCGTATTATTGAATTATTGGAAAACGGAGATAAATCTTCAAGACAAATAATAGCAGCTTTAAATACTTCAGACGACAGTACAAAAAAGGTATTAAAATTGCTATTAGAACATAACGTTGTAACCATTACACAAACAAATACATATAAATTAAGTCATTTATAAAGCCCATAATGGGCATTTGGCAAAAAAAAATCCAAAAAGTAAAAACGAAAAAAAATTATAAATATAAGGATAACCTTCTATAAACCGGGTAGTAATTTAGTGTGCTACTTGACTTTGTAAAAAATTTCAGCTACCTTCGTTTACCCGTGCTGAACTTGTTTCAGTAACGTCGGATATAAAACACCTGTGCTGAACTTGTTTCAGTATTAAAACGATTTCATATCCGTAAAAAACATTAGGTGTAATTTGAAAATCAAGATAATTTGGAGTTTTTACCAAAAATTGGTAAATTTGAGTAAATTATAAAAATATGAAAAATACATCTATATCACTTGGAAATTATTTTGACCAATTTGTGAGTTCGCAAGTTTCTGTTGGAAGGTATAAAAATGTAAGTGAAGTAATTCGTGCAGGACTTCGTCTTTTGGAAAATGAAGAAAGCAAAGTAATTGCTTTAAGAAACGCTATTCAAGAAGGACTAAACAGCCCAATAGTGGAAGATTTCGATTTTGACAATAATCTACAAAAATTAAAAGCTGAAAAAAGAAAGAATGGCTAAAGTTGTTTTAAGACAAGAAGCCATAGATGACTTAAATGACATTTGGGACTACACTTATGAAAATTGGTCGGAAAAACAAGCTGACCTATATTACGCAACAATCAAACTTGCTTGTAAAGGAATTGGAGATAATCCTGATGTAGGAAAGGAATATTTTGGAGTAATCGGAAAATTACTCGGACTTAAATCTGGAAAACATATAATATTTTACGATTTTATTTCGGAAGATAAAATTGAAATCATAAGAATATTGCACGAAAGAATGGATTTGAAAAATAGATTAACCGAATAAAAACTACACCTAACAAAGATGTAAATATGCACTAAATTATAGTTTAGTTACTGGAACCAGAATATTAGTGCGTTACTTGACTTTGTAAAAAATTTCGGCTATCTTCGTTTACCCGTGCTGAACTTGTTTCAGTAACGTCGGATATAAACAATATCAATACAATTTATATCCGTTAAGAACATTGTATGCCATGCGAAAATAACCATTCAGGTCATAATTAATGAAAGAAGAAAAAAACTAACTACTCTAAGTTTATAAAATATGGATCGAAGAAAATTTTTAAAGAATACGTTAGCCCTTGGTGCTGTACTTTCTGTACCTCTTCCATTTTCCAATAGACTTTTTGCGTCCAACCTCGCTTCTGATTTGACTGATTTCAGTGCTTCTGAGTTGTCAACTGCTATAAGGATAAAACAGGTTAGTTGTGTTGAAGTGATGAAGGCCTATCTGGATCGTATCCACCTCTATAATCCTGTATATAATGCCATTGTAAGTATGGTTAGTGACGATGAGTTGTTGCTTCAGGCACAGAAAGCAGACTTGGCTTTGTCCAGAAATGAATATTGGGGATGGATGCACGGAATGCCCCATGCGGTTAAAGACTTGACACCCGTTAAGGGTCTCCCATATACAGATGGTTCACCGATGTTTGCAAAGCGGATAGCTGAGGAGGACGGAGCTATAGTAACAAAAATTCGTAATCAGGGTGCAATCTTTATAGGAAAGACAAACGCTCCTGAATTTGGTTTGGGTTCACAAACATACAATCCAGTATTCGGTACTACTGGAAGTTCTTACAATCCAGCACTAACAGCAGGAGGTAGTAGTGGTGGTGGGGCGTGTGGTCTTAGCACTCACATGTTGCCGGTCGCAGATGGCGGTGATATGATGGGTTCTTTAAGAAATCCGGGGGCGTATAATAATGTAATCGGTTTCAGACCCAGCACTAATGTTGTAATGGATGAGGGAGATGCCAATAACAGGTTACTCTGGACTTCTGGTCCAATGGGTCGAGACACCCGTGATGCCATTAGATTATTACAAACAATTGCTATCAATCCAGTGTTTGATGATTTGAATCCCTTAAACCTTGAAAGCATCAAAATTGGTTGGATGGGTAACTTAGATAATTATTTACCCATGGAGCATGGAATCATTGAATTGTGTGAAGCTAGTTTAGCCAATGTTATAGATGCTGGAGGAATAGTCGAGTCAATGCAAACCAATTTCAAACTATCAGATTTATGGGAGAGCTGGACTATTCTTCGTCATCACAGACGTTTAAATATGTTGAGTTACTACCAAGATCCGCTAACACGAGATCTACCCAAGCCAGAATTAATCTGGGAAATTGAACAAGGTCTAGGTTTTAATGAGAAAGATGTAGCAAGGGCAAATATTATTCGTACTAATTGGTATGTCGAATTAGATAGTTTGTTTGATAAATTTGACTTTTTAGTCTTACCCACTGCACAAGTATTTCCGTTTCCAAATAACATTCACTGGCCTAAAAAGATTAATGGACAAGAGATGGATACCTACCACCGTTGGATGGAAGTAGTCATATTGGGCAGCCTTGGGGGAATACCAGTAGTTAACGTACCTGTAGGGTTCGATTCTAAAGGAAGGCCAATGGGTATGCAAATCATGGGTAAATTTGGAGATGATAAAAAGGTATTAGAGTTTGCATTGGCATACGAAAAAATTACCAATCATTTAAGTGTGCGACCTAAGTTGATTACTGTAAATGATTAGAACTTTGTTATAATTATGAAAGCACTTCCCGATGAAATTGCCAGGGGACTCTCTCCTTTTCAACCCGAAAAAGCAGGAATACAAGCTGGTCGATTGATGTTGGAGCGAATCAAATCTCTGATAGGTCGAGGACAGGATTTTGCTTTTGAAACCACACTATCTACGAAAAGTTATAAAAATCTAATTCAGGACGCCAAGAAAAAGAACTATTCCGTAACTCTCATATTTTTTTGGTTGAGCTCTCAAGAATTGGCTGTCAAAAGAGTTGAGACACGGGTAAAAGAAGGCGGGCATAATATTCCCGAAAAAGTTATAAGGAGAAGATATGAAAACGGACTGAGAAACTTTTTTGATATTTTCAAATCTATCGTGGATGATTGGATGTTAATTGATAACTCGGGCGAGCCCTATGAACTTATTGCGGAGAAAACGCAATCCGAAGAAATTATATATAACGTCGAAATTTGGAACAGTTTAAAAAAGAAATACAATGAAAAATAATGACCAAGACACTGATAGGACTCAAAAAATCTTACAAGGATTGGAAAAAGCGTATCAAAAATTAGTGGAATTCAAACTCTACAAAAAGAGTCCCCTAATTGTTGCGAAAAATGGAGTAATAGTCGAAATCCAACCCGAGAAAATACTACCCACAACAACGTATAAAAAAAATAGGGCAAGTAAGTGTTAAAACAAACGGCTCGGGTGTATTTATAAGGTCACAAAATCTTTTGATTTAGCATTTATAAAACAAGGTGAAAGTAAATGCAAAAGATTTTGCTTTGGGATAAACGGAAAGACTACTGTCTATAATCTGCCCAACTTTTCTTATACCAAACGTTAAACGAACCTCTCCAAAAATAAAATTATTCTATTTAAAAACAGAAGTTAGCAAACACACGCGTTAGGGATAGCAGTGGATAGCCCGCAGCCCGCAGGTGCGAGGACTTGAAACGTATAGCCCGACCCTTTTAGGGTAACGCCCAAAATTTAAAATAAAAAAAGAGATGAAAAACTTAAGAATCGTTTTTATGGGTACGCCCGATTTTGCAGTAACAACCTTAAAAACATTGGTAAAAAACAATTATAATATTGTTGGGGTTATTACCGCACCCGATAAACCTGCTGGTCGTGGTCGTAAACTTAATGAGAGTGCTGTAAAACAATATGCAAAATCACAAGACTTAACTATTTTACAACCTACTAATTTAAAAGACGAAAATTTTATAAATGAATTAAAAAGTTTAAAAGCCAATCTTCAAATTGTGGTGGCTTTTAGAATGTTACCAAAAGTAGTATGGCAAATGCCAGAATTTGGTACGTTTAATTTACATGCATCCTTATTACCAAACTACCGTGGTGCAGCGCCTATAAATTGGGCTGTTATAAATGGTGAAACAAAAACTGGTGTTTCTACTTTCTTTATTGATGAAAAAATTGATACAGGTGAAATGATTCTTCAAGAAGAAATCTCAATTGATTCTGAAGAAAACGCTGGTAGTCTTCACGATAAACTCATGGTTTTAGGAAGTGAACTCGTTTTAAAAACCGTTTCATTAATTGAAATAGGCGATGTAAAAACCACACCGCAGAAAGCTTCTGATGGTATTAAAACCGCTTACAAGCTAAATAAAGACAATTGTAAAATAGATTGGACAGATTCTATGGATAATATTTACAATAAAATCCGTGGTTTAAGTCCGTATCCAGCAGCTTGGTGTACTTTAATTAACGGTAAAGACGAATTGGACATTAAAATTTATAGTGCAAAAAAAGAATTTGCTGAACACGATTTAGAGATTGGTAGCATCGTTTCAACCAAAAAAGAGCTAAAAGTTGCCGTTGCCAATGGGTATATAATTATTACAGAAATAAAGCTTCCCGGTAAAAAAATGATGGATGCAAAATCGCTCTTAAATGGGTACGCATTTGAAGATGATGCAAAAATGCTCTAAACCCTTATTACCATTGAATTTTTGAAAAATCCGATGAAATGCGTGTCCTTTATTAACAAAAGCATTAAGTTATCAACAAAACCCTGTATTTCCCTTGCTATTACTTGCATGCTTGCATAATCCGTATAAATTTGTATAGAGTTTAACAAAAATGTTTAACCAATTTATTAATAATTAAATATTACATTATGAACAAAACAGATTTAATCGACGCAATGGCAGAACATGCTGGAATCACTAAAGCAGCTGCAAAAAAAGCTTTAGAGTGTGCAATCATTGAAATTGAAGGCGCTTTACAAAAAGGTAACAGAGTTTCTTTAGTAGGATTTGGATCTTGGTCAGTTTCTAAAAGAGCTGCAAGAGAAGGAAGAAATCCTCAAACAGGGGAAACAATCAAAATCAAAGCTAAAAACGTAGTAAAGTTTAAAGCTGGATCTGATTTAGCAAGTGCAGTAAACTAAGATTTACTTCTTAATAACTTATAAAAAGCCTTCTCCCGATAGCTATCGGGATTGAAGGCTTTTTTACTTAATAAAGCTAAAGAGTTGCTTATTTGATAAATTAATATTAGATTTAATTATTAATTTATCAAAAAAATGATTACTACAAAACCCAAAAAAGGTGATTTGTTAATCGCAGAACCTGCAATAATTGGAGACGTTTCCTTTAACCGTTCCATTGTATTATTAGCAGACCATACTGATGAAGGCTCCATCGGCTTTATACTTAACAAACCCTTAGAATACACTATAAACGATTTAGTGCCAGAAATAGAAGCTACATTTAAAGTCTATAATGGTGGCCCTGTTGAACAGGATAATCTCTATTTTATTCATAAAATTCCAAATTTAATTCCAAATAGTATTGAAATTTCATTGGGCATTTTCTGGGGAGGTGATTTTAGTAAGGTAGCGGAACAAATTTCAAACAATACCATTAAGGAAAACGATATTCGTTTCTTTCTTGGGTATTCTGGTTGGGATACGAATCAATTAGAAGATGAGCTCAAAGCTAATTCTTGGGTAGCTACCGAAAACGTTTACAAAAAAAATATCATTGAAAAAGACTATCAATCCTTTTGGAAAGAAAAAATGCTTGAATTTGGTGGTGAATACAGTATTTGGTCTAACGCCCCTGAAAATCCAAGTTTTAACTAACCCAACCTTATTTTTACATTTAGTTTTTGTAGTAAAGCTTTTGAAACTTTATTGGAAAACGATTTTTTTCTGTATTTAGTTACAGGTTGAATGCCCACAATAACATTGGTTATAAAAATTTCATCAGCTTTTTGAAGTTCAAAAGGCGATATGGAATCTTCCTTCAATTCGTATTCCGGTAAACTTTTAATTATTTCAATAAGTTGTTTACGCATCACACCTTTTAAACAACCATCATTAATTGGTGGCGTTTTAATTACATTTCCTTTTACTAAAAAAACGTTTCCGTTTAGTACTTCAATAACTTGTTTTTCGGTATTTAAAACTAAGCAGTTTTGTAAATTATTTTCTTTAGCATAAATGCTTCCGACAACATTGAGCGCCTTATTATTGGTTTTTAAGGTTGATAGTAAACTTGGCGACACATAATGATCTTTAAACAAATCAACCTCATAAAAATCATTTTTAATAATGTAAAAATCATCATCAATAGCTTTTATTGAAATAATAAAACTGACATCATTAGTTTTAGGTAAATACAAACCCCCTTCATTTCTAAATACGGTTAGTTTTACTCTTGAAGACGCATTTGATAATTGATTAGCTTTTAAAGTGTTTTGTATTTGTTCTTCCAAAAATTCCATGGTAAAATTCATCGGAATTTCCATACGCAAAATTCGCATTGAAGCCATTAATCTAAAATAATGATCTTCCCAAAACAACAACTTTCCATACGATGTTTTTATGGTTTCAAAAAGTGCATCACCGTAGGCAAAACCCCTATTTTGTGTTGATAATAAAGTATGGTCCTCTAAAATATGTCCGTTAAAGTTTGTCATAAAAAAATCCCGCTATTATTTAAAAGCGGGACAAATATAATTTAAAATATATTTATAAATTTAAGCCGAACCTAATACTTGCTTTAAATCGGAAATTTGATTTTCCCAAAGCATTTTAGATTCATCAATTTCATCTTCTTCAGCAAAATCGGTAACCATTAAAGATACATCCTTAGTGATTTCGTCAACTTGAATTCTAATTTCAAAATAATACGTTTGATTATCCTCTTCATCAACCATCCATCTGAACTTTACGCGCTCGCCACTTTTTTTGTTTAGTAGTTTTGCTTGCTCCTCAGAATCATCCCATATAAAAGTAAATAGCTCTCCTCTGGAATTTACATTGTCTGAAAACCATTCAGATAAACCAGAAGGTGTAGATATGTACTGATATAATAATTGTGGTGATGCTTGAATGGGGAACTCAATATCAAATTTAATTTTATCGTCCATAATTACTTCTAAATTTTATATCGACCAATATATACATAAATTGATAAGTACTACAATAATTTTTAATAATATTTTCCAAGAGTTATGTTTGTTCACAATGATAATTTTTTATATTTGCACCCTCAAATAAGGCGAGGTAGCTCAGCTGGTTAGAGCGTCGGATTCATAACCCGGAGGTCGGGGGATCGTGCCCCCCTCTCGCTACAAGTAAATAAAGGAAAACCCAGGATTTTAGTCTTGGGTTTTTTAGTTTTAATAAAACGTTTAGCTTTTTTTAATACTTGTATTTCATTCAAACTCAATTAGAGTAAATACTCTATTAATCTCTTATTAACTCTAATCTTTAAGGGTCTTTATAATAATGGAAATTGATAGCTAAACAACCTATATTCAAAAAATGATTTAATATTCCAAAGAATACACTTCCTTAAAATAAGTTTCGGTAAAATATTTTCATTTCATTAGTATTGAATTTATTATAAATAATAAGAAAAAACTACTTAAATAAATTCATTTAATCGATATTATTTGCGTTTCATGGATTTTTAGTTTATTTTTGAACAAATAATTAGTCCCCAAACTAAAGATTTAACCCTTATGGAGAAAGTGCCTACTTTTTCAAAATATGTCCTGTTAGGAGTATTCTTAACTTTTTATTCCGTAACAGCTCAAGATTACCTGGATTCAGATGGAAGGCTTATATGGGATGAATCAGTAAACGCCAGCTATAACTACAATGTAACATATATTGGGCAAGATGACGCTTCACAATTAAATCTAAAACAAGCCAAAACACTAAATTCCTCTGATGATATTACCATAGGTATAAAAGAAATTGCAGCTGCTAATAGTGCTAATACCTACTCATTTTTTGCTGATAAAACATTCTTAACATGGGGTCATAATAATGAGGCCATTACTCCAACAATGGATATTATAAAAGATTTTGGAACGAAAACAGGAGTAACTACTCGTGTAAGTGTAACTCCAGTTGGCAGGAAATGGAAAATAATTAACTCCGACTCCGTTCCAACTATAAAATTATCCATTCCAAAATCAATGGTTTCAGCTACCAATGCTGGTAACGAAGACTATGTAATGATAATTGCTGCAGATGATTCGTTTACTACAAATGTAACATCTGCAACAATGAAAATTGTAGGAACTGAATTAGAAGTTGATTTCTACTTTGAAGGTACTAAATACATCACTTTTGGATCTACAGCTATAACTGATGAAATACCAAGAGCTGTATCATTTGACAGAACTGACATGTACCTTGCCGCTGGCGATGTAAATGACCTAGCGAATACAGACTATACTATTAGCGCATGGGTAAAACGAGACGCTGGGGATAATGGAAATTTTGATATCATTTCTAAACGAAATTATTATAACAAAAATTATAATCATGGCTATGCTTTAGGAATAAATAAAGACAATAAAATCATGATGGAGTGGCGAGATCCTGAGGATTTGAACAATAATAGTATTGAGAGTTCCACAACTATTCCTGATAACGAATGGCATCATATAGCTGCTACTTTTAACACTGCTACCAACATGACTAGTTTATATGTTGATGGTATTTTAGAAGATAGTGATGATACTTTAGGTCCTATAAATACGCCTTCGGATAGTCATTTTATGATTGGAGCATCACACTATATTAAACGACAACAAAAATTTAGTGGTAGTATAGATGAAGTAAGGGTTTGGAATGTTACCCTTTCTGAATACCAGATTCGTTATATAATGAATCAAGAAATTCAAAAAAATAATGATCTAAATACTGATGGTAAAATTCTACCGTCATCAACAACGAAAAATGAAATAGCTTCTATGCCTTGGAATAACTTAATTGCTTATTACCCAATGAATCGATTTGTATTTGGTAGTGTAAAAGACGAATCTAATAGTGGAAACGATGCTTCTTTGATTAATTTTGATAGTGTAGATGCTCAAACAGCGCCACTACCTTATCAAACTGTACAAGATGGTGATTGGGATGATAAAAAAACATGGGTTAATGGCGATGTGCAATATCTTCCAGGTGCAAAATCTAATTTATCTTCCCAAGAAACTATTGACTGTAATATTGTAAAAATCAATCATAATGTGAAATTGGATAATTCAAATACGTCATTAATTCCTGCGAATAGAAATGGAAATAGAACGGTATTGGGCTTACTAGTTAATGGTGGCGAATTACAACTTAACGGCGATACGGCGACAAATTCCGGAAACAGTATAAGCGTTTCCCATTATTTAAAATTAGACGGCAAAATTGATCTAGAAGGCGAATCACAATTGATACAAACCACTGGTAGCGATTTAGATACAAGTAGTTCAGGATCTTTGGAACGCGACCAACAAGGCACTAAAGATTTATATACATACAACTATTGGTCATCGCCTGTTGGTTTAATTAATACTTCAATTAATAATACAGCTTTTAGTTTTACTAACAATATTTTAAAAAATGGTACAGTTCCATCACATCCTAATAATATCACATTTTTAACCTCTGGTTATAATGGTAGTGTTTCAGGCACCGAAATTAGTGTAGCCGATTATTGGATTTGGAAATACGGTAGTCAATTAAGCAATGATTATTCATCTTGGCAACATTTAAGAAGTACAGGAACAATTCATGTAGGTGAAGGTTTTACCATGAAAGGGGTTGAAAGCTCTGGAACATCATTTACTTCAACACAAAACTATGTTTTTGAAGGCAAGCCAAACAACGGGGATATAACAATACCCATTAAAGCTGGTAATAACTGTTTAGTGGGTAACCCATACCCTTCTGCCCTTGATGCCGATGAATTTATTAAAGATAATATCAGTAATCTAGAAAACAATGGCAGAAATGCAAATGGAAACATTATTAATGGCACCTTATATTTCTGGGATCATTTTTCCAGCGGAACCCATGTTGTTCCAGAATATGATGGTGGATACGCTACTTATAACTTAATGGGTGGCGCCGTTGCAGTTAGTAATGATAAAAGAATGAGTACCACTGGAAATAGTGGCACCAAAGTTCCTGGAAGATATGTTCCTGTTGGGCAAGGGTTCTTTGTGTCTGCAATTTTTGATACTGATTTAGTTGAAAATAATAGCAACTCTGCACTTACTGAAAGTATTGATGGAGGTGATCTATTATTCAAGAATAGTCAACGTGTTTTTAAAAAAGAAAGCGAAGCGTCCTCTATATTTCTAAAGCAAAATAATACCCAAAAAGAAGACCATAGACAAAAAATTAGATTGATGCTAGATTCCCCAAAAGGGTATCACCGCCAATTATTAGTTGGTGTTGATGCAAATTGTACTAACACTTTTGATATTGGCTATGACGCCCCATTAATTGAAGATAACAAAGAAGATATGTTTTGGCTTTTTAATAATAATAAATATGTTATTCAAGCTATAAATAGTTTTGATGCAGAACAAAATCTTGCACTTGGAGTAAGGATTGATAAAGAAGGACTAGCATCTATCAAAATAGATGATTTAGAACATATTGCAGCTCATTTAAATATTTATTTACATGACAAAGAGCTGGACATATACCATGATTTAAAAGCAGATAAATATGAAGTTTATTTAACTGTTGGAGAACACTTAAATCGTTTTGAAATTACCTTTGGCAATACATCTAAATTAGCATTAAGCGTTGAAGAAAAATGGAATAATAACTTACAAGTATATTTTTCCAATGAAAAGGAAAGTGTAATTATTCACAATCCATCGATGATAAATATTGAAAATATAGCCATTTATAATTTGTTGGGTCAACCCATTTATAAATTCCCTATTTATGATGTTAGTAAAAACTATTTTGAGCTTAAAACCAAACACGTTAAAACCGGAGTCTATATTATCAATATGAAAACTGAAAATAATACCATATCAAAAAAAGTATTAATAAAATAGTTAGTTGAGTTAGTCTTAGTTTTTTTGTCCCAAATCTACTTTTAAACTTAACTTACTTCAGGTCCTGAATTGACGTTCAGGACTTTTTTATACACTTAATCGAATTTATTTGCGTTTCATCGTGTTTATATGAAATAAAATTGTATATTAGCAGTCTAAACGATTGATATCGAGTTACAAACATTATAGATAGAGTAAAAAAACAGGTATTGAAAGATTGATAATTGTTTGAGTTAGTCACTTTAAAATAAACCCTCCAAATCTCCAATACTAAACAGGTCCTGAATTGACGTTCAGGACTTCTTTGTTTTAGAAATTAAGGTTTCTAACGATACTTTATCTTGTTCACCAAAAATCATGTTTTTTAAAGTATAGGTATTAGAACCCATTTCTTCATCGCCCACTATAACTACAAAAGGGATATTACGATTATTTGCATGGGTCATTTGCTTACGCATGTGCTTACCATTGGTTATTTTATCAGGGTATAATTCGGCATTAATACCTTCCAAACGCAATTTTTTTATAGCTTTTAAGCTGAATAACGCTTCTTTATCTCCAAAGTTGACGAATAACACATCCACATTATTGTTTACCGCTTCAGGGAATAATCCCAATTCTTCTAAAACCAGATAAATACGGTCTAAACCAAAACTAATACCAACACCACTCATATCTTTCATCCCGAAAACACCAGTTAAATCGTCGTAACGACCACCACCACCAATAGATCCCATTTTTACTTTTTCGGGAGCAGATACTTCAAAAATGGCACCAGTATAGTAATTCAATCCACGCGCTAAAGTCACATCCAATTGTAATTTAGTTGTACTTAAGCCTAATTCAGTTATGGCTTTATTTATAAAGTCTAATTCTTCAATACCTTTTTTTCCTTCTTCGGAGGTGCTTAAAATAGTTTTTAAACTTTCTATTTGAGATTCAAACGAACCAGATAATGTAAAAAGTGGTTGTAATTTATCAATTCCAGATTGCGGAATTCCTTTAACTAGCATGTCTTTTTTTACTTTCTCCTCGCCTATTTTATCCAATTTATCAAGAGCAACCGTAAAATCAACTAATTTATCACTTGCACCTATAACTTCAGCAATTCCAGAAAGTATTTTTCTATTATTTATTTTAATAACAACACCATTTAGTTTTAAAGCTGAAAAAACCGTGTCGTACAATTGAATAAACTCAACCTCTTGCCATAACGAATCACTTCCAACTACATCAGCATCACATTGATAAAACTCTCTAAAACGTCCTTTTTGAGGCCTATCGGCGCGCCAAACCGGTTGAATTTGGTAACGCTTGAATGGGAATTCTATTTCGTTTTGGTGTTGCACTACGTAGCGTGCGAAAGGTACGGTTAGGTCGTAGCGGAGGGCTTTTTCGGATATATAATCACTCATATATTGAGACCCTAAATTAAAATTAAACCCTCCAAAAACTCTCATTGTGAAATCTGTCAAAGTTTCATTATCTGCATCCTTTAACCTATTTATATTTCCATCCACATTAATGATATAGAATTCTATAAAATGCCATATGTCAGCGGATAATTGCTCAAATTTAGTCCTGTTCTCTTCAAACTTAATTTGATTATTCTTCTTAAAAATATCCGGATAAACTTCTAAAAAATTATCTCTAAAATATTTTATTTTTATTTCAGAAATATCACTAGACTCTTTTAAATAAATTTGAAAATTGAATAAAATTGTTTTAATGGATTCTAATAATGAAATATTAAAAGTCATTAAAAATTCCCCGGAATTCAAAATCTTAAAAATAAGTCTATCCCCTTCATCACCATATTTCCCCATCAACGTATCCGAGTTTTCAAAACTTGGGGTTTCAATAGGTTGAAATCCAAATGTTTCAAAAGCACCACGAATGGTATTAAAAATATAGTTGCGCTTTGCGACTTCTTCTGGGTTAAAATCCCTTGTGCCTTTTGGAATGCTTGGTTTTTGAGCCATATTAACTACCTGCGAAGGCAGGTATCTCATTTAGTAATTATTAAAATTATTCTTCAAAGTAGATTCCCATTTGCGGGAATGACAAAGCAACTTTGTCTTCAAAAAACAAAAATAATTAATGCAATCGTCATTGAGAGCCTTTTTGAATGAAAAAAAGCATAAGTCCAAGTTTATATAAAGAAATTTATTTCATTTATTCATTTTGTCTTGATACACTATTTAGCTTTTTAGGAATGTTTAGTAGACATTTCTAGCTAAATACCAAATCAAAAAATCAAATCAAAACAGGTAATTATAAGTAAACTTTTAGTAAAATATAAAACTACCTGATTTCAAGTTTTCTGTAATTTACTACCAACTGCCACTGAATACTGCCACTGAATACTGCCACTGATTACTGTGACTGATTACTGCGACTGAACACTGCGACTAATTTTTAATTAATCAACTTTTCAAAATAACCAAATAAATCCTGGCTAGCGCGAGCATCTTGCTCGTGACAATATGAGTAAGTCCTTCAATGGCAATAAATTAGTGAAAATGATTTGTTAACGGCACAAGCGTGACGCTTGCGCCAGCCAGAGGATATTATTAAACTTTCTTTTAAAATTCAAAACTATATAGTTTCAAATTATTTTGTAGATATCAAAAAAACCACTTGGTCAACTTGTGATACACCAGCTTCAAAAAGAGGGAAACTCCTTCCCTTTTGAAGGGAATAGCTTGTACCGAATTGATTCGGTATGGATTTCGGTTTCTAAAAAACCGAAATTCGGAAGGGTTATTTAATTTCCCTTTTAGTAAAATATAAAAACTACTTGTTTTCAAGTTTTCTGTAATTTACTGCTAACTGCCACTGAATACTGCGACTGAACACTGCGACTGAACACTGCGACTGATTACTGCGACTGAACACTGCGACTGAACACTGCGACTTGTTTTTTAATTAATCAACTTATCAAAATACTTATATAAATCACCTTTTGTAATGACTGCGCCTTGCTCAATCATCTTAAATTTATCTAAGTTTTTATCGTCTGTATATTCTTTATCAGCTTGTAAAAACTCCACATTATCGTCCATTAAGTTTTCGCGCAACCAATTATAGCCTTCCGTAGTTGTAATATCTACATCATTTTTTATATTTAAAACTATGGCTTGCATTTTATCTTCACCCAAATGAAACAAATACATGTGTTGTGGAGAAATACTTTCTAAATATTCCGCTTTATTTAAAGCCCCTTCCCAAATTAAATCGCTAAAAACATCGAGTTCCATTTCTGCCATTTCTGGTTTGTTCGCTTTTAAATTTTCCCATTCATCGGCAGTAACCGATTGTGTTGCCAAAAAATTAATAAATTCTTTATGTAATTCTTCAAATTGTTCTTTTGTAAGTCTGCTGTATTTCATTTTCTACTAGTAATAACCCTTTTTAGGGAGAAATTATTATTTATACTTTAATTTCCGCGAAAGCGAAAAACTATTTAACTAAAACCGATTGTAACTCCTTTTTATGAGATCCCGACCTACATCGGGATTAGTTCGATTTGCAATTTTGAATGCGTCAATTAAACGTTACAAAATTGAATCTCATTAAAAAAAAATGCGCCCCTGTTTTAGGAGCGCAAATTTAAGAATATATCTTGTTTTATCTTAGAAAATATAACGTAATCCTACTTGAGCTTGCCATCTTGAGGCCAAACTGGAATCGAAACCAAAGGTGCTCGTCTGATTTCCATTAAATGAGTATGTTGGTGTTCCAGAACCATCAACACTTACGCCTATTGGTTGTATGTTGTTTGGTTGTTGGATTACACCCCAATCTGAACTTAATAAATTTCCGAAGTTTAAAATATCTATACTAAACTGAATGGTATTTGTTTTGTTCTCAGAAATTTTGATATTATAATCTTGTAAAAACTTAATATCCCAACGTCCTCTCCAAGGTGCTAAAGCGCCGTAACGCTCTGCATACTGTCCTCTACGTCCACTTAAATAATCATCTTGTGCTATAAAAGCATCCAAAGCTGCTCCGTCGCTCGCACCAGTAAATTGCATTTGAGTTATTTCATTTGATGTAGGTATGTATATAAGGTCATTAATTCTAGATCCGTCTCCATTTATATCACCTCCATATGTGTAATTAAAGCGTCCGCCTTGAGCATACTCAAAAAATGTAGATAATGTAGTACCCCATTTACCATTGCCGTAATTCCATTTTTTACTAGCTACACCAATAAAACGGTGTGTATCGCCATATTTAGAATATGATAACACATCGTTATTTACATTGTTAACAATTGGGTTTCCAGCAAAAGCATCACTCGTGATTTCTGCTTCAATAGAGTTTACATCTTTGGCATTTAAATAACTATATGCTAGCATGGTGTATAAACCATTATCAAACGATTTTTGAGCTTTAAAAGACGCATTCCAAATACGTCCCTTATCAGAATTTGTAAACACAAAAGGGCCATTACCTTTTCCGCCATCAAAACTTAAAAGATCAGCAGCAGTGTATACCGCTCTGTTATCAACACCAGGTAATGTTCCTGATGGTTCTAAAAAGCCCCAATGTTGAACATGCGGCCCATTAAGATCTTTAGTATATGATAAATCACCAGTTAAAATTAAACCGTTTTCAAGTTTTTTATCAGCACCAATATTTGTTCGCCAAACTTGTGGGAATTTATAATCTGGATCTACAGCTTGTAAAAAGAATGCATCTGGATTTGCTATTTGATTACCTAACCAAACAAAAGGAAAACGACCGGTAAATAAACCAGAACCACCACGTAATTGGAACGTATCATCCCCATTTACATCATAATTAAACCCTATTCTTGGAGAAATTAACCAATCATTACTCGGCATTTGCGTATTATCAATAGTTACGCTCTGGCCTGTATTTGGATTGTTGTATTGAAAATCTGGTAATACAAAACCACGATCAATAACATCTTGAGCTTTTTTTGCAGAGTCAAAGAATAATGGTTTATCAAAACGAATACCGTAAGTTAATTTAAATTTCTCATTAACATTCCATTCATCTTGAAGATAAAAAGCTAATTGGCCTACATTAGTTTCGGCCAAAGCCCAACCTTCGCCTGGTGGTAATGCATTATTAGCTGCAAATGTAGCTTGTGGTCCAGCAAAATCATAACTGCTAGCGTCAAAATCATTGATATCTACACTTCCAAAAAGATCAAATCCATAACTTGTTAAGTTAAATGAATTATCAAATTGAAATTTTTCAAACGAAAAACCAACCGTATACGTATGATCCCCATTAATAAAATTCAAATTGTTAGAAAATTGCAATACTTTTTGATCAAGCCTATTATTTACTGAAAATGGCTCATGACCTGCAATAATATATGGTGATCCATCTTTATAGATGTTTATAGATGGCGCAGGCGTTGAAAATGGATTTCTAAAATCGTTAAAATGTGAATATCCAAATTGTAATTTATTAGTTACGTTACCTGATAAGGTTGAATTTAATTCTAATTGAATAGATCGCAACTCGTTAGTGATCTCATAGCCAGAATTTTGGAATTGCAATGTTGCGGCATTTGGACCTCTAAAGCCTAATGCTGATGGATGTGCTGGCTTTTGTTTTGACGCATTTAAGAAGTTATAAATAATAGCCAAACGGTTATCATCATTTATATTCCAGTCAATTTTAAAAATTCCCTTTGTAGATTCTGCTGCATGAGTAAATCCTTCATAGGCTCCTGGATCATAACCTTCTGCTAATAAAGCATCTCTAACAGCTATTAAATCACTTTCTAAAACTCTTGATTCATTAAGAGCGCCAGAACCTGTATTTGGTATCCAACCGTTGGTTCCTAAATCATCACGCTCATCTTTTTCAAAATTGGCGAAAAAGAAGAGTTTATTCTTAATAATGGGACCTCCAATACTCACACCATATTGCGTTTGATTTAAATCTGGACGCACCACATCTTCACCCTTTATTTTCTTACCAGTCATCGTTTCATCTCTGTAAAAACCATAAACAGTCCCATGAAACTCATTAGTTCCACTTTTAGTAACTGCATTTACAGAAGCCCCTGTAAAACCAGATTGTGTAACATCATAAGGTGCTGTAGAAACTGAAATCTGATCAATAGCATCTAAGGATATGGGTTGTGCATCCGTTTGTCCACCTGGTGTTGGAGCATCCAATCCAAATGGATTATTAAAAATAGCACCATCTAAAGAGAAGTTATTAAATTGGTCGTTTCTACCTCCAAAAGAATTTCCGCTTGCCGTTGGTTCTAATCTTGTAAAATCTGCTGCTGATCTTGAAATTGTTGGCAATCGTGTTAATTCCCGTCTACCCACACTGGTTTCCGCACCTGTTCTATCACTACCAAAAGTACCTGTGCCTTGTCCGCCTTGAATAACTACGGCGTCCAGTTGCTCGCTATCTTCAGATAAAGTCACATCTATATTCTGTGTTTTACCTAAAGTTAAAAACACATCATTAAAGATTTGTTCTTTATAACCTACGTAACTTACTGTTACGGTGTAGGGCCCACCAACTCTTAAGTTAAGTAAATTAAAGCGTCCATCAATGTTTGTTGCAGCACCGTATTTTGTACCTGTTGGCGTGTGAATTGCAACTACATTGGCACCAGGAAGTGGCGCCGAAGTCTCGTCTAGAATTAGTCCCTTAATGTTTGATGTTGTAACCTGCGAGAACGCGATTAGTCCAGAAAAGAAAAAGAAAATCAAAAAGTTTGTTTTTTTCATTTGAATAAAAATGTTTGAGTTAGTTTATATTATGCATGCATAATATGTATTTGAACAAAAGTAGAACAAAAAAAAACCACTCAAAAGAGTGGCTTGATATTATTTAAAGCTTTTATTAACTATTTGTTAATTAACTAGCTTTGTGCTATAACCTCAAAAGGGAAATCGAAAGTCACCTCACGGTGTAAACGCACAACAGCATTGTACTGTCCTAAACGCTTGATGTTTCCACCAGTAATAGTTACAAATTTCTTGTCTATAGTATGACCTTCTTTTTCAAAAGCTTCTACTAAGTCTGCTTTAGTTACAGAACCAAATAATTTATCACCTGCTGATGCCCCTTCGGTTGCCTTTGCGGTAATTTTAATTTCCAATGCTTTAATTGCTTCAGCTGTTTTATTCGCGTCGTCAATTAATTTTTTGTCTTTAAAAGCGCTTTGCTTTAAGTTTTCTGCTAATACTTTTTTTGCAGAAATGGTAGCTAATATAGCTTGCCCTTGAGGAATTAAAAAATTTCTACCATAACCGTTCTTAACCGTTACAACATCGTCTTTAAATCCTAAATTATCAACGTCTTGTTTTAATATAAGTTCCATTGTTATCGGTATTTTATTTTAATAAATCGCCTACATAAGGCATTAAAGCTAAGTGACGCGCTCTTTTTACAGCTACAGCAACTTTTCTTTGATACTTTAAAGATGTACCTGTTAAACGTCTTGGTAAAATTTTACCTTGCTCGTTTATAAAGCGCATTAAAAAGTCTGCATCTTTATAATCAACATATTTGATACCAGTCTTCTGAAACATACAATATTTCTTAGCCTTATTGGTATCAATGTTAAGCGGCGTTAAATATCTGATTTCGCCGTCTTTTTTTCCTTTAGATTGTTGTTCTATTGATGTTGCCATGGTTACGCTTTTTCTTTAAGTTTAACTCGTCTTCTCTCTGCCCATGAAATAGCATGTTTATCTAACGCTACCGTTAAATAACGCATAAAACGCTCATCACGCCTAAACTCTACTTCTAAAGGATTAATTACCTCACCGTCAACGGTGTACTCAAATAAATGGTAAAAACCACTTTTCTTGTTTTGGATTGGATAAGCTAATTTTTTTAGCCCCCAATCTTCTTTCGATACCATCTTAGCACCGTTGGAAACAAGAAAATCTTCGTATTTCTGTACTGTTTCCTTTATCTGATCTTCAGATAAAACGGGATTTAAGATGAAAACAGT
>CAXBID010000019.1:0-26021 GCA_963975495.1 uncultured Flavobacteriaceae bacterium | reverse complement strand
GATTGATAATTGGTTATGTCTATTTTTTTAGAAAATCAGCAAGCCCTAATTATTTTTTGTTCAAATAAAATAGAAAATCAAAGCATAGCATTAGCTACGGTTTTATTTTATATTGAAATATGGGCGAAAAAGAAAAAAATCATATCGCCATTTTATTGTTAAATTGGTATTAATCTACATTATCATGTAAAAACGAATTATTGCTTCTTAATTGTATATCATCATTATCATCTACACCAATACTTGTTCTTGACAAATCGGTTTCAGATGAATGTTTAGCTTCATCTAAATTAACGCCTTGTCTTTTATAAGCTGGCACTTTTTCAATATCATCAATTTTAGCAGTATTAAATTTATAATTGAAGTCTTTCATCTTTCTTCTACGTTCTTCTGCACGCTCTTTTAACAGCTCAGAAATAGGGCTATTCATTGGGTCAATTTCCTCGCTAACAGATTCCTTTTCTGGTTCAGGTTTAATAGTTTTCTTTTCAAAAACAATATCTTCTTCAACCCCTTCTAACACTTCTCTTAAATCCGGTTTCTTTTTATTCATTGAAGATTCAACCTCAACATAATCATCTAAAGCATAACGGATATCGCCTTCTTCATTTGTTTCGTTTACGGTAATTAATTCCACATAATCGTTTACTGGAATCTTTTTTACGTCATCGTTTAAATCATGCGAAATAATATCATTTTCATCTTCAATGGTAGCTTCTTTCGATGAAAGCGGTAAATCAAAAGTTAATGTTATTTGCTGTTCTTCTTCAATATAATCTGAAATAACCTCAACATCACCCATATCATCAATATCACTAGACATTCTAGTTACTGGTTTAATGATAAAATCTTCATCCTCTTCTATATTTGCAGAAACTTTTTCATAAACAACATCTATATTTTTAATGATTTCTGATGTAGGAATTAAATTTATGTCTTTCGAAAAATTTGATGTGGTATCTTTTTTTACTTCAGCCTTATTAGGCTTAATAAATGTGTCTTCTTCAATCTCGAGGTCTAAAGTATGTCTTACAATTGGGGATTCTTTTTTCTCCTCCAATTCTATAACTGGTGCAATAATTACAGGTTCGCGTTCTTGTGAATCTAAATCTTGCTCTTCGCTTAAAGAATGAACAACCTTTTTAGTTTCTGTATTAGAAATCTCATCTTGCTGCTCGATATTAAAACCAGTTGCAATGATAGTTACCGCTATAGATTCTTCTAAGGTTTCATCTTCACCAACACCCATAATAATATTAGCGCCATGACCAGCTTCATTTTGGATGTGATCGTTGATTTCCCCTATTTCATCAATTGTTATTTCATGAGAACCAGAAACAATTAGCAACAATACATTTTTGGCTCCAGTAATTTTATTATCATTTAGTAATGGCGAATCTAAAGCTTTACGAATGGCATCTTGAGCACGGTTTTGACCAGAAGCTAAAGCAGAACCCATTATAGCTGTACCACTATTGCTTAGTACGGTTTTAGCATCACGTAAATCGATGTTTTGAGTGTAATGGTGTGTAATAACTTCAGCTATACCACGAGCAGCGGTTGATAACACTTCGTCTGCTTTTGAGAATCCTGCCTTGAAACCAAGATTTCCGTAAACCTCACGAAGTTTATTATTATTTATTACAATTAATGAATCTACCACATCTCTTAATTTCTCAATCCCTTTTTGAGATTGCTCAATACGCATTTTACCTTCAAAAGCAAATGGCATGGTTACAATTCCAACAGTCAGAATATCTTTATCCTTGGCCATTTTAGCAATAATAGGTGCTGCACCGGTACCTGTACCACCACCCATACCAGCAGTTATAAAAACCATTTTGGTATTGGTATCCAGCATTTGGGAGATGTCATCAAAACTTTCAACTGCCGATTGTTCGCCAATATCTGGGTTTGCACCCGCACCCAATCCTTCAGTTAAATTTAAACCTAATTGGATTTTGTTTGGCACACCACTGTTATGTAATGCTTGTGCATCGGTATTACAAACGTAAAAATCTACGCCTTTGATGCCTTGTTGGAACATGTGGTTGATGGCATTACTACCACCACCGCCAACACCAATAACTTTAATGACATTTGATTGATTTTTGGGTAAATCAAATGCGATGCTTTCGAATTCTTTTTTGCTGCTCATAAATTCTGTTTTACTCCCTCTCTGTCTCTTTGAGACATCTCTCCCAAAGGGAGAGAAATAAGGCTTATTTAAATACTTTATTTTAGTTCAATAGATTATTTTTAATCTGTGTGATTTTTCTATAAATTCTGTGTTTACTCTGCGTTATCTAAAAAATCTTTAACGCGCTCTGTTAACTTATCAAGAAAAGAGCGTCTTTCTTTAATAGGCTTTTCTTTAACTTCTTCTTCAGCTGATGCTTCTTGTTCATTAGCTTGCTCTTCTTGTTGCTCAATTTTCTTTCTTTCTTGCCGTTTCAAGCCATCTAAGACTAAACCAACTGCTGTAGCGTATAATGGGCTAGTAACATCCTCATCACTATCGCCAGCTAAATGCTCGTTCGGATATCCAATTCTGGTATCCATTCCTGTTATATATTCTACTAATTGTTTTAGATGTTTTAATTGACTACCACCACCGGTTAAAACGATACCTGCAATTAGTTTTTTCTTTTGCTCTTCGTGTCCGTAATTCTTTATTTCAACATAAACCTGTTCAACAATTTCAACCACACGGGCGTGAATGATTTTCGACAGGTTTTTTAAAGTGATTTCTTTTGGTTCCCGTCCTCGTAATCCTGGAATGGAAACAATCTCATTATCCTTATTTTCACCTGGCCACGCTGAACCAAATTTTATTTTCAATAATTCAGCTTGCTTTTCAATGATGGAACAGCCTTCCTTAATATCCTCTGTAATCACATTTCCCCCGAAAGGGATAACTGCTGTGTGACGAATGATACCATCTCTAAAAATGGCCAAATCTGTAGTTCCGCCTCCTATATCAATCAATGCGACTCCTGCTTCTTTTTCTTCTTGACTCAACACGGCATTCGCTGAGGCTAAAGGCTCTAAAGTGATGCCTTCTAAATTTAAACCCGCACTTTGCACGCAACGTCCAATATTCCTTATAGAAGATACTTGTCCTACAACCACATGAAAATTAGCTTCCAAACGCCCGCCATACATACCAATTGGCTCTTTTATTTCGGCCTGCCCATCTACTTTGTATTCCTGTGGCAAAACATGAATAATCTCCTCACCGGGAAGCATCACCAATTTGTGCACCTGATTGATTAATCTATCAATATCCTCTTCATCAATAACCAAATCAGAATTTGATCTGGTTATATAATCGCTATGTTGTAAACTACGAATGTGCTGTCCTGCAATACCAACCGTAACGCCTTCAATTTTAGATTCCGCAGCTACTTCTGCTTCTTGCACAGCTTGCTGAATAGATTGAATTGTTTGCGTAATATTATTAACAACACCACGATGCACGCCCAAACTTTTAGACTTACCGATGCCTAAAATCTCAACTTTGCCATATTCATTTTTACGACCAATCATAGCCACAATTTTTGTGGTCCCTATATCTAAGCCTACTGTTATATTATGCTCCATGGTTTATGTTTTGGTACATACTACTTGGTTATCAAACTGTAAATTAACTTTACTGTAATTATCAAGCGTTTTTTCTTTTATACTTTTTTGATAAAACGCTTTTAAATTATTTATTTTCTTATCTAAAAAATTTACATCTCCTAATTGCACCAAAAAATTACACTGTCTCAATCGTAATGAAATGCTTTTATCAGCGTTTTGATGAATTTCAATAACATTGGTTTTTAAAAATTCATCATCTATAATTTTGTTTGCAACTTTATAGATGTTTTTTAAATTATTTTTTTCAACATGACCAGTAACTAGTGGTACTCTAGCAGAATAATTGTTTGATAACGGCATATATAAACCTTCGTCATCAATATAATAAGATGCATTTGTACTTACCCTTGCAATAGGTGTTTTTTGTTCTATTTCAGCATTAAGTGTACCATTTACAGCAACATACACTTCTGCAGTTTTTATCATTGGATTAGATTTGAGGGCATTTTCTAACTTATTCAAATCTAAAGTTTCTTTAGGCACGTTTTTAACGCTGCCATAATTTTGTATTAACAATTTACTAACAGTTTCGTTTGTAATAAAAAGATTGTTGTCCCCAATAAATTTTACAATTGGTTTTGATACACTTTTGTTAGCATTTCGATTTGACGCAAAAGCGAATAAGAAGACTACTATGCCTAACAAAACAATCATTTTTATGTAACCCCAATTAACTCGCAATGCTTAATCCTTTTTTTATATGCTTTACTTCTTCCCCAATATCACCAGCTCCAATGGTTAATATAATTTGAGCTGATGTTTTATTAATCTCAGTTAATAGTTCCTTTTTAGTCACTAACTTTTTATTTTTATTTTCAATTTTACCCAATAACCACTCTGAGGTTACACCTTCAATAGGCAATTCCCTTGCAGGATAAATATCAAGTAAAATAAGTTCATCAAATTGTGATAAGTTTACTGCAAAATCATCAATAAAATCCCTTGTTCTACTATACAAATGCGGTTGAAAAATAGCTAATACTTTCTTTTCTGGATACATTTCCCTCACTGCTTGATGCACTGCATTAATTTCTTCAGGGTGATGCGCATAATCATCTATAAAAACAAGATTTTCGGTTTTTATATGATAGGTAAATCGTCGTTTCACACCTTTATAGGATGCTAAAGCTTTGGCGAGCTGCCGGTGAGGGCAACCATATTCAACAGCCATCGCCAAGGCTATTAATGCATTCGACAAATTATGTCTGCCAGGTAGGTTAAATTGTAAATTTCCTAGCACTGTATTTGGTGTTTTTACATCAAATACATAGGTGCCGTTTTTTATTTTTATATTTTGAACGGTATAATCAGAATCATCTTCAATACCATAAGTAATGCCTTTTAATGGCAATCCGTTTTTGATAAAAAGGGTTCCATTTGCTTTTACTTTTTTTGAAAAATCGACAAATGATTTTTTTAATTCCGAAACATCTCCGTAAATATCCAAATGATCTGCATCCATTGAAGTTATACAGGCCAAATCTGGTGATAGGGTTAAAAACGATCTATCAAATTCATCAGCTTCAACAACAGAAACCTCAGTGCCATTAAGTATCAAATTTGAATTGTAATTCTCGCTAATGCCTCCTAAAAAAGCAGTAACAGGCACGTTACATTCATTCATTAAATGACCTAAAATACTTGTTGTAGTTGTTTTTCCGTGAGTACCAGCAACCGCTAAGCAAAAGGTGTTTTCCGTTATTAATCCTAAAACTTCCGAGCGTTTTAATATTTTAAAATTATTCGTTTGAAAATAATTTAATTCTGAATGGTTTTTTGGAATTGCTGGTGTATAAACTACCAAAGTCTTTTTAGGATTTAAAAAAATTGAATCTATTCGTTCAATATTATCTTCAAAATGAATATCGATACCCAATGCCACTAAACTATCTGTAATTTCAGTTTGCGTTTTATCGTATCCAGCTACTTGTTTTTTATTTGCATGAAAATATCTGGCTAAAGCACTCATGCCAATGCCGCCAATACCTATAAAATAAACGTTATCCCATCCCATCCCGATAGCTATCGGGACTCCTAAGGGAAAGAGTTTTTTAGTGGACGATATGTTAGTTTCTTTCTTACTCATTTTTTTTAGTTTCTTCCCTTTGGGAAGGCGGAAGATGGGCTTAAAAGTTTCTCAACCTCATCTGCTATATCCTTTGTGGCATTAACCAATGCTAATTTTTTTATGTTTTCACCTAAAATTTTTTGCTTTTCAGGTGATGCTATTAACTGTGAAAACTTGTTTTCAAAATCAGCCTCTAAATCCTCTTCTTTAATAATGATTGCGGCATCATTTTTTACAATGGCCATGGCATTTTTTGTTTGATGATCTTCAGCAACATTTGGCGATGGAATAAAAATCACCGGTTTGCCTACAATACAAAGCTCTGAAACCGAACTTGCTCCTGCTCTGGAAATAACGATATCTGCTGCTGCATAAGCCAAATCCATATTATTTAAAAACTCATAAACTTGAACATTATTTGTGTTATTATAAATTTTATATTGCTGATAGTACAACTTGCCACATTGCCAAATAATTTGAGTATTTTGAGTGTCTAAAAAATCTAACTCTTTTTCAATTAGCTCATTTATTCTACGAGATCCCAGACTTCCTCCTAAAACTAAAAGCGTGTACTTTCCATGTTTTAAATCGAAAGTATTTTTTGCTTCAACTGTTTTATCTTCAACTCCCAATAAGCCTTGTCGAACTGGGTTACCCGTTTTTATAATTTTATCCTTTGGAAAAAATCGCTCTAAACCATCGTAAGCCACACATATTTTTTTAGCTTTTTTAGCTAATAATTTGTTTGTAATACCTGGATACGAATTCTGTTCCTGTATTAAACAAGGAACGTTGTTTGTAGCCGCTATTTGTAAAAGAGGCCCACTTGCAAAACCACCAGTACCAATAGCAACATCTGGTTTAAAAGATTTAACTATTTTTCTGGCATTCCACAAACTACTCATAAGTTTAAATGGAAATGCGCCATTTTTTAAAGTCAGTTTACGCTGAAATCCAGAAATCCAAAGTCCTTTAATATGGTATCCCGCTTGTGGCACTTTTTCCATTTCCATTCTATCTTTAGCACCAACAAATAAAAACTCAGCATCTGGGAAACGCAATTTCAGCTCGTTTGCTATAGCTATGGCAGGATAAATATGTCCGCCAGTGCCTCCGCCTGAAAGTATGATTTTATATTTGATAGATTTACGATTCACGATTTATGATTTACGATTACGCATAGTTTTAATGGATGCAACAATTATTGATAACAACTCATTCCCTTCAGCATGTAATCTTTTCATTTCTTGATGCTCTTTATCACTCACTTCTAATAATAATTCCAAGAAATACATACTCTCATCCGCTTCTTCCTCTACTATTTTTAATTTATTAATAAAATCTGCATCTGATTTTGCCCTACATGCTGCTCTATAATTAGCTCCAACCGAGCTTGAACATCTTATTAACTGATTACAGAATGCATTATACTCTCTTGAAACCGGAAACTTAGTACATAGATTCCAGCAATCAGATGCATATTTTTTTGTTCTATCTTTTAATATTTGTTTCATACTTCTAGTCGTAATTCAAAAATCGTATATCTTAAATCATATAGCTTCACTCAAAATTTCTAACGGGTTATCTTCACTTATTTCTTGTTCTTTTATTTCCTCTCTTTTTGCACTTACACTTAAAATAATGCCTATTGCTAAGCAGGTCATCCAAATAGAGGTTCCACCACTACTGATTAATGGTAAGGTTTGCCCAGTTACCGGGAATAACTCCACTGCCACCGCCATATTAATTAGTGCTTGGAATACTATTGGCAAACCAACTCCCAGTACCAAAAGCTTACCAAAAATGGTATCTGATTTTTGCGCCACTATAACAATTCTGAATAGCAACCACATATATAATATCATGATTGAAAAACCACCAATTAATCCATATTCTTCAATTATTATAGCGAAAATAAAGTCGGATGACGACTGTGGTAAGGCATGTTTTTGAATACTTTTCCCTGGTCCAACACCTGTAACACCACCAGAAGCTATAGCCACTTTAGCTTTTTCAATTTGATAATCGGCTTGTGTATCTTCATCATTAGAATAGTTTTTTATTCTATTTTCCCAAGTCGTTACTTTTACGTTTAATGGCCCTGTGGTTAATTTAGCCACCATTACAAAAAACACTAAACAGACTATACCTGTTCCTATAATTACTGCTAAATACCGTATGGGATAGCCTCCCATAAATACTAGTATCATTACCATCAAAAACATTATTGCTGCCGTTGAAAAGTTTGATGGCAATATTAAGGCCAATACCAAAAATACGGGTCCCCAAAGTGGCAAAATAGATGCTTTAAATGTGATGTCTTTATCCTTTATTTTCGACATATATCGCGCCACATAAACCATCAACACAACAAATGCAAAAGTGGATGTTTGAAACGACATACCCACTATTGGTATTTTTATCCATCGGCTAGCACTAGCGCCACCCATAACTGTACCTTGCATCATGGTAACAACCAATAACACCAAAACAACTGGTATCATAACCAAAGACAAACCTTTAAAATATCTGTATGGTATTTTGTGAACCCCATACATGATTGCAAACCCTAAAAACAAATGCATAAAGTGTTTTACAAATGAGATAAACGTATTGCCATCGTATTTACTGTAAGCCAAATCACTCGCTGCACTGTAAACAGGAAGGAACGACAATATGGCCAACAACGCTACTATTGCCCAAATTAACCTGTCTCCTTTTATGTTTTTAAATAGTAGCCCCATTGTCTTTCAGACATTTCCCCAAAGGGGAAACATTTCCATTCATATTTTATTATTTATTTTTATCTTTCAGGTTTTTAAAACCTTGCAGAATTAAATCCAGCTAATTCCCCACAACAGTTTCTTCCCTTTGGGAATCCCGATAGCTATCGGGAAAGATGGGATTATAAATTTCTTACTGCGTTTTTAAACTGACGACCTCTGTCCTCATAGTTTTCAAATAAATCAAAACTCGCACAAGCTGGTGACAACAATACATTATCTCCAGATTCTGCTACTTTATAAGCAATTTTAACTGCCTCACTCATAAACTGTGTTTCAATAATAACATCTACCATACTACCAAAATTGCCCATCAATTTTTCATTGTCAACACCCAAACAAATAATCGCCTTTACTTTTTCGTTCACAAACGGAAATAACTCTTCGTAATTATTGCCCTTATCCACACCTCCAACAATCCAAACCGTTGGCGCATCCATACTTTCCAAAGCATAATATGTAGCATTGACGTTTGTGGCTTTAGAGTCGTTTATGTACTGAACTTTATTTATTTTAAGCACATGCTCTAATCTATGCTCAACCCCTTGAAAATTTTCTAAACTTTCTCTAATGGTTTGCTTTCTTATTTTTAATAAGTGCGCAACGGTTGAGGCCGCCATGGCATTTTTAATATTATGTTTTCCTTCGAGGGTCAAGTTATTTGTTGGCATAATTATTTGGTTGTTATTTATAGTTATTTTAATATTTTCTTTGTCTAAATACGCACCGTTTTCAATGATTTTTTCTAATGAAAACGGCAATAATGTGGATTGAACTGGGTTGTTTTTCAAATGATTAACGATTACTTCATCATCGGCATCATAAATGAAATAATCATCCTTGGTTTGATTCATGGCTATTCTGAATTTAGATTTGATATAGTTTTCAAATTTATAATCATATCTATCTAAATGGTCAGGAGTTATGTTTAGCAATACTGCTATTTTTGGTTTAAAATCGATGATATCATCTAATTGAAAACTACTAATCTCCAGCACGTAGTTTTTAAAATCATGGTCTAAAATATGTCTTGCAAAACTATCGCCAATGTTTCCTGCTAGCCCAACATTCAATTCTTGTTTTAAAATATGATGCGTTAATGTGGCCGTTGTTGTTTTACCATTACTTCCTGTAATTCCAACAATTGTTGCTTCAGTAAACTTTGATGCAAATTCAATTTCTGAAACCACTTGAATCCCTTTTTCATGAATTTGTTTTACCAAAGGCACTTTATCTGGAATTCCCGGGCTTTTCATTATGATGTCAGCATTCAGAATTTTAGCCTCTGTATGTATTTCATCTTCCCATTCAATCTCATTATGTATAAGAACTTGTTTGTATTTCTCTTTTATTTTTCCCTTATCGGAAACAAAAACGTCGAACCCTTTTGCCTTTCCTAAAAGTGCTGTTCCTACACCACTTTCTCCGCCTCCTAATATGACAAGCCTCCCAAACCCTCCAAAGGAGGGCTTCAAACTATCTCCGTTTTTTAATTCATTTTTCATATTCACAATCGTTTCTCTTCCCTTTGGGAAGAGATTAAGAGATGGGCTTTTATCTTAATTTCAACGTCACTATGGAAAGAATGGCTAACAAAATGCCAACAATCCAAAAACGTGTTACTATTTTACTTTCGTGATATCCTAATTTTTGATAATGGTGATGCAGTGGCGACATTTTAAAAATGCGACGTCCTTCTCCATACTTTTTCCTAGTATATTTAAACCAACTGACCTGCATTATCACCGATAAATTTTCTGCCACAAAAATGCCGCACAATACAGGGATTAACCATTCTTTACGAACTGCAATAGCTATTACCGCTATAATTCCACCAATAGTCAAACTACCTGTGTCTCCCATAAAAACTTGTGCTGGATAGGTGTTGTACCATAAAAAACCAATTAACGCCCCAACAAAAGCTGCTATGTAAATAGTGATTTCTTCAACCCTTGGGATATACATGATATTGAGGTACTCAGAAAAAATAATATTACCAGATACCCACGCAAAAATGCCTAAAGTGAGCACAATTATTGCAGAAGTTCCTGCAGCTAAACCATCAATTCCATCTGTTAAATTAGCACCATTTGAAACGCCTGTTACAATAACTATGGCAATAAGAATAAAAATTAACCATGCATATTTTTCTAGATTAGGATTAATCCATGTAATTAAATCTGCATAATCAAACTCATTTCCTTTTACAAAAGGAATGGTCGTTTTAGTAGATTTCTTTTCATCTTGAAACAACTTTGAAGCTTCTATGTTCGGGTTTTCAGCTAGTAGAATTTGCTGTTCCTCTAGAGGTAACTTTTCTTTCATAGTTACATCTTGATGAAAAAATAATGTTAACCCAACTATAAGTCCTAAACCTATTTGACCCGCCACTTTAAAGCGCCCTTTTAGTCCATCTTTATCATTTTTAAACCTCTTTAGATAATCATCAATAAAACCAATAGTACCCATCCAAAGGGTTGTAATTATTAAGAGAATGACATAAATATTTTCTAGCTTAGCTAATAATAATACAGGAATTAATGTTGCCAAAATGATGATTAAACCACCCATTGTTGGCGTACCAGCCTTTTCTGTTTGTCCTTCTAAACCTAAATCCCTGATGGTTTCGCCCATTTGCCTTTTTTGAAGAAAACGGATAATACGCTTACCATAGATTGTAGAAATTAACAACGACAAAATCATAGCAAAAGCCGCCCTAAAAGTTATAAACCCAAAAAGAGTAGCTCCAGGAAATTGAAACTCCTTTTCTAAATATTCAAATAGGTAATACAGCATTTATCTATTATTTATTTCCCTTCCCAGCCTCCCCCAAAGGGAGAGGAGACTGTTCGGAGTTCTTTAGTTAATTTTACTTTTTTTATTCAAGCTTGAACTACTTATTAAGCTCGGTTAAAAATTCTTGTACTATTTTGTAATCATCAAAATCAAAGCGTTCCCCTTTTATCTCTTGATAGGTTTCATGCCCTTTTCCTGCTATTAAAATGATGTCATTAGGGTTTGCCATCTGGCAAGCTGCTTTAATAGCCTGCTTTCTATCAACAATAGTTAATGCTTTTTTAAAGTTTTGAGGGGCAACACCTTTTTCAATCTCATTAAGTATATCTTCGGGTTTTTCGCCTCGCGGATTATCACTGGTAAAAATCACTTTTGTGCTTAAAGCTGTTGCAATGTGCCCCATTTTTGGCCGCTTGGTTTTATCTCTATCGCCTCCACAACCAACAACCGTTATAAGTTCTTCGTTTTTTGTACGGATACTATTTATGGTTTCCAATACGTTTTTTAATGCATCTGGTGTATGTGCATAATCAACGATAGCCGTTATTTTTTCATCTGAAATTAAATACTGAAAACGTCCACTAACACTTTCCAATCCACTTATCAAACGAAGAATTTCTACTTTTTCAAGACCTAACAATTCCGCAGTAGCGTAAATAGCTAAAACATTGTAGGCATTGAAATTCCCGATTAACCGCGTCCAAACTTCACTTTCATTTACCTTTAATAAAAGGCCCCCAAATTGATTTTCTAATATTTGGGCTTTATAATCCGCATAGCTTTTTAAAGCGTAGGTGTATTTTTTAGCCACCGTGTTTTGTAGCATCACCAATCCATTCTTATCATCCACATTAGATAATGCAAAGGCTTTTGGAGAAAGCGAATCAAAAAATGACTTTTTCACATCGCGGTACTCAGCAAATGTTTTATGGTAATCTAAATGATCGTGTGATAAGTTTGTAAAAATGCCACCCTCAAAATGCAACCCCTCTGTCCGCTTTTGATGTATTCCATGAGAACTTACTTCCATAAAACAAAACTCAACACCAGTTTCGTTCATTTCTCGTAAATACTTATTTATAGTCAATGAATCTGGCGTAGTATGGTTTGCTTTATATTCTTTATTATCAACCAATATTTTAACCGTGGATAGCAATCCTACTTTAAAACCTGCATTTTTAAACAGTTGGTACAGCAAACTTGCTACGGTTGTTTTGCCATTAGTACCGGTAACCCCAACAAGCTTCAAATTTTCCGAAGGCACATCATAGAAATTGGAAGCCATAATAGCTAACGCTTTACTGGAATCATCAACCTCAACATAAGTAATCCCATCTTCCAAATTATCAGGAATCGTTTCACAAATAATGGCTATAGCACCATTAATAATAGCTACATCAATGTATTTATGTCCATCAACAGAACTCCCGTGAATAGCAACAAACACATCACCTTTCATAATGTTTCGAGAATCAAAATCAATCGCATTAATATTAATGCCAGTACTTCCAACTACGGCGTTTAAGGTTACCTTATACAATATGTCTTTTAGCGCTATCACGATGCTTTTAAAATGACGGTTTGATTATTTTTTAGTTTTGTGCTTTTGTTTACTGATTGCTCTTTTACGATACCACTTCCACTAAGTTTTACCTTAACTTGAATATCCATATTTTCAAGAAGTGCCAAAGCATCCATTGCGGGCATCCCAACTAAATTTGGCATAATGGTTTTATAGGTTTTGGCGGTTTTGTAATAGTTTAGATATTCTTTTTCAATAGAAGCTACTTTCACTTCAAGGGTTTCTATTTCATCAATTAAAGGTGTATCAGTAAATATTTTTTGAGCAATTCTTTTAAATACTGGTCCCGTTACATCGGCACCATAATACCCTTTTTCTATACTGGGCTTATGAATAACTATTATACAAGAGTATTTAGGATTCTCCGCTGGAAAATAGCCTACAAATGAAGAGATATATCTTTTGTTTTCTTTCCAATCTGCCATCCAATATTCTGTTTGGGCCGTACCTGTTTTTCCTGCCATTGAAAAATTGGGTGAGTATAACTTAGAACCCGTTCCTCTCTGCACCACATTTTTTAGAATCCCTCTGATTTTACCAAGCGTTTTATCTGAACAAATCTTGTCTATAGTAACCTCTTTACCAAAAACTTCAATGGCTTTATCAAACTCTTTAACCGCTTTTATAAATCTTGGTTTAACCATTTCTCCATTATTGGCGATGGCATTATAAAAAGCAAGTGTTTGAAGCGGCGTTAACGTTAAGCCGTAACCATATGCCATTGACGGTAATGCATTTTTACTCCATTTTTTATCACCTGGTTCTGGAATATCTGGAATACCTTCACCCATTATTGAAACCCCAAGCGGCTCGTGAAGATTCCAACTTTTAATTCGTTTTAAAAATTGTTTAGGGTTTTTAGAATAATTATCATCAATTAAAGTGGCCAACCCAATGTTTGACGACACTTCCAATGCTCTTGCCGCTGATATTTCGCCATAACCTCCATGATGTGAATCAGAGATTCTTTTACCATAAAATGTTTTTACTCCCTTTTTAGTATCTACAAGAGTTGCCGTATCAATAACCTTGTCTTCTAAAGCCGCCATTAACGCCATCACTTTAAATGTCGATCCAGGCTCATGAGATTCCCAAACGGCATAATTCCGTTTTTCGTAATAATTCCCCTTACTTGTTTTGGCTAAATTTGAAATGGCTTTAACCTCACCCGTTTTTACGTCCATAACCACAACGCAACCGTGTTCAGCTTCATAATATTCCAACTGACCAAGTAATGAATGGTGTGCGATATCTTGAATATTTACATCAATAGTAGTATAAACATCATAACCATCTTTTGGCTCTACTTGATTATAGTCCGTAAGTGGCTTCCATTTATTCTTACCTATTTTTTGTTTTAATCGTTTACCGTCTGTTCCTCTCAAATATTTTTCACCAAAAGCACCATCAATTCCTGCTCTGGTAACATTACCATTTTCATCAAACCGCTCGTAACCTATTGAACGCTGAGCAATAGCGCCCATTGGAAACTCGCGCTTTGTAGTTTGGTTAACAATAAATCCACCCGGAATAGCTCCAAGTTTTAGAAGCGGAAAATTTCTGAATCGGGTATAATCCGTGTAATTAATATTTTTAGCTAATAGTAAATATTGATTTTTATTTGCACGTGCTTTCCTAATCGCCTTTTCATAATAACTGGAAGATTTTCCTGAATAACCTGAAAGCGAATCGCATAACGGTTTTATAAATTCCTCAAAGGTATTCGTGGGTGGCACCACAGCATCAATGGCGATATTATATTTTGGAATTGATGTGGCTAACAAACTACCATCATCCGCATATACATTTCCTCTATTTGCTGGAATAGTAACATTTTTAATATCGCGTTTTTCAACAAGTGCCCTGTATTTATCACCTTCAAGAAACTGAATACTAAACAGCTTAAACAACACGGCAAGCCCAAAGATGAACATACATCCTGCTATAAAATATAATCTGTTTAATATGCCTCTTTCGTTTACTGCCAAGGTCTGCTTTAATTTTGTGATTTAACTTTTATCTTTTTTGCGGGCACTAATGAAGGCGCTATTCCCTTTTCCTTCATTCTAGCTATAATTGCCGACTCCATTTTAAGCCTCATAAGTTTAGATCTGCCATCAACAAATGCAGATCGCATTTCTTTTACCTCATTACTCAATCGTGCTATTTCATGTACTTTTTTATCTGCACTGTGCGAACTTGCTATCATTACAATTGCCAAAACCGAAATAAAAATGATAAAACGCCAATTTTTAAACGAATCATCACTGACTAAAAAAGTACCTTTTAATATGTTATAGATGTTTTTCTTCATTCCCCATTGTCCTTTGGACATTTCCCCTAAGGGGAAAGCCTTTCTATTAATATTTTAATATTTACATTTTCATACTTCCTGATTTTCGGCAGAACTTCCTTCCCTTTGGGAAGGATTAAGGATGGGATTATAATTTTTCAGCTATTCTAAGTTTTGCACTTCTAGCTCTACTATTTATTTTAATCTCTTCTTGACTCGGGACTACCAAACCATTTACTTTTTTTAATGGCACTTCAAAATTTCCAAACATATCGCGCTCTGGCTCCCCTTCAAACAAGCCGTTTCTTATAAAACGCTTTACCAATCTATCTTCTAAAGAGTGATAGGAGATCAAACTCAACCGTCCTTTATCATTTAGCAATTCTGGTGTTTGCAATAAAAACTCTTTTAAGGCTTCAATCTCTTGGTTCACTTCAATACGAATGGCTTGATAAATTTGGGCCAACACTTTATTTTCATGTCGTGGTGGCAAAAACTTTCCCAACACCGTTTTTAATTGGGCACTGGTAATTATGGGTTCATTTTGCCTGTGCTCAATAATTAATCTTGCCATTGCTGGAGCAGGTCTCAATTCGCCATATTGCAAAAACACTTGTTTTAATCGCTCTTCTTCATATTCGTTTATGACGTGATATGCAGACAATTTATTATTCTGATTCATACGCATATCCAAATCCGCTTCAAAACGTGTAGAAAATCCGCGTTCAGCCACATCAAATTGATGTGATGACACACCGAAATCCGCTAAAATGCCATCTACTTTTTTCACACCATGAAACCGCAAAAAGCGTTTTGTAAATCTGAAATTTTCATTTATTAATGTAAATCGAGCATCATCAATAGTGTTTTCAAGAGCGTCTAAATCTTGATCAAAAGCAAACAACTTTCCTTTATCACCAAGTCTTTTTAATATTTCTTTACTGTGGCCGCCACCACCAAAAGTCACATCCACATAAATACCATCTTCTTTGACTTTTAAACCGTCAACCGTTTCAGTTAACAGCACCGGGTTATGATATTCCATGGTCATCATCGTCTTGTCCCATTACTTCTTCAGCCAAATCCGCAAAATCTATAGCCGCGTCATCAATAGCTTGTTCGTATAAATCTTTATCCCAAATTTCAATAATGTTAATAGCCGAAGCCACTACAATATGTTTTGAAATTTTTGCAAAAACAGTTAAATCCTTAGGCACTAACAAACGCCCATTCACATCAACTTCAACAATTTTAGCACCTGCTGTAAACCGTCTTATAAAATCGTTATTCTTCTTTTTGAATTTATTGAGTTTGTTCATTTTCTGCATCAACGCCTCCCATTCGGTCATCGGATACAACTCCAAACATTTTTGAAACACCGAACGACGCAACACAAAACCAGCTTGCAAAACCGAAGCCAACTGCTTTTTTATCGCAGCAGGCATCATAAGTCTGCCTTTGGCATCTACTTTACAATCGTATGTTCCTGTTATTAAATCCAATGCGGTTTACTAAAGTTTAATAGTTTAAGATTCAAATATATTGAAAAATATACCACTTTTTACCACATTATACCACTTTGTTAATAAATTTTTGATTAAAAACCGTTTAATGAAGATTTTAAGTGGACAAAAACCATATTATTAGCTACACTCAACAGATTATTGGAAAAGATTAAAAAATCAACAGATTGTTAACATCTTGAATAAAACCTTTATTTTTGGCTTCGAATTAAAAACGTTGAAATATGAATGATTTAACTATATTTGTTTTTAACGTAACGACTTATTGATTAATGGCGCATACTTTAAAAAAGGAAAAAAACTACAGTTATATTGAAGCAGGTGAAGGCACTCCAATTATAGTGCTACACGGCCTAATGGGAGGCTTAAGCAACTTTGATGCTGTTTCAAATTTTTTTAGTGCAAAAGGTTATAAAATTATTATCCCCGAACTCCCTATTTACACAAGGTCTTTATTAAAAACCAACGTTAAAAGTTTCGCTAAATATTTACATGACTTTATTGAATTTAAAGGCTTTGATGAAGTTATCTTACTTGGAAATTCCTTAGGCGGGCACATTGGTTTGTATTTTACAAAACAGTACCCCAAAAAAGTAAAAGCATTAATTATTACAGGTAGTTCTGGGCTATACGAAAGCGCTATGGGCGGTGGTTACACAAAACGTAGTGATTACGAGGTTATTAAAAAGAAAGCTCAAGATGTATTTTATGACCCTGCTGTGGCGACTAAGGAAATTGTAGATGAAGTTTACCACACTGTAAACGACCGTAATAAACTCGTAAAAACCCTGGCTATTGCTAAAAGTGCTATTAGGCATAATATGGCGAAAGATTTACCAAAAATGAAAACGCCAACATGTATTATTTGGGGTAAAAATGACAACGTAACACCACCTGAAGTTGCTGAAGAATTTAACGAATTGTTACCTGATTCTGAATTGTTTTGGATTGATAAATGTGGGCATGCCGCTATGATGGAACATCCTGACGAGTTTAACGCTGTTTTAGATGCTTGGTTGCAAAAAAGAGGGTTTTAAAAAGCCTTATCCGAAACTGCTTTAGGCCGTTTCTACCTCTCCAAAGCAGAGGTGAAAGAAACCCTATCAAATTCAAGTATTATTAAAAACAAAGTTCAATTAAAGAGATTCCCGACTTCTCGGGAATGACAAAATATGAAAATCACATCTGCCGAATTTATTGTAAGCAATTCTGATGTTGCTAAATGCCCGAAAAGTATGTTGCCCGAATATGCTTTTATTGGTAGAAGTAATGTTGGGAAATCATCGTTAATTAATATGTTGACTAGCCGAAAAAGTTTGGCAAAAACTTCGGGTAGACCTGGAAAAACACAACTAATAAATCATTTTTTAATTAATAAAAACTGGCACTTGGTAGATTTACCAGGTTATGGTTATGCGCGTGTTTCAAAAAGTTCAAAAAAGGTATTTCAAAAATTTATAACCCAATATTTTGGTTTACGCAAGCAACTTGTTACTGCTTTTGTTTTGGTTGATATTAGACACGAACCGCAACCTATTGATTTGGAGTTTATGCAATGGTTGGGCGAAAATAAAATTCCGTTTTCTATAATTTTCACAAAGGCCGATAAGCTTAAACCCAAAGCTATTGAGCGCCATGTGGCAGACTATAAAGCTATACTTTTAGAAACTTGGGAAGCTATGCCGAATTACTTTATAACCTCATCTTCTAAAGATATTGGGAAAGATGATGTTTTAAATTATATTGAGGAGTTAAATGACAAAATGGATTTAAATCCAAATTTCACTTCTTAGAATTCTTCTCGCTTGCCCTTATTATAAAAATGTCTAATTTCGCATCACTTAAAATATCATTCATTATTTAAAAATGGAATTACATTATTACAGTCATATCACAAGATAAAAAATCCAAAAACCATGCAAATTCCATTTGACCAAATGCAGCATGTACTTTACAAACTGTTTAAAAAACATCAATTTTCAGAAGAAAAAGCAAAACTCATGGCTAAAGTATTTGCCGAAAATACCTTAGCAGGCGTAAACTCTCATGGCATTAACCGTGTGCCACTTTTTATTGAATATGTAGAAAAGGGGATTATAAAAATTGATGCTGAAGCAGAAAAAGTAGAATCTTTTGGCTGTATTGAAAGATGGGATGGCCATTTTGGACCAGGCATTACAAATGCTACGCAGTGTACAAATAGAGCCATTGAATTGGCAAAACTTCATGGTATGGGCATGGTTGCTTTGCGTAATACCAACCACTGGATGCGGGGCGGCACTTACGGATGGCAAGCAGCAGAAGCGGGTTGCATTTCCATCATATTTACAAATACACAACCTAGCATGCCTCCATGGGGCGGTAAAGATAGTAGATTGGGTAATAATCCATATGTTGTATCCATACCAAGAGCTGAGGGTCATGTAGTATTGGATATGGCTATCTCTCAATTTTCATTTGGAAAAATGAATGATTATAAACTAAAAGGCGAAAAACTACCTTACTCTGGGGGATGGGATGACAATGATGAGCTCTCCAATGATCCAGAAAAAATATTATCTAACGAACGCGCATTGCCTATTGGATATTGGAAAGGCTCAGCTTTTTCAATGATTTTAGATATGCTAGCCACTCTATTGGCGGCTGGAGATTCTACTTATAAAATAGGCTTAAAACCTTATGAAACAGGTGTTTCCCAAATCTATCTTTGTATATACCCTGATATATTTGGAGATAAAAGTTTGCAAGAAAAACTTATCAACGAAATTATCGATTATACTCATAATGTTGAACCTATGAACGCTGGAGATAAAACTTACTATCCTGGGGAAAGAAGTTTACAAGCCACAAAAAAGAATTTGAAAAATGGCATTCCTATAGATAAAAATGTTTGGCAAAAAATCTTGGAGTTATTGGGATAAAACTAATTCAGAATAGTTATGTTTTTACATCCAAAGCATCACGTAGCGCATTTCCAATAAGCATAAATGCCATAACCAAACCCATAATACAAAGCCCCGGTATAACAGCCAAATACGGTTTCCCGAGTATAATATAATTGTAATGGTCTTTAATCATGGCTCCCCAACTTGCCATGGGTGGTTGCGCACCAATACCCAAAAAACTAAGTCCGCTTTCAATTAAAATAGCCGCTGCAAAATTAGCTGCCGAAATAACAATTACTGGCGCCATAATATTAGGTAAAATATGTTTGGTAATAATCCTGTAATCTTTATAACCCAAAGCTCTAGCAGCTGTAACATATTGCATTTCCTTGGCACTAATAATTTGTCCGCGCACTACCCTAGCTACCTCTACCCACATGGTTAAACCTACTGCAATAAACACCTGCCAAAACCCTTTGCCTAAAGCTAAAGTGATTGCAATAACCAATAATAAGGTTGGGATAGACCAGGTCACATTGATAATCCACATAATAATAGCATCTACTTTTCCACCAAAATAGCCCGCTACACTTCCCATAAATATGCCAATTACCAACGAAATAAATACAGCCACAAAACCAATAAAAAAGGAAATTCGTGCACCTACTAATACACGACTTAGTAAATCACGTCCATATTTATCGGTTCCAAACAAAAATGATTTTTCTTTTATAAAGCCAGTAGCGTCGTTGTTGGGAAACTTATTTAAAGGGATTTCTTTTTCAACACCTTCCAAACCATCAGAGGCATATTCGGTGTATATTAAAGTTTCATCTTGAATAACATATTCTGTAATAGGAACTTCGGTATCTGTGTTTTTCTTTCCAAAGAACAGTTTATCAAAAACACTTTGCTTGACTTCCAATTGTGAAGGCATAGTGAGCATTGCGACTTTAAAACCTGGTTTTTTCGAGTGAATAGCCAAATGCATTTGGTTTGCATATTGCGAATTATCGGGCGCAAAAACATAAGCAAACACTGAAATAAAACCTACAAAAACAATAAACCAAAAACTAAAAACGCCCCAAAAGTTCTTTTTAAACTTTTGGAGCGCTAACTGTTTTAATGAGTTAGATTTATGACCCATAAATGGTTTTAGTTTTTAACTGTAGAAGCTACTTTTTTTATTGGGTAGGCTAATTTTAAATCCTCTAAAACATTTAGAGCTTCTTCAATGTATATATCCTGACTTAAGCTTTCGTGCCAACGCTCACGCTTTTCTTTTAAATCGGTAGTATCTTGTTCAAACAATGATTTTTCATATCCATGCGAATTGAACGTTAAGTTTGTTTTATAGTTTGAAATAGCATCAAAACGCTTCGCTTCTTCCTCGTTACTATCTAGTTTCGCTTTATATTTTTCATAATTTAAAGAAAATACAGTTTCATCAATTTTGCTTTTTACCCATCTTGCATTTTCTTCAATAAGCTTCATTTGGGCATTACTTTTCATACGCTCTTCGCTTTTGGCTATAGTTGTTTGATAATCAAAATAGTGTTCCCAAGGTGTAAAATCTGCTGCATCAATTTCATCATAAGGTAACGGATTATCCTTATCCTTTTCACCTACATCAATAAAACTAAATCGTCCAGGTACTTTTACATCACTTTTAACACCTTCTAATTGTACAGACCCACCATTAATTCTATAATATTTTTGCGTAGTTAAGGCCAAAGCACCTAAATCGCCACTGCTACTATTTCTTAGCATATTATTTAAATTGATGACGTTTTGCACAGTGCCCTTACCGTAAGTTTGTTTGCTACCTATAACAACTGCTCTTTTATAATCTTGCATTGCTGCAGCCATAATTTCGGAAGCCGAAGCCGATATCTCGTTAACCAAAATAACCAATGGGCCGTCCCAAGTAATAGACTTATCCCTATCTTTTAAAACTTCTTTAGTTTCGCCTGTAGAACGTACTTGCACAATAGGACCATCTTTAATAAACAAACCAGCCATTTCAACTACTGCGGGTAATGATCCACCGCCGTTGTTTCGTAAATCGAGCACTAAACCTTCCATTCCTTCTGCTTTTAATCGCTCAATTTCTGCCTTTACATCTTTGGCTGCATTAATGTTTTTATAATCTTCAAAATCCACATAAAAAGCCGGTAAGTTAATAACTCCAAATTTTTTGTCGTTTTTCTCAACAACCGAAGATTTTGCATAGGTTTCAACAAGTTCAACAATATCTCTGGTAATGGTAATATCCCTAATGGCTCCATCAACCTTTTTTACTGTTAAAGTTACCTTTGTTCCTTTTGGTCCTTTAATATATTTTATGGCATCGTTAATACGCATCCCAACAATATCTACAGGAAACTCTTCATCTTCTTGCTTCACTTTTAAAATAACATCTTCTACTTCAAGCTCCTTACTTCTCCAAGCTGGACCTCCAGAAATAAGCTCAACAATTTTAATGTGATCCATTCTTTTTTGAAGTCTTGCGCCTATACCTTCTAATTTTCCAGACATTCGTTGATCGAAATCTTCTTTACCTTTAGGTGCTAAATAATACGTATGCGGATCGAATTCCTCAACAATAGTATTCACATAAATAGCAAACCAATCTTCGCGTCTTTGGTCATCAATATAATCTTCAAAATAGATGTTTAAAGATTTTAAAGTGGCTTCACGAGCCTCTGCATCAATTTCTGCTGGAGTTTTCATCTCATAAGAAGGATCTTTTTCTTTAGCGAGTTGCTCTTGGGTATAAATATCATCGTAATTGGAAAGTGTAGAAAACTTAAGCTGTTGTCTCCAACGCTCTCTCATTTCCTTCTTGTTTTTTGGAAATGGTTTATTTTCATGATCGGTATCAAAATCCTCATCTAGAGTATAATCAAAAGGCTGTGACAAAACATCTTTATAAATAGCTTTAGCTTCTTCAAGACGTTTTAGCATACGTTCGTTAACTATGTTAAAAAAGGTGATATCTGAAACTTTTAATTGATCGTCAATAGTTAATTTAAATTTTTCAAAATCTTTAAAATCAGATTCATAGAAATAACGTTTCACGGGATCGACAGTTTCAAGATAGTCCTTAAATAATTCTGCTGAAAATTCATCATCCAACTCAATAGGATCAAAATGACCTTGTTCCAAAACAAACGTTATAACCTGAACTAACAGTTTGTCTTTATCTGGGTCACTAAAAGTTTTAGAGGTGAAACTGCAAGATGCGAACGCCAATAACAGTACAAGTGATAAAATTTTATATTTACTCTTCATAATTTTTCTCATCATTAAAAATTCCATAGCTTTAATAAGGGTAACATTAATTTGTCTAAATTAAAGAAAAAACTATGCCAATTATTGTATTTGCTACTAATTTTTTGTTAAAGGAAAGAATTTAATCGTTTACAAGCTAAATTATGTATTTTAGCGATGCTATTTAAAAGACAAATATGACGGAAAAACCACTAATTTTAGTAACCAACGACGATGGCATTAATGCTCCTGGCATCAGAACATTGATTGATGTTATGAATACTATTGGAGATGTGGTTGTGGTAGCGCCAGATAGTCCGCAAAGTGGTATGGGGCACGCCATTACTTTAGATTCTACATTATATGCTGAGGAAGTTAATATAAATAATGGCACGCATAAAGAATATAGTTGCTCTGGAACACCTGCCGATTGTGTGAAATTAGCAATTAGAGAACTTTTACCAAGAACACCAGATTTGTGTGTTTCGGGGATCAACCATGGATCAAATTCCTCAGTTAATGTTATTTACTCTGGTACTATGAGTGCTGCTTTAGAAGCTGGTATTGAGGGTATTCCTGCTATTGGGTTTTCATTATTGGATTACTCTTGGAACGCTCATTTTGAAGGGTGCAAAAAACACGTGAAAACGATTACTGAAAACGTATTAAAAGAAGGCTTACCAAATGGTGTAGTTTTAAATGTTAACATTCCTAATATTACAAAAGACAAAATAAAAGGCATAAAAGTTTGCCGACAAGCCAGAGCTAATTGGGTTGAGGAATTTGATAAACGGAAAACGCCAAATGGTAAAGATTACTATTGGTTAACCGGAAAATTTGTTAATTTAGATGGTGGCGAAGACACTGATGAATGGGCACTGGAAAACAATTACGTCTCAGTAGTTCCCGTGCAATTTGATTTAACAGCGCACTATTTTATAAAAGACTTAAACACTTGGAATTTAAATGATACTGAAATAAATTCAGCATAAATGAAAAAAGAAATTTTTATCGGCATGTTTGTCGGACTTATAGCAAATGCTATAGGCTTATTTATTGCTTCAAATTTACTGGGGCAAGGTGATGATTTTGTAAAAGTAATTGAAGCCGCTGCAAAAGAAGGTTTTCTAGGAAAACTTATAAGCTTAGGGGCTGTTTTAAACTTAATTGCTTTTTTTGTTTTTATTAAAAAGAAACAAGATTATCGTGCCAGGGGTGTTTTGTTAATTACCGTTTTTATTGCGGTTTTTACCTTTGTTTTTAAACTATTTTAATATATGAAGTATTATATCCTTGCAGGAGAAGCTTCAGGCGATTTACATGGCTCAAACCTAATGAAGGCATTGCTGAACGAGGATGCAAATGCTGATATTCGGTTTTGGGGTGGTAACCTTATGCAAGCTATTGGCGGTACTTTGGTAAAACATTATAAGGAACGTGCTTTTATGGGTTTTGCTGAAGTTATTATGAACCTTCGCAAAATATTCAAGTTTATTTCGTTTTGTAAAGAAGACATTAAAGCATTTAATCCTGATGTTGTCATTTTTATTGATAATTCAGGGTTTAATTTACGCATTGCCAAATGGGCAAAACAAGAAGGTTTTAAAACGCATTACTATATTTCCCCGCAAGTTTGGGCATCAAGATCTGGAAGGATAAAAGCGATAAAACGCGATATTGATGCTATGTATGTTGTTCTCCCTTTTGTTAAGGATTTTTATAAAAAACATGGTTACAATGTCACTTTTGTTGGACATCCATTAATTGATGGCATTATAAACAGAAAGCAAGTTCACCCTTCTAAATTTAGAAAAACATATAAGTTAAGTGATAAGCCAATAATAGCTTTATTACCGGGAAGCAGAAAGCAAGAAATTACAAAAATGCTTTCGGTGATGCTTAGTTTGGTTGATGATTTTCCAAATTATCAATTTGTTATCGCTGGAGCACCAAGTCAAGATTTTAGTTTTTACCAAACATTTATTAAGTCGGCGAATGTGCATTTTATTTCAAATAAAACTTACGATTTATTAAGTGTTTCTAAAGCAGCACTAGTAACATCGGGTACCGCGACTTTAGAAACCGCATTGTTTAAAGTCCCACAAGTAGTTTGTTATAAAGGCAATGCCATTTCGTATCAAATTGCAAAACGTATAATAACACTCAAGTTTATTTCGTTAGTAAATTTAATTATGGATAAAGAAGTGGTTACGGAACTTATTCAAAATGATTTCAACAAGAAAAGACTCAAAAAAGAATTAGAACATATTTTGAATCCTGAAACCCGGAAAAAACTATATGTTGATTATTACGAATTAGAAAAGGCTCTCGGAGGAAAAGGTGCTAGCCAAAAAACGGCTAGTTTAATTTACAATGCAATAAAAGCTTAGTTTTTAGATGAAAAAAGGTCTGGTTATATTTATTTTACTTTTGAGTTTTAGCAACTGTAAATCTTCAAAACGAGCTAAAAGCAAAAAAGCAAATTCTTCTAAAATCATCACTAAAAAATCGAAAGACAGAGAAACTAAAAACCCTAACAGTAACATTGCTTTTGAAAATGAAGAACGGGAAGAAGAATCCAGTAAAACTAAGGCAGAATATATTATAGATTATGCTAAAAATTTTGAAGGTGTACGTTATAAATGGGGCGGCACTACAAAATCTGGAATGGACTGTTCGGGGTTAGTTTTCGAGTCGTTTCGGGCAAATGATATTATTCTACCCAGAATTTCCAGGGATATGGCTAAAAAGGGAGATAAAATTCAACTTAAAAAAGTACTTAAAGGTGATTTACTATTTTTTAAAACTGGAAACAGAAGAAACTCAGTCAATCATGTTGGACTAATTGTTGACATCCGTGATAACGACATAAAATTTATTCACGCAACAAGCAGACAAGGCGTTATTATATCAGGGCTTAATGAAACCTATTGGCTAAAGGCTTTTTATGAAGCACGAAGAATTTTATAAGATATTTTACATTTTAGTACATGAACTCATTTAAACTTTTTTAATTGGATAAAAAATAGTTTGATATTGTTTTTACTATCAAAATATCTATAAAGTCAAGACCTGCGAGGTGGGATGTCAAATTTGAAGTATCTAAAATTTAAAATTTTGTTCTCTTTTTTTATCTTCAATAATGAATTTAAAAATGACCTAAAGTCTTTATT
>CAXBID010000018.1:0-26459 GCA_963975495.1 uncultured Flavobacteriaceae bacterium | reverse complement strand
GCGTTTTAGTAACATTTTTTGGTGCAGCTTTGGCGGCGCATTTTGTATTTTATTTAAGTTGGGAGATATCGTTTTTGTTTTCAGCATTAATTATTGTTACTGGGCCTACAGTTATAACGCCAATTTTAAGAAACATCCCTTTAAAAAAAGATGTTTCAGCAGTTTTAAAATGGGAAGGTATTTTAATAGATCCCATTGGGGCTTTAGTTGCAGTACTTGTTTTTGAGTTTATTAGTGTTGGCCAAGGAGAAGAATTTACTAAAACAGCACTAATAGAGTTTGGAAAAATTGTTTTATTTGGGTCTACATTTGGGTTTACATTTGCTCATGCCCTAAATTTTTCTATAAACAAAAGATGGATTCCTCATTACCTACTAAACGTTTTTGCGTTAGCAGCAGTATTGGGCGTTTTTGTTTTGTCAGATACTTTTGCACATGAGTCTGGTTTACTTGCAGTTGTAGTAATGGGTATGGTATTAGGAAATTCTAAATCACCTTATCTAAAAGAACTTCTTTATTTTAAGGAATCTTTGAGCGTTTTACTTATCTCAATTTTATTCATTTTACTTGCCGCAAATATTAATATAGAGGATTTACTATTAATTTATAACTGGAATTCTGCGGTGCTTTTTGCATTAGTGGTTTTTGTTATCAGACCAATAGGTGTTTTCTTAAGTACCCAAGGATCTAAATTAAAACTAAATGAAAAACTTTTTATTAGTTGGGTTGGGCCTAGAGGTATAGTCGCTGCTGGTATAGCGTCGTTATTTGGTTTAACGCTTGCTGATAAGGGTGTAGAAGGTGCGGAATATATTACGCCTTTAGTTTTTATGATAGTTTTGGGTACCGTGTTATTAAATGCAACTACAGCAAGATTATTTGCTAAATTAGTAGGTGTTTTTCTTAACAAATCTGGAGGGATTCTAATAATAGGTGCGTCTAAAATCTCAAGACTACTAGGGCACTATCTTGAAACTAATGGAAGACACGTTGTGCTTATTGATAGTAATGAAACAAATATTAAAAAAGCAAAAGAATTAGGTTTAGAGGCTATGACCACCAATATTTATTCTGATACACTAATGGATAATATTGAATTGAGCGATGTGGGATATTTAATGGCGTTAACAGGTAACTCTGACATTAATAAATATGCAATAAACAAATTTGGTAAACAGTTTGGTGAAAATGGCTCTTTTAGATTGGTTTCAACTCAAGAAATGTTAGACGATAACAACAACCCAAAGGAAGGTTTGTTTTCACATAAAGATGATTTTAACTCTTTAATGGACTTAACAAGACGACATCCTTCCATTCAGGAAATTGATCTAGAAGACAAGGAGCACTATGAGAGTTTGATTAAAATAACGAACCAAGACAAAGACATCATTCCTTTATTTATAAAAGATTTAGAAGGTGAACTTCATATAATTTCTTCATATAATTTAGAAGTAGATAAGATTGAAAAAGATTATCAATTAGTATATTTTGGAAAGCCCTTTGATGTTGAGGAGGTTTGAGTTGATTATATTTTTAAAGGACTAATAATTGTGATTTTTTAAAAGGTTCGTTTAATGGTCTTTTCGGATATAAATTGTATTGATATCGTTTATGTACCACATTAAACAAAGTCAAGTCAAAAAAACAAAAAGCCTCTTCGTTTTCACAAAAAGGCTTTTATTTTCAATAGTGTTGTTCTCTATCCTATAATTTGAAGATTTGTAAATTCTTTGGTAACAACCAATGTATTGTTTTCAAATTCAACATCTTTAAGATTTACATCTTCGTTATCAATTTTTATAGACTTCACCTTAAAAGGAAGGCCTATTAAGTTAATTTTAAAAGTACTGTAAGGCGTTATATAATTACCTCTTTTATGAATTCTAATAATAAGTTTTTTACAGTTACCAGCTAAATTGAATTTCTTTAAGCTATAGCGCCCTTTTTTGTAATCATATCCATCATCAGCATCCTCATATAGTTCAGAGTCCTCTTTACCGATTTTATAATATACATCAAGGGCAAGCTGTTCAATTTCTTTTTCGCCAACATACTGTTGTACAGGGTACTTGGGTATTATAGCTCCTGCTTTAATAAACAATGGCATACTATCTAAATCTGCATCTACCCAGGTTTCTTTACCTCCAATAATAATTTCATTGGTCCAATAGTTATACCAATTACCTCTTGGGATGTACATACGCCTACCTTTAGAATTAGGCTCATTTATAGGGCAAACCAAGATTTGGTTACCAAAAATAAACTCATCTGTTCTATAATGTGTTTGTGCGTCATCTTGATCAAAAAGCACTAAAGATTTTAGCATGGGCACGTTATCCTGTGAATATTGATAAAATGCGGTATATAAATACGGTAATAATTGATATCTAATTTCAATAAATTTACGAACAACATTTATTATTTCATTATCAAAAGCCCAAGGTTCTTGCTCCCCGTGGTCTCCAGAAGAGTGGGTTCTACAAAATGGGTGAAATACACCTAATTGAATCCAACGTGCATACAATTCGCCATTTGGTTGTTCAGCAAAACCACCAATATCAGACCCCGCAAAGGAGAATCCAGATAAGGCTAAACGTTGTGCTTGTATATTCGCTATTTGTAAATGTTCCCAGGTTGCCACATTATCGCCCATCCAAGTTGAGGTATAACGTTGTGTTCCAGAATATGCAGAACGCGTAATTACAAATGGGCGTTTAGGATAATTATAACGTTTTAAACCATGGTACGTGGCTCTGGCCATTTGCATGCCATAAATATTGTGTGCTTTATTATGGCTACATGGATTGCCATCGTAATCATGACGAACATCTGGTGGAAATGTTTTTCCCGGAACATCCATTACAGCGGGTTCGTTCATATCGTTCCAAACGCCTTTTACACCAATATCCTCTATAAGTTCTTTAAATAAACCTGCCCACCATTCTCTTACTTCTGGTCTTGTAAAGTCTGGGAAATAACACTCCCCAGGCCAAACTTTACCTTTCATGTAAGGGCCATCGGCACGCTTACAGAAATAATCTTTCTCTAAGCCTTCTTTAAATACACTGTACTCTTTATCAATTTTTATACCTGGATCGATGATCACAACGGTTTTAAAACCATCGTCAGCCAGTTCTTTTACCATGCGTTTTGGATCTGGGAAATAATCTTTGTTCCAAGTAAAACATCGAAAGCCATCCATATAATCGATATCTAAATAAATAGCATCACATGGTATTTTTAGTTCCCTAAACTTTGCTGCTACTTCTTTTACATTTGATTCTGGATAATAACTCCATTTACACTGGTGATACCCTAAGGCCCATAATGGTGGTAGTTCGGGAGTTCCTGTTAAATCAGTGTAGCTAGCAACAACATCTTGCATTTTAGGGCCGTAAATGAAGTAATAATTCATTTCACCACCTTGCGCCCAAAAACTAGTTACATTTCTACGCTCACTACAAAAATCAAAATACGTTCTAAATGTATTATCGAAGAAAATACCATAAGACTTTCCATTGTGTAAACCCGTGTAAAAAGGAATAGCTTTGTATATTGGGTCCGTATTCTTACCAAAAGCATAAGAATCAGTCGCCCAATTTTCAAATCGGCGCCCTTTCAGGTTTAAATGTTCTGGTTTATCTCCAAGACCATAGTAACTTTCACCACTTTGAGCGGCCTTACTCATTTTAACAATATCACCTCCTAATTCATAACTTTCTTCCCAATGAAAACCAAGTTCGTCTTCACAAATAATTTTGTTATCCAATGCATCATAAAGGGATACTCTTAAATCTGATTTATGGATATGGCAAATTAGTTTTGAAGTGGTTATTATATATTTTTCATCATCACCATTAGAAATTTCTAAATGATTATAGCCTCTACTAGCCTCTTTATCTATAGCATAAGAGAAGTCTCTTTCAAATTTGCCAACCGTTGCATAAGTGAAACGAAACACACTATCCCGTAATACTGTAAGTTTTAGAATTACATGGTTTGAAGTTGAAAAATGTAGTACGTCTACGTCCTTTTTATAATCTGTTATATTTGATGGGAATAGATTCCCTTTATATTCTAATTCTGTATTTAATATCATAAATCACAAATAAATAATAATTGACGAAAATACTAAATTAAATGTATCTTGTACGGTTGTTTTTATCAAAAAAACAAATGAAACGTTATTTAAAATTCAAATAATATGGCATATAATTATATAAAATATAACGGCTCACAGGTCAACTGTTTTAAATTACTTTAAACGATTTAAAATTAATATCCAAATTTTAAGATGAAGTTTTGAGATAACGCTAAAGATTAAACCAGTTCATAATAAAAAGAAGGATATTTAGAATAAAGCACTTCAAAAAATGTTGGATTAAAGGTTAAGGTTTAAATTCGAAAATGGTTACTGCCAAAGGGCCTAAAGTAACATTTGCGGAAAAATCCTTACCGTTCCAAGGTTTTTTATTTATAGGTATTAATTTTTTGTTTACAACATCACTACCTCCAAATGCTGCAGAGTCGCTATTGAAGATTTCTTTAAGTTTACCTTTTACTGGCACCCCAATTTTGTAGTTTTCTCTAACGGTTGGTGTTAAATTACAAACAACAGCAACATTGTTTTCAGGTTTTTTTCCTTTTCTTATATAGGAGATCACACAGTTTTCATGGTCGTCATAACTAATCCATTCAAAACCTTCATTAGAAAATCCTTTTTCAAAAAGAGCAGGAGTAGATTTATAAAAAGTATTTAAGGCTTTGTAATAGTTTTGAAAGTCTTTATGGGGTTTAAACTCCAATAAGTTCCAATCTAAACTCTCCTGGAAATTCCATTCGTTATATTGCCCAAACTCAGTACCCATAAAGGCGAGTTTGGTACCTGGATGTGTAAACATATAACCAAACAACAAACGTAAATTCGCAAACCGCTGCCACTCATCACCTGGCATTCTACCCAAAATGGAGTTTTTACCATAAACCACTTCATCATGCGAAAGCGGAAGCATAAAATTCTCAGTAAATGCATAGGCTAAGCTGAAAGTGATATCGTTTTGATGAAATTTTCTGTAAATAGGATCTTTTCCAAAATACTCTAAAGTATCGTGCATCCAACCCATCATCCATTTCATACCGAAACCTAACCCACCTAAAAACACGGGTTTTGAAACCCCTGGAAAAGCTGTTGATTCTTCAGCAATGGTTTGTACATCAGGAAAAGACGCATATATTTCTTCATTAAGCTCTTTTAAAAAAGCTATGGCATCTAAGTTTTCTCTTCCACCGAATTCGTTTGGTTCCCATTCGCCATCTTCTCTAGAATAATCTAAAAATAACATAGACGCTACGGCATCAACACGCAAGCCATCGGCATGGTATTGATCCATCCAAAAAACAGCATTGCTTATTAAAAAGGATTTTACCTCGTTTCTACCATAATTAAAAATTAAACTTTTCCAATCTTGGTGATAGCCTTTTTTGGGATCAGGGTGCTCGTATAAATTAGAGCCATCAAAAAAGCCCAAACCATGTGTATCTTCAGGGAAATGGGAAGGTACCCAGTCTAAAATAATTCCAATATCATTTTGATGAAGTTTGTCAACTAAATATTTAAATTCTTCAGGATAACCAAAACGCGATGTTGGTGCAAAGTAGCCAGTTACTTGATATCCCCATGATGGATCATAAGGAAATTCCATAATCGGCATAAGCTCAACATGCGTAAAGTTCATGTCTTTTACATAGTTTACCAAATCATCAGCTAATTCAAAATAAGACAAAAAACGGTCTTCTTCTAAATGTCTTTTCCAAGACCCTAAATGAACTTCATAAACAGAATATGGTGCATCTAAAGCGTTATGGTTTTTACGCTTTTTCATCCAAGCTTTATCTTTCCACTTGTAATTATCATCCCAAACAATGGATGCTGTATTCGGGTTATGCTCACAACGTCTGGCATAAGGATCTGCTTTTTCAGTTTTTATATCGTTGTTATTGCTTTGTATTTTATACTTGTACGTATTGCCTTTTTCAACAAGCGGAATGAAACCCTCCCAAATACCACTACTATCCCATCGCACATTGAGCTGGTGCTCGCCTTCTATCCAATAATTAAAATCACCTATTACAGAAACCTGTTTTGCTGTTGGCGCCCAAACCGCAAAATAAGTACCATCAATACCATCAACAGTAACTAAATGCGACCCCATTTTTTCATAAAGGCGGTAATGTTTTCCTGCTTTAAAAAGATTGATATCAAAATCTGTAAATAAACTATAAGGTTTTACTTGTGCCATGAATTAATGATTTATGATGTTAGAAATTCCTTTTAAAGGAATGACTGCCCATTGTGGGCGCGAGTTAAGTTCATAACCCAATTCGTAAACTGCTTTTTCTAATAAACAGTATTTTAATATAAAAATGCGTTCTTGATTATAGCCTAAATTTAAATTGGCGTTCTGGGTTTCGGTAACGTAAGTACCTAGAAACAGACTGGTAATATAACGGTAAAGTAACTCTCCTGCAACAAATAAGTCATCTTGGGAATATGGATAATTTTCTTGGTTGTTAAAAATGTTTGCATAAATAGCATAATGGAAAGAACGAAACAAACCTGCAACATCTTTTAACGGCGGTTGTTTTACTTTTCTGTCTCTAATGGTGCTTTCGGGTTCGCCTTCAAAATCTAAAATGTAAAAATCATTGTCTTTTACTAAAACTTGCCCTAAATGATAATCGCCATGAATTCTTATGCGTTCGCCTTTTAATTTAGTCCAATCAAAATCAACAAATCGTTTCCGGATTATATTTTTTTTATCGAGAAAATGGTTTGCTAAATCTAAAGCTAGACCATCTAGTTTATGCAAATTGTTTTCTACAGTATTTAACCGATTTTGAAACTGATATAACACTTTGTTTTTTAACCAAACGGTGTAATCACCATTATAATGCGCAGGAGTAAAAGCGGTTTCTTCAAACTCTGAACCTAAGCAAATGTGCATCTCTGCCGTACGTTTTGCCAAAGTTTGAACTTGTAAAAACAGGTTTAAACCCACCCAATCTATAATTTGTGGAGGGATATCCTGAATATCCAATCGTTCAAATAGCTTCGTGTTTGGTAAACTATTAACCTCTATTTTTTTATATTCTAAATTAGAAAATACCTTATGAAATTGTACCAACGTGTAGTCCCATGCATCACCTTCATTCGGAATCATTTCTTGCATCAAACCAATGGTGATATTTACATTTTCTGAATCTACCAAATTGATACTCCCTAAATATGACGGGGTGTTTTTAAATTCCTTTTTTTCTGATAAAAACCGACTCATTTCATAATCTGGATTTTTATCGGCAAAAATTCTTCTGAAAAATTTTAAAACGTATTTGTCATTGTAAACTAAAGAGGTATTGCTTTGTTCTAAACCCATAAACCTTGAGGATTTATAGGTAACATTATTAAACAAATGACTTTTATGATATTGTACTTTGGTGGTGTCTTTTGGTGTTGCTGTAGCTATACGCTCAAAAACTAATTTTCTAAAAGCCTCAAGATTTGTAGCATCAATGATGTACCCGTTTTGATCTTTAATTTGCACTGGAAGGATTCTGTCTTTTTGTGCAAAATTCTCGTCGGTTACAAAAGCAATAGGTAGAAAATAGTGCTGATAAAAAGCCTCAACAAAATTTACTTCTAAAATTAAGCCAAAATAAACTTCTCCTTTTTGTTGAATTTTGAAATACTCAGAAAGTTCTATGTATTTTAATTTACTTGCTTTTCCGCCATACCAGCGTTGTTTAATAATATAGTTTTCTAAAACATCTGACAAAAACACCTTAACGAAATTTTCGTTTTCAAGTAAAACGTCCCAATGGGTATTGAAATTAAGAGGCTTTTTTGATGATGTTATAGCGCCGGAGTTGGACATATTACTTACTTATTTTAAAGATATGAAATGGCAATGTTGGGTGTAACTCTACAAAATTCCATTCACTAGACCAATTGTATTTGCTATTGGTTATTAAATCCTGCACCTCAATATTATGACCACCAGACACGCCCATGTCTTGCAAAGGGAGTTGTACCGTACCTTGTTGTGAATTGTATGAATCTAAACTGATAATAACTAATATTTCGTTGGTTTTAGAATCGTTCCATTTGTAAAAAGCCATTAAATTTTCATTTTCTACAAAACAAAACTTTATGTTATTAGTTTGCTGTAAGGCCTCGTTGTTATGTCTTATATAATTTACCTTGGCTATTATAGTGGTAAGCTTATTTTCAATAGACCAATCGTAATGTGTCATTTGAAATTTTTCCGAGTTTAAATACTCTTCTTTCCCCAGAAGTGAATCAGATAACATATATTCAAAAACGGGCCCGTAAATTCCAATACTAGAGCTTAATGTGCCTGCTAAAACATAGCGTTGGATATGCTTAGTATCATTAGAACCTTGTAAATGATAGGGGTTTATATCTGGCGTATTTGGCCAGAAATTAGGCTGCATGTATTCCTTTAATTCAGATTTGGTTAATTCTTCAATATATTCAATTAAATCATGTTTATTATTACGCCATGTAAAATAAGTGTACGACTGTGTGTAACCCTGTTTAGCTAATTGTTGCATGATTTTTGGAGCCGTAAAAGCCTCTGCTAAAAAGATAACATCAGGATGTTTTGCTTTTATATTAGAAATTATCCAGTTCCAGAAATAAAATGGTTTGGTGTGCGGATTATCTACTCTAAAAATATTAACACCGGCATCTATCCAATACAATAAAGTGTCTAAACACTCATTCCAAAGTGCTTTATAATCTTCAGTTTCCCAATAAATAGGTAAAATATCTTGATACTTTTTTGGTGGATTTTCAGCATATTGAACGGTACCGTCCGGTCGCCATTTAAACCATTTTGGATGTTCTTTTACCCAAGGATGATCCGGAGCAGCTTGCAGCGCATAATCCATAGCAATTTCAAGATTTTGCTCTTTTGCTTTTTGGACAAGGGCTTTAAAATCATCCAGATTTCCAAGCTGAGGGTGAATGGCTTTATGTCCGCCATATTTAGAGCCAACGCCCCAAGTGGAACCAACATCGCCATCTTTGGCTTCAGCGGTGTTGTTTTTGCCTTTTCTGTTAACTTCACCAATGGGGTGAATAGGAGGAAGGTACACCACATCAAACCCCATATTTTTTATTCTTGGAAGCAAGCGTTCGCAATCCTTAAACGTACCATGAACCCCTTTTTCTTGTGAAGCAGATCTTGGAAAAAACTCGTACCAAGTACTGAATCTGGCTTTTTTTCTATCGACATAAACCTGATAATCCTTAGAAGTATTTTCTAAGGTTTTGGTGGGGTTTTGATAAAAAAGTTGATACAATCTATCTGACACCGCTTCATTTAAAGCTTCACCGTAAGCATCTTCATTTTTAAAAATTTTGTATAGATAATCTAAATAGGTTTTGTCTTCAGCAGAAGACATCATTTTAGACACGGCTTTTACAAACTCAGCACCTTCAAGAAGCTCAGAAAACACATATTGATTATCATCAATTTTACGTTTTAAACCATATCGCCAATTTAAAGCATAGTCCACCCATGCTTGAACTTTGTAAGTATAAAACCCTTGTTTTTCAACACTAAATGATGCTTGCCACTCATCGTTTACAACAAGTCGCATACGTGTTTCTCGCCATTTTTTTTCATTTTCATGCTTATATAAAACGGATGCCCCAAGTACGTCATGCCCATCGGCCAAAACATGCGCATCAACGTTAACAATTTCATTTACAACACGTTTAATATAGAATTGACCACAATTTACACTTGGTGAAACATGGTCAATTACAACTCTTCTTTGGTCTAGCATATTGCAGATAATATTAGAAGTATAATAAAAAAATAAGTTTAACTATTTGGATTATTTTTATTGAATAACAAAGCCTTTTGGAATAACAGCACCTTTTTTAACAACCACAATACCATCTTTAATAAAGTAAGTGTCTGTTTCGGTGTCCTCTAAATGTTTTCCACCATTTATTCTAACATCATCTCCAATTCGACAGTTTTTATCGATTATAGCGTTTTTAATAAAGCAACGCTCACCAATTCCTAATAGGATTTCAATTCTATCCCTATTAATTTCAATGAGGTTTTCGTAATGATCGCAACCCATCATGTATGTATTAATTACTGTAGATTCTGCGCCTATTCGAGAACGAATACCTATTACAGATTGTTCAATTTTTGCAGCACCAATAATACAACCTTCAGCAATAACCGCTCTTTCAAGTATGGTTCCTGCTATTTTGGTAGTTGGTAGCATACGTGCCCTGGTGTAAATACGTTTTTTTCTGTCATATAAATCAAATTGTGGGATGCTTTCGGTTAAGCCTAAATTGGCTTCAAAAAATGAATCAATATTTCCAATATCTGTCCAATACCCTTCATACTGATAACTTAAGGTTTTGTGTTTATCTATACTTTGGGGTATAATTTCCTTTCCGAAATCATTAGTATCTGGGTTTTTCATTAACTCGATAAGCAAATCTCTGTTAAAAATGTAAATACCCATTGACGCTAAGTAGTGACGTCCTTGGTTTTTCATATCATCACTAACCTCTGATGTCCAATCTGACAATAAACTGTCATCTGGTTTTTCAATAAAAGAAGTGACAACACCATTATCATCAGCTTTCAAAATACCGAATGATGTAGCGTCTTTGGCATTTACAGGAATCGTTCCAATGGATATTTCTGCACCACTTTTTTGATGTGCATCAATCATTAAATCATAGTCCATTTGATAAAGTTGGTCACCAGATAAAATTAAAAAATATTGAAAATCATGTCTTAAAAAATGGTGCATACTTTGGCGAACAGCATCTGCAGTACCTTGAAACCAGGTTTTGTTTTCAGGAGTTTGTTCAGCAGCTAATACATCTACAAAAGCACTACTAAAAAAACTAAAATGATAGGTGTTTTTTATATGGCGATTTAACGATGCTGAATTAAATTGTGTTAAAACAAACATGCGCTTAATATCGGCATTGATGCAATTGGAAATAGGAATATCTACCAATCTGTATTTTCCAGCAATTGGTACGGCGGGCTTAGATCTGTCTTTTGTTAATGGATATAATCTAGAGCCTTGACCACCACCAAGTATAATTCCTAAAACTTTATCATTTATCATATTTAGTTGCTTTTAATTAATATTTATAATTAGTTTTTATTTTCTATATTAAAGACTTGTAAAGTTCCTCAACCTGTTTTGCAATAGCAACCCAATCAAAATAATCTTCAACGCGTTTTCTGCTATTTTCAGCCATTTTATTTCTTAAGGCATCGTCATTAATTAACTCATTTATACCATCAGCCAAATCTCTTGAAAATTTATCAGGGTTAACGGGCTCAAAAGGCGCTTCTTTTTGTTGTTCCAAAGCAACGAGAATTCCTGTTTTACCAGGAACAACAACTTCTTTTATACCGCCAACCGCACTTGCTACCACGGCGGTTTTACATGCCATGGCTTCTATATTAATAATCCCGAATGGCTCGTAAATAGATGGGCAACAAAACACATCAGCATGAGAATAAAGCTCTATAACTTGTTGTTTTTCAAGCATTTTGTTAATCCAAATAACGTTGTTACGGGTCTTTTTTACTTTGCTAACGGCATCTTCCATTTCTTTACCAATCTCTTTAGTGTCTGGCGCACCAGCACAAAGTACAATTTGAGTGTCTGGATCTATATATTTTATAGCATTTACTAAATGAATAATACCTTTTTGCCTAGTTATTCTTCCAACAAATAAAACATAAGGTTTTGTTTTATCAATACCATATTCGTCAAGCGTGGAAGTATTTGAAGTCACTACATATTGCTCTAGGTTAATACCATTGTAAATAACCTTAACCTTGTTTTCATCAACATTAAAATATTTTAAAACATCAATTTTAGTTTCTTCGGACACTGCAATAATGGCATCAGCCATTTCGATAGCTGTTTTTTCAACCCATGACGAGGCGTCATAACCCCTTCCTAATTGTTCTCTTTTCCATGGGCGCAAAGGCTCTAAAGAATGTGTAGTAATAACTAATGGAATACCATAACAAAGTTTAGCAATAATTCCAGCAAACTGCGCATACCAGGTATGACAATGAACCACATCAGCATCAATAGGGTCTGCATTCATTTGAATACAGGTGCTAAGGGTTTTAAATACCGATTTTAATTTGTCATCGGCATTATCAAAAACAGGATTATCAAAAGGAAAGCCTTTTACGGTTAGGTTCCCAGAGGTTTCATCTTGATCTCCAAAACTTCTTACTTCAACGTCCATTAATTTAGCTAATTCAGTTGCTAAATATTCAACATGAACCCCAGCGCCTCCATAAACGTAAGGCGGAAATTCTCTTGTGTAAAAAAGTGCTTTCATATAAGAAATTTGAATAATTTTTTTAAATCATGTCAAAAAAAAGAAATTTTAGAATTAAAATAACTTAAAAGTGTATCTAATTTAAAGAATTATAAAAGCCATTTTTTGTCGGTTACTTTATTGAAAATCAAATAAAAGAACAGTCAAAAACCGCTAAATTGTTAATAAAAAATTAAAGGGCTAAAATTAAATTAATAAAATTTGATATTAGCTAAACATAGCATTAATAAGTGATTCATACAGTTTTAGGTACTGTGTGAATTACTATGTTATAAACATACAAAATAATTATTAACAATTTTGAAGGAAACCTATTTTTGAGAAAAATACTCTATTTCTATGATTTTAGGTGTTTTTCACTAAAGAAAAGTCCAAAAGCTTAAATTTTGATAGAAAATAAGTAACATAAAAAAACCTTTGTTGAGAATAGCGTAAAAAACGATAAGTTGAAATCTCTTTTAATCATTCAGCTTCAATACCGCCATAAACGCTTGCTGCGGTATTTCCACATTACCAACCTGTCGCATACGTTTTTTACCTTTTTTCTGTTTTTCAAGAAGTTTACGCTTTCGCGAAATATCACCGCCGTAACATTTGGCAGTTACATCTTTACGAAGTGCTTTTATAGTTTCGCGAGAAATAATTTTAGCGCCAATAGCGGCTTGAATAGGAATATCAAATTGCTGACGCGGAATTAATTCCTTCAATTTTTCACACATTTTCTTTCCAATATGCTGTGCGTTATCAGCATGGATTAATGCAGAAAGCGCATCAACGGGTTGTGCGTTTAATAAAATGTCCAAACGTACCAGTTTTGATATTTTCATCCCAATTGGATGATAATCAAAAGAAGCATACCCTTTTGAAACCGTTTTCAAACGGTCATAAAAATCAAAAACAATTTCTGCTAAAGGCATTTCAAAAGTCATTTCTACACGTTCTGTAGTTAAATAGGTTTGATTTAAAACAATACCTCTTTTTTCAATACAAAGCGACATCACATTACCAACAAAATCGGACTTTGTAATAATAGTAGCCTTTATATATGGTTCCTCAACCCGATTAATAGTTGAGGGGTCTGGTAAATCAGAAGGGTTGTTCACGATAAAAGGCTCGTCAGGATTTTTATTTGTGTAGGCGTGATAAGAAACGTTAGGAACAGTAGTAATAACGGTCATATCAAACTCACGTTCTAAACGCTCTTGGATAATTTCCATGTGCAGCATCCCTAAGAAACCACAACGAAAACCAAAGCCTAAAGCGGCAGAACTTTCTGGTTGAAAAACCAAAGACGCATCGTTAAGTTGAAGTTTTTCCATAGAATTACGAAGCTCTTCGTAATCCTCGGTGTCAACAGGATAAATACCTGCAAAAACCATAGGTTTTACATCTTCAAAACCCTCAACAATATTAGTTGTTGGGTTTGCAAAGTCTGTAATGGTATCGCCTACTTTTACTTCTTTGGCGGTTTTAATACCTGTAATTAAATACCCAACATCACCAGTTTTTACGCTTTGTTTTGCGACTTGGGTTAGCTTTAAAGTACCAACCTCATCAGCATAATATTCTTTGTCTGTCGCGACGAATTTAATTTTTTGTCCTTTTTTGATTTCCCCATGAAACACTCTAAAGTACGTTTCAATACCTCTAAACGTATTATAAACAGAATCGAAAATTAAGGCTTGCAAAGGTGCATTTGGATCGCCTTTGGGGGCAGGAACACGTTCTATAATGGCCGCTAAAATATTCTCAACTCCAAAGCCTGTTTTTCCACTGGCGTGAATGACTTCCTCGGGGTCACAACCCAATAAATCAACAATATCATCGGTGACTTCCTCAGGGTTTGCACTTGGTAAATCTACTTTATTTAGTACAGGAATAATTTCCAAGTCGTTTTCTAAGGCTAAATATAAATTTGAAATGGTTTGTGCTTGAATACTTTGTGCTGCATCAACAATAAGCAGCGCACCTTCGCAGGCAGCAATAGATCGAGATACTTCATAAGAGAAATCTACGTGACCAGGCGTATCAATAAGGTTTAAAACATATTTTTCACCCTGATACTCGTAATCCATTTGTATGGCGTGCGATTTGATTGTGATACCACGTTCGCGCTCCAAATCCATACTATCAAGAAGTTGGGCTTGTTGTTCTCTAGCGGTTACCGAGCCAGTAACATCCAACAAACGGTCAGCCAATGTGCTCTTCCCGTGATCTATATGTGCAATAATGCAAAAGTTTCTAATATTCTTCATAAAAACAATCTATACCTAAATATAATTTGCAAATATAGATGAATTTTTTACGCTAACTTTGTTGCATATAAGATATTTAGCTCATGAAAATTATTACTTCAACAGTGGTTTTTGTTTTAGGAATGATTACCGCTACAGCTCAAATAAGTAATGCCGTTGAAAAATTTGCGCTACCTGCTAATTTAAGCGAGTCTTCTGGGGCTATCTTTTTCAACAACAAACTTATTACCCACAATGATTCCAGAGGCGAAAACAAACTTTTCGAGTTAGACACTATAACGGAACAGGTAACTAGAACCGTTGCCATTTCAAACGCAACTAATATAGATTGGGAAGATATTACCCAAGACGATACAAGTATTTATATTGGTGATATAGGAAACAATAGCGGTAATAGAACAGATTTGAAAATTTACAAGATTAGCAAGACCGATTTTGTAAATACCACAAGTGTAACTGCCGAAACAATAGCCTTTAGTTATGCCGCCCAAACAGATTTCACGGCTAATGTAAACAATACCGAATGGGATTCTGAAGCACTTGTTTCTTTTGATGAAGCAAACCTATTATTATTTAGTAAAAATTGGGTGAATCAAATCACAAAAGCATATTTAATACCCAAAACACCAGGAACTTATGCTATAAATCCATTAACAACAACATTAAATAGCGGGGGATTAATTTCTGGAGGCACTTTTAATCCGTTAACCGGAAAACTTTATCTAGTAGGATATACTCTTCCATCTCTTTTTCTAACCCCCTTTATATGGGTTAGCGAAAATTTTAGCGGAAGCGATGTTTTTTCTGGAACCAATACAAAAACCGCTCTTACTTCCTTAGGTCCAGAACAAACGGAAGCCATCGCATTTGTAAACGAAAACAGGTATTTTATAACGTCGGAATCATTTAATGTACCTCCTTTTTCAGATTATGCCAAACTAATTTCATTTTCAACCAATGATGTAGCTTTGTCATCAGAGCCTATTATTATAGAAAACGACATTATGCTGTACCCAAATCCAGTAAACACGTTTTTACAAGTGAAAAACAAAAACATGGATTCCATTGAAATATATGAGATTAAATCAGTTCAACTTTATAAAGGAAACAGCAAAAGCGTTGACATGAGCCGTTTTAGTAATGGATTTTATATTGTTAAAATTAATTTGAAAGACAATACTTTACTGATAAAAAAAATTATCAAGAAATAAGTTTTTACAAAAAAGGCAGGAATTACTTTATTAATAGGATTTTTTCAGCTTGATAAAAAAACCTTAATTTTGCCCCAAAATAAAACACCTTGGTAAAAATACACAACATAGAACTTCCCGATTTTCCATTGCTTTTAGCACCTATGGAAGATGTGAGCGACCCTCCGTTCCGCGCCCTGTGCAAAGAACAAGGAGCCGATGTTGTATATACCGAGTTTGTATCTAGCGAAGGCTTAATCAGAAACGCTGCAAAAAGCGTTATGAAACTTGATATTTATGAAAAAGAGCGTCCCGTAGGCATTCAAATATTTGGCGCCAATTTGGAAAGCATGCTGCAAACCATTGATATTGTTGAAAAATCGAACCCCGATATCATCGACATTAATTTTGGCTGCCCCGTAAAAAAAGTAGTCAGCAAAGGCGCCGGTGCCGGGATCTTAAAAGACATCTGCCTGATGGAAAAACTGACTGCTGAAATGGTAAAACGTACTAACTTACCCATTACCGTAAAAACCAGATTGGGTTGGGATCATGATTCTATAAAAATTGTTGAGGTTGCAGAACGTTTACAAGATGTAGGTTGTAAAGCTATCGCTATTCATGGGCGTACACGTGCGCAAATGTATAAAGGTGAAGCCGATTGGAAACCTATTGCGCAGGTTAAAAACAATCCGCGCATGTTTATTCCGGTGTTTGGAAACGGTGATGTGGATACCCCTGAAAAAGCCATGGAAATGCGCGATTCTTATGGGCTTGATGGCGCCATGATAGGTCGCGCCAGTATTGGGAACCCTTGGTTTTTTAAACAAGTAAAACACTTTTTTGAAACAGGTGAACATTTGGCAGCTATTTCTTTTGAAGAACGTGTTGAAGCTGCTCGACGCCACTTACAAATGGCTATTGATTGGAAAGGTGAAATTTTGGGTGTTTTTGAAACCCGGCGCCATTATACGAATTACTTTAAAGGGATTCCGCATTTTAAGGAATACCGCATGAAAATGGTAACTTCAAACCATTCTGAGGATGTATTTGCGGCTTTTGATGAGGTGTTGGAGAAGTTTGTTGATTATCAGTTTACGGAATAGTTTTAGACACAAATTACACTAATTTTCACGGATTGAATAAGTTGCTCTACGAATTATATTGTTTGTATTTAATACCAATGTTTCTTGGTTTAGGTTGTCCCCTTGAGGGGACTTTAGGGGTGTTTTTTTAAATTAAATTATTTTGTAGTAAGTTATAAAATTGTCTAAAAACCCTTCCGTCTTTCAATTCTATGGAATTGAAATCCTTACCGAATTAAGTTCGGTACAAGCTCTTTCCTTAAATAAAGGGAAGGCGTTGTTTATCAATCATGTTATAATTTCAAATTACAAATCGGAGTTAACTCTCATCCTTTTTTAAGGAGGAGTGGATTTAGTTTTCGCAAAAACTAAAGACGAGAGCTTGTCCCGAATTTACATCGGGATGGTTTTTTTGCGAGAAGGATTGCAGCGGCATCCTTTTTTGTTTTTCTCAAAAAAGATATAGCGGAAAGCCTGTTTGCCATTTTTTATGGCAACTTGCCCAAATTAAATGTTTTGCACTAATGATTTTGTAATTCTAACCGAAGCAATTTTTGAAGCGATTATTCCAAGAATAGAAATTGTAAAAAAAACGACAAAAAAGTTTTCAATTTTTATGGTAATTGGGTAAGCCAATGAGGGTGTTATCATAACTAAATCAAAAGCCTTTTGAAGTAGTGCAATGATGATAGCAACTACCAAACCAATAATACCGCCAACAATACTCATTAAACTACCTTGTAAAAAGAATATTTTACGAATATCTTTTACCGTGGCTCCAATATTAAAAAGGGTATTCAAACTCTTCTTTTTATCAAGCATCATCATAACAAGAGAGCCTATGATATTGAAAAATGCGATAATAAGCACCAGCGTAAATATTAAATAAACAGCTAAATTTTCGGTATTAAGCATTTTGTAAAGCGCATCGTTTAATTGCGCTCTGTTTTTAATAATAACATCGGCTCCTAAAACGGTTTGAATGTTTTGTTTTGCAACATTTTCGTCCACACCTGCTTTCAGTTTAAACTCAATAGCACTTGTTTGGTTGGGTTGATAATTTAGTAGATTTTGAGCTAAATCCAATGAAGTAAAAACATAGGAATCATCAAATTTTTCATTGATTGAAAAAATACCAACATTAAGTGTTCTCACGGAATTAAAAGCGTTTTTTATGGATGTTATTTGCCCTTTTCCTGGTTTAGGCACATAAACGTTTACGGTTTTAGAATAATCTAAAACACCCATAGACAGGTTGTTTGCAATACCCCAACCCACTACAATTTGATTAGATTTTTGATCGAGCCAACTACCATATTCTAGAACAGAATCAATAGCGACTACTTTCTGAAAATGTTCATCAACGCCCTTAATATTAGCTAGATACGTTTTTTCGTCAAAAGAAATAAAGGCGCGTTCTTCTATGATTTTTGAATACACAGCAATATCATCAATTTGGTTGAGTTTTTCTATTTGTGCTTCGGATAAAAGAAATGATTTTCCAATAGTAGGTTCAGCTTTCAAATCCGGGTCAACCACACTAGAAAATTTAAGCGTAAAATTTTTTAAGCCCGCAAAACCAGAAAGTACGATAAATAAAGAAGCAGCACCCAGAATAACGCCAATAACAGCAATGTAGGTTATAAAATTAATAGCATTGTTACTACTTTTAGAGCGTAAATAACGTTTTGCTATATGTAACGGGAAATTCAACTATGATTTTTTTCTTTTGTCAAGTAAATCTGGATTATCAAGCGGATTGTCTTTGCCTTTTAAAGATTTTTCTATTTGATCGATGTATTCCAAAGAGTCATCTATAAAAAACTCTAAATTTGGCATTCTGCGTAATTGGTGTTTAGTACGTTGTGCTAATTCATGACGAATTAAAGGCGTGTTTGATTTTATGCCTTTTAAAAGCTCTGCGCCTTTATCATTGGGAAAAATACTTAAATATACTTTAGCTACCGATAAATCTACCGTTACCTTCACTTTGCTCACAGATATTAACACACCACGCATTCCGCCTTGAGTTGCGGCGCTTTGAAGCACTTCAACCAAATCTTGTTGCAAAACAGATCCTATTTTCTTTTGTCTTTGACTTTCCTCTACGTTGCTCATTTGTTAATACCTATTTATAGGTTTAGAATGCAAAAATAACGGATATTTAAAGATTATCTTACTTTAGTTTGCTATTTTCTTATCTTTATATGGAATTTAGTATGAGTTTAGATGATTCCCTTCTTCAAGGGAATGAAAAAATATAATTTTCGATGAATAAAATTGAACATATAGGTATTGCCGTAAAAAGCATTGATGAATCCAACGATTTGTTTACCAAACTATTTGGCGAACCAAACTACAAAACGGAGGCTGTTGAAAGGGAAGGTGTAAAAACCTCTTTTTTTAAGGTTGGTATGAATAAAATTGAATTACTTGAAGCCACAAAAGAAGATAGTCCAATAGCTAAATTTATTGATAAGAAGGGTGAAGGTATTCATCACATCGCTTTTGATGTGGATGATATTGAAGCTGAAGTAAAACGATTAAAAACAGAAGGCTTTATTGTTTTAAATGAAACTCCCAAAAAAGGAGCGGATAATAAGTTGGTTGTTTTTTTACACCCCAAAACTACTAATGGCGTGTTAATTGAGTTATGCCAAGAGATTGATGCTAAATAACACATAATATTTAGAACAAAAAGGTTTGCACTATATTAAAAATAATAGTAATATTGCACTCCAATTTAGGTCCCATAGCTCAGTTGGTTAGAGCACCTGACTCATAATCAGGTGGTCCTTGGTTCGAGCCCAAGTGGGACCACGTCAACAAAGAAAAGCCTTTCAAGAGATTGAAAGGTTTTGTTTTTTTACACCAGTACAACATCTGTACAACAATTGCTCTTTCTTTTGCTTTCATTTATTCTTATCTTTAGGATATGGAACGATTAGGTGAAATATTGGCAAGTTGGCTATATAAAAGTAGAAAGGATTTGAAACTTCTTTGGCTAAGGCATTACTCGTTAACAACTAACAGACTTTCCATTTTCGTTTTGATATTATTTTGCATAATACCATTAACACTTTATTTTTTAATCTCCACTGTCACTTATTCCTTAACACAAATTATAGCAAGCTATCTTTTTGTTACACTATTGTTTAGTTTGTCATTACTGCTGGTGATTACTTGGTTTAAATCCGAGGTATTGTTCAAAAGCAACATTCAAGGTTTTTCTTTTTTGCAGTTGTCTATATCAAAAATCGATACCGTATTTTTTGGTTTTGACAGTAATGATGTTGAGAATCTTCTTAGACTGGTGAGTGGACTACCTGCAGAACAAAAAATTGTAATTAGGGAAACCCCAAAGAACAAACAAACAGGAAACATCCGATTTTTATTTACTTTTTTGGATTTGATAATTCGTGGCGGAATTTTTAGGATGGATACAAAGCCCAAAGAGTCATTGAATATGCTCATTTCCGAAAGGTTTACGTTTCAAGACGCAGAAATCAATCCAAACACTCTTCCTTCAAGTTATTCAAAATGGTGTTCCATCACCCATGAAGGTAAGTATGATGATGTGCGAAAGGACATTTCTAGAGCATTAGGTATTGCCTAATAGTAACACTTCTTCAATTTTTATAAAGAAAACTTAGAGCAATTCTAAAGCAATCGTTATTTCTCTATTGTTTTTACTGTATTTAACGTCATATGTTTGTTCAGTACAATCATAGTAAAAGGCCTTTTACTCATTATTAATTCTTAAATATAAAGATTATGAATGAGCAAGAAAATGTTGTGGACTTATTACAGGATATTAAAGGTCTACTTTCCCACACTAAAAAAGTATTTAACATCGATGACCTTGTAAAATACACTGGGCTATCTAAGAGCAAAATTTATAAACTCTCCCAATTAAAGCTGATACCGACAGGAAATAACAAGCATATCCGTCAATTGTTCTTCAACAAGGAAGATATTGATGCTTGGCTTTTGGGAAAACCTAACCTATCTGATGAATTTTTAGAAAGGCAATTCAATGAGCAACTGCTGCAGAATAAAAAATAGGGATCATGAGAAAGACACCCTATATACGAGTAGGCACGTCCTATTACAAGCAGGTCAAAGCCCCAACCATAGCTGGTCATTTTAATGATATCTTGGTGCATTGGAACATGGAGACCATCAAACAAGACCATGGAAAAGATCATTTAAGTAAAATCTCTAAGTATGATGGCTTTACCTGTATGCCAAGTCATGTTGATTTTCAGCAGGAATATCTGGGGTTTTATAATATCTATTCTCCTTTAGGAAAGTCACCAAAGGCGGGAAGCATTTTAAAATCCCTAGCCTTCGTCAAACACATTTTTGGAAAACATTATGAACTAGGTTTGGATTATCTGCAATTGCTTTATCTAAAACCGATCCAAGTGTTACCCATACTTTGTTTAGTCTCTAAAGAACGTTCTACAGGTAAGAGTACCTTTTTAAAATGGCTCAAAGAGATCTTTGACAACAACCTAACCTATTTAACGAATGACAGCTTTAGCAGTCAGTTCAATGCAGATTGGGCCAATAAGCTTTTAATATGTATTGATGAAGTATTGTTTAATAAAGAAGAACTCACGGAACGTATCAAATACCTGAGCACCACTAATATTAATAAGTTGGAAGCCAAAGGCAAAGATAAACGGGAAGTCGAATTCTTTGGGAAGTTTATTCTGTGTAGTAATAACGAAGATAGTTTTATAAAAATTGATATTAATGCGAATCAAGGGTTGAACCATAGTAAAAAACAAGCTTAATTTGTTGAAAAAACAACGCCTTAAACTTGTTTAAGTTATTGATATTCAGTATCTTAATAGTCAATTTCAACAAGATTATTTTGAAAACAGAAGCCAATAACAAGGATTACAAGTTAGTGAAAATATATTGTTATGTATGTAAAAAATTTGAAGAGGACCTCCGGTATGGGTGTGAGCGATTTAGCAACAATAAAGTGCCCAGGCTGACCGACCAAGAAATTATAACTATATATCTGTTTGTGATGCAGCATCACGGAATTTTTAAAATGAACAAGATACATCAATTCGCAAGGGAGTACCTATTGGATTGGTTTCCCGACCTGGGCAGCTACCAGGCCTTTAACAATAGGCTCAACAGGATTTCCTGTGTGATGGGTTCGTTTGTGGAAACACTCTTGGACGAATTTGCTCCAAAAGAGTGTTCCAGAAATTTTAGCGTGCTGGATTCCATGCCCATTATCACTTGTTCGGGGAAACGTGCAGGAAAAGTAGCCCCAGAAATAACGGCCAAAGGCTATTGTTCCACAAAAAGCATGTACTATTACGGCATGAAGTTGCATGCGCTGGGTTTTTGCAATACAGGCAGGTTGCCACATCCAGAGCAAATTATATTTACACCAGCTTGTGCCAATGACCTTAGCCTTTATAAAGAGGCTTGGTCCGAAATTGAAGGCCGCACGTTCTTTGGGGATAAAATATATAATGATACTGCTTTTTTTCAAAATATGGATGCCACCTTCAACTCTGAAATGTTGACTCCCGTAAAGGCCGTAAAAGGAATGGCAGCTGTTTTAAAAAATTTTGACAGGGCTTGTAATGACCTGTATTCAAGAGCCGTATCTAAAATCAGACAGCCCATAGAAGCATTGTTCAGTTGGCTTATTGAGAAATCTGACATACAGAAAGCGAGCAAGGTCAGGTCTACAAAAGGTTTGACACTCCATGTATATGGAAGACTGGCCGCGGCTTTTATATCCCTAATTTTTTAACCCTTGATTCGCATTATTAATGAAACCCGATTTTGGGTAAAAAAGATTCCTGTATTAGAACAAGAAGAGACTAATTTTTTGGAAAACCTAATTCAAGAAATCCCGGGGTTTATGTATTTCCTATATAACCGAAAACTCAGTTCAGAACATGCTACTCGAATGTGGTTTACAGCACAACAAATAAAAACAAAAGCCCTGTTTAAACTCGTACAGAATAATCGCAATCGTGTGGAAAAAGAATTGGCGAGTATTTTGTTGAGTGTAATGGAAAAGTTTGATTTAGAGACCATAAATCTCTGTCCAACGGACGCTTTGGCAGCACTCAATAAAACGCGAGTAAAAACAGACTTAACACAACTGAGAGATGTGCTGAAAATGAATTGGAAGTTAGAGAATCAAAAAAACTCAAATAGCTATCAGAAGTTTGAGATTTGGAGTAATGGCGATATCGCTTTTACCAATTCAAAAGGACGCTATTATACCATAGAAAAAACATTTTTAACTCAAAATTTTGATGAAACGATGACAGCATGACGAAACTGCTGTATTTATAAGGGTTAAGGCTGTCATCATTTATTCATCATTTTGTCATCAAAAAATATAATGATGACAGAAAAACACTGTAATAAATAAATAGTGATGAAACGATGAAAAAGTGATGACTTGGTAATTGTAATGTATATAGGGGTTTAGAGAGATATTCATCAAATCATCGAAAAAACATGCTAAAATATTCTGGCTAATGAAAAGAAAAATAAATTGTGAAACAGCCCGTAATTTTTCAGTGGAAAAAGCACTGGAAAAATTAGGACACTTTCCCAAAAAGACAACGGAAAAAGAAGCTTGGTTTCTAAGTCCTTTTAGGTCAGAAACCCAAGCCTCTTTTAAAGTCTCTAGAACCAAGAACCGATGGTACGACCACGGTGAAGGTATTGGCGGCAATGTGATCGATTTAGTTTGCAAGATTTTAAAATGTCCCATAAATGAAACTTTGGAATTTTTGAATGATGGTATAGCTAAGAGTTCCGTCAAACAGCAACACATACTGAACTCAAACAATGGAAGGATTGAGATCATTAAAGTTCAAGATATAAGACACCCTGCTTTAATTCAATATTTAAACTCCAGAGGTATTTCCACAACTATCGCAAAGACCTATTGTAAAGAAGTTTGGTACAGATGTAAGAGATCTCAATTTTTCGCCATAGGACTAAAGAATAATAAAGGAGGTTGGGAATTACGAAATAAGATTTTTAAAAATAGCAGTAGTCCTAAATCTTACACCTACATCCAAAATAATAACAAGCAACTAATCATTTTGGAAGGCATGTTTGATTTGTTGTCGCTTGCAACATTAGATGACAACCTATTAAAACCTTCAGATATCCTTGTATTAAACTCTATCAGTTTTATAAATGTTATTGAAAAATACATATCTAAATACGTCTTAGTTCATCTGTATTTGGATAATGATACCGCTGGGAAAAAGGTAACTCAAAATTTAATTAATAAGTACAAACATGTCATTGATAAAAGTTCAAGCTATAAAAATTATAAAGATTTAAACGATTTACTGAGTCATGAAATGAGCCAGAAAAGGTCATAGTACTAATCAGGATTATTAATGGCGAATTACATCTGACAGATAAAAAGCAATAAAAACTAAACAGATGAAAACAGAAAAGAAATTTAATTTTAAATCAAAAGGTAAAAAGGAGCAGTATGTAAAGATTCCTACCGATGTACTAACTCATTCGGATAGCGTTGAACTGGATTTTAGCGACACTTCATCTGAAACGGAAATGCTCTTGGGTAGGAATTCAAGATGTGTGTCTGTGGACACATTCTTGTTTACTCCCCTTGGTCGCAAAGAAAAAAGAGTGTTTAAGGGGAAGGGTGACCTCGTTAAGTTTCGATGTTCTGTTTATGAAAAGAAACTTCTAAAAGTTAAAGCAAAAAGCTGTGGATTGACACTAAGTGAATACATCAGACGAACCGTATTTGAACAAACCATAACAGAGCGTTTTTCTGAAGAACATATCGAACTTTATAAAATGCTTATTAAATACCATAACAATTTTAAGTCTATTGGTAACATGTACAAAAAACGAAATCCAAAACTCACCCAAGAAGTATATGACTTAGCGAACGAAATCAAAGCACATCTTAAAAAGTTTCAACAATGATTGGCAAGGGAAAAAGCATATCACATACCAGAGCATCCATGTCCTATGGATGGAATCAGGAAAAGGATGCAGAAATTGTGTTAAAGGAATTTCTGCATGGCGATTCACCAGTTGAAATCACTCAAGAATTCAAAATGCTCCAGGATCAAAACTACCATTGTAAAAAGAATACCTTATCATTTGTAATCAGTCCAACGATAGAAGATGGTAAACGATTAGATAAAAACAAGCTGCAAGCCATAACAAAACGTTTTATGCATGAGATGAAGCTTGGAGAACGACAAGCGATAGCTTTTGTACACCAAGATAAAGACCATAAGCACATTCATTTATATGTCAATCGGATTGATTTTAAAGGCATAGCGTATAATGATAGCTTTATTGGAAAACGCAGTCAGTTAGCCGCAGAAAAAGTAGCAGAACATATGGGGCTGACCACCGTAAAACAAGTCCAGTTTGAAAAGGAATTCAATCTAAGAGAAATACGAACTGAAATCAAACGCAGACATGATCTGACTATGAAGCAGTTTAAACCCAGATCTTTTGATGACTATTTAAAAGCGATGGAAGCTAATGGCGTTAAAGTGATTCCAACGATAAACAACCAAAATAAATTACAAGGCTTTCGATTTGAATTTGATGGACACAATCTAAAAGGCAGTGAAGTGCATCGCAATATGTCACTTGGGAATATTGGAAAACAAATGTCCGGGATTCAAGGTGCTAGTATTTTAAAAGAAAACAATGTAAGTATCCAACTAGCTGGTAAAATAGTTGACCTGACACCTAACCTAGCCTTAAAGATCACCAAGTTCATTATTAAAAGAGTTATCGATAAAGGAATCGGAATAGGATATTAAATTAAACATAATAATCATGACAAAACTTGAAGAACTATCAGCCCTATTGGTCAATGAAATTAATGACTTTAAAAATGGTGTTGAGAAACTAGAGAAAATCAATGACCAATTAAATGACATCAAAATCAAGATAGACTTAACCAGGTATAAGTCCATGATTGAAAAACAAGAACAAAAAATTGCCTCACACACAAAAGCCATGGAGCGTTTTGAAAGTCGTTTTGAAAATAAAATAAAACAAGCTAAAATTTATCCAACTTGGGCGGTGGTGGTTTTTATTATTAGTGTTTTGTTAGGGGTGGTGTCTTTTTTGTTTATTTCAAATAAAATAGATTTTACAAGAAACCTGAGTAATATTTTTTTTCAAAAAGAGTGTTTTTTGTATTTAGTAGTTTAAAATTCAAAAAAATCGCAAAAAGAAAACCAGTTTTTTTAGCATTAACAAAATTTGTCAAGATCGAGTTTTAGGATGTGTTGTTAAAAGTTGGTTTAATTATATTCAGATTAGAAAATCTTAGCTATCTAATAGCTTAAGTTTTAATATTGACCTGATACATATTTCAGGACGGGTCATAATGAAGCACAACGTTTGGTGTATGGTTAGTTGCGTGGTTAGGCAACTAATTTAGCAAATAAAACACAGATAG
>CAXBID010000017.1:0-26733 GCA_963975495.1 uncultured Flavobacteriaceae bacterium | reverse complement strand
CGATCATTTCTGGATAATCATTTCACGAATTTAAAATGAGCTAAGCTCATTTATTCGTGGCTAAAAACACGAATGTTGAGTTTAATGCGTTTGCCCTGAATAAACAAGTGCAGCACAAGAAAGACTTCTTTAGTTAATATACTCGGTTTCTAAAAAGTAGTTTACTATCGCTTCTTTCATTAAAACACTTTGCTCGCCTGCTTTTAAATGCGGAAGCACCTCTAATGTTTTGTAATGTGGCCAACCTTCATTATCTACAAAATCGAGCTCGTAATACCCATAAGGCATCAATACTTTGCAAATAGCTATATGCATGAGGTCTAACTTTTGGTCTTTTTTAAAAGGTCTATCTAACTGACCGAGTTCTTGCACGCCAATTAAATAGATAATAGCATCAAGATCTAAGTTGTCTCCATCAGCAAATTGATTTGATAATTTTTCAACTACCAACTCCCAGCGTTCCTTTAATTGTTCGTCTCTAGACATTTCTAAAGTTTAAAGTTTAAAATTAAAAGTTCAAAGTTAGTGAATGCTTTGTGACTTATTGACTTCACTTTAAAAAAGGAAGGAATTTATTTTATATTTGTTTAAATTATTTTTTATGGGTGTTATTGATATTGTTTTAGGGGCTTTAATTTTGTTTGGCTTGGTGCGTGGTTTTATGAAAGGGCTTTTTGTTGAAGTGGCATCATTAGTAGCACTTATTGCTGGCGTTTATGGCGCTATTCATTTTAGCAATTTTGCTGCCGGGTTTTTGCAAAATAGAACCGAGTGGAATGAGAAAACCATAAATATTACAGCCTTTGCTATAACCTTTATTGTTATTGTTTTAGCCATTGCGCTAGCAGGAAAAGCACTGACAAAATTAGCGGATTTCGCAGCTCTTGGCATTATAAATAAGCTCCTTGGTGGTGTGTTTGGCGCGCTAAAAATTGCTCTTATTTTAAGTGTGGTTTTAAATATTTTTGATAAAATGAATAAGACTATTACTTTTATAGATGACGAAAATATGGAAGATTCCGTACTCTACAAACCCGTTAAATCTTTTGTACCAATGATTTTCCCGAGTATTTTAACCATTAAGGAAGACGTCGATTCTCTTAATAATGAAGCTTAAAATCCTTTTTGAAATGAAGACCGTTTTTTGAAATTAATCTAAATGATAAATTTCCATTATATCTCTTAAGTACTTTTCAAAATTAATTTTTAAATCAATTAAGTTTCCTGTATGCACATCAAAAACCCAACCGTGTACTTGTAAGCCTCTGTCTCTGTACCCTTTTTGTACTGCAGCCGTTTTAATTAGGTTAACACATTGTTCTTTTACATTAAGTTCTACCAGTCTGTCGTATTTCTTCTCTTCATCTTCCATACCATTTAATTCTAATTTATGGATTCTATACACATCGCGGATATTTCGTAACCATCCGTTAAGAACTCCCAGATCTGCAGATTGCATTGCCGCCTTTACCCCACCACAGGCATAATGTCCACAAACTACTACATGCTTTACCTTTAAGTGGGTAACTGCATATTCTACTACAGACATCGCATTTAAATCGATTCCAGATACCATATTGGCAATGTTTCTATGCACAAAAACCTCACCTGGTTGCGCACCCATTAGCTCCTCAGCAGTTACACGACTATCACTACAACCTATATACAATAACTCGGGGTTCTGCCCTTTTCCCAAGTCTTCAAAATAATCTTTGTCAATAGCTAGTTTATCTTTAATCCATTGTTTATTATTTTGAAAAACCTTATCCAAATTCATATCATTAATTTTTAGTGTTGGTCTTTTACATTTTCCTTTATCCAGTTTAAACACGCTTTAAAATCCTTAAATATGTGTTCATTAGGAATTAAATCAGGAATAATATCAATACGTTCCATCATATACTTCGGTTGTCTTAACAACCCAACAAAAAGGACTTCAATTTCCTTTTTATTTAAATCCTGAAGCATATCTTCCATAGCATAAAGTCCAGATTGATCCATGTATTGCATCCGCCCTAATCTAAGAATAACCGTTTTAGCAGTATCTGGTATTTGACCAGTTAATTGCTGAAAATCGCTGGTTGACCCAAAGAATAATGGCCCTTTAAGATGTTTGATAAATACTTCTTCTTTTAAACTTATTGGGAAATTTGATTCGTCTGACCAAGCTTCTTCTTTAAGTGGTTTTACATCAGAACGTTCAGCCGTTAAATCCCCTATTTTTTTCATGAACATTAACGAGGCGATGATTAAACCAATCCCTACTGCATATACTAAGTTCCAAAATGTAGAAAGCACCAATACAACAAGCATAATTAAAACCTCTGAGCTCATTTTTATAGGCCCTACTTTGATGTCTTTTGGTAAACTTGGGATGGCTTTTAAACCTTTGTAGTCCATAACACCTATACCAACGGTAATCAGTATACCTGCTAAAACAGCTGCTGGGATTTTAGATGCTATGGGGCCTAATCCTAAAAGAATTATAAGTAAAATAACACCAGCAATCATCCCTGATAATTTAGTTTTTCCTCCAGAGGTAATATTAACTACAGTTCTAATTGTAGCTCCAGCTCCTGGAATTCCACCAAAAATAGCTGCTATACTATTACCAATACCTTGACCTACCAACTCTTTATTGGGTTTATGCTTGGTTTTTGTCATATTATCCGCAACCACACTTGTAAGTAAAGAATCTATAGCGCCTAAAAGTGCCAAGGTTAGCGCCGTAAAAATATATGGCGTTATACTACTAAGTTTAAAACTTGTAAAAATTTCTAAATTTGGGATTGGTAATCCGCTAGGGATTTCTTCAATAGGTCTATAATTTAATCCGAAGCCAAACGCTATTCCAGACATTACAATTAAAGCAACTAGAGTACTTGGTACTGCTTTGGTAATGCGTTTGAAACCATAAATGATAAAAATAGTTCCTAAAGCCAATATTAATTCGAGCCAATTAATATGTTGTATTGCTTTCGGAAATGCCTTTATAGCCCCTAGTGCCCCAGATGCTTCTTTAGCTGCAAGGGTTTGGGATTCTTTTAAGATATCCGCCTGAGCAATTTCATCTGCCCTATTTATAGTTTCTTTAAAATTTTCTAAAACTAAAATACCTTCTCCCGCTTCTTCTTTTAAGATGTTTTCTAAAATAACCTCCTCTGCTTGTGGTTTAAAAGTATTTACGAATTCGTGATCTTCTTTTGGGTAATATCCTAATGATGGCAATATTTGGGTAAGTAAAATAATTACCCCAATGGCCGTCATAAAACCAGAAACCACTGGATATGGAATGTATCTAATATATTTTCCTAAACCTAAAACACCCAAACCAACTTGCATTAAACCGGCCAATAAAAATACCGTAAGAATTACTGGTAAGGCCTTAGTAACATCGCCATCATTAGTTGCAATAATACCAGCAATAACAATCATGCTTACTGCAGTCATTGGTGCTGTAGGTCCAGAAATTTGCGTACTGGTACCTCCAAAAAGGGCAGCAAAAAAACTTATGAAAATAGCTCCGTAAAGTCCCGCGGTAGGCCCTAAACCGGAAGACACACCAAACGCTAAAGCTAGTGGTAATGCTACAATTCCCGCGGTAATGCCACCAAAGGCATCTCCCTTTATATTTGAAAAAATATTTTTCATGTTTGAAATTAAGTTAAGAAACACCAATATAATTCATCTTTGTCCAAAAAAAAAACCAATACCGAAAAGTATTAGCTTTTAATAAAATTAGTTTAGCGTTCATTAAATCATAGTAATCTTACTGAAATTGAGACCTGCCAGGTTTCCAAAACCTTGCAGGTCTTAAACATCCAAAATCATAAAACTATTGATAATTAGCGACTTAAGATATATATTTCAATTTTTGTCATGTACTTAGTAAAATTAGTTTAATTTTCTTTTTCACGCTGTTTTTTTTTCATAGCTTTTGGCTATTCATAAAAATCAACAGCACCCGTGTTAACATCGTACATGGCTCCAATAATTTTAATCTCACCATGCTCTTCCATTTCTGATAGAATTGGGCTTTCTTTATGTATTCTACCAATGGTTAACTCTACATTCTTTTTTGATACTGTATCAACAAAATCTAAGTTTTTAGAGTTTCTTAAACTTTTATCCTTAGGCTCAGAAACGGCATTTACTGCTGGTTTAATTTTTTCAATAAGCTTAGTTAAATTACCCATTTTAGCATCGTCACAGGCTCCTTTTACAGCGCCACAACTGGTGTGGCCTAAAACAACTATGAGCTTTGTTCCTGCAAGTTTAGAGGCAAATTCCATGCTGCCTAAAATATCTTCGTTTACAAAGTTTCCTGCAATTCTAACACTAAAAATATCCCCTAAACCTTGATCGAAAACCAATTCTGCAGATACCCTGGAATCTATACAGCTTAAAATGGTTGCAAACGGAAATTGCCCATCACTGGTATCGTTTACTTGTTCTAATAAATTTCGATTAGCCTTTAAGTTTTGTTGGAATCTTTGGTTCCCTTCTTTTAAAAACTGTAATGACTTTTCTGGTGTCATTGTTAATTGTGTTTCTCTTGTATGTGCTTTCATGATGCTTTATTTTTACTATTAATAAAAAGATTACTGAAATTTTAGTTATTTATTTGTGGTTAATAACATTGAAACGTTAAGTTTATTAATAACATTATTAATGTCGGACTTCATCGAATACTTCGTATTTGTTTTCTTCTCTCTATTTACACACAATAAGTTAATACTGTTTTTTGATAAGTATTTTGAAAGGTTGTCAATGGTATTATCATTATCCTCAAAAACAAATTCCACGTTTTCCTTGTTATTGGTATTAGTTGATTCTTTTAACTTGTTTGACTGATTAATAACCTTAAATGATTTTACCGGTTTTTGAGTGTGCTCTATCAAATCTTTTGCAAATTCAAAAGAGTCTTCCATATCATTTAACAACCCCAAAGAAAGTTTCTTGTCTGGTTCAAGAGCATTTTCATTAGCAGATATCATAATAACGCCACTGTGCTTTTTAAATACGAAGCTTGTTATGTTATCACCAATTAAATTAAGCATTTTAGGTTTTCTTTTCCCAATTACAATGACATCTGGCTTATGTTCTTTAATATAATTACCTATTTCACTTTTTACATTACCATATAATAATGTGTGATTAATATTAATTTTATAATCATTGGAAATTGGAGTTATTAAATTTAAAATCTCCTTTTTAATTGTAAAATGTTCTTGATTAATATTACGAATTGCCGATAATTGATTTTCCTTTTCAGCAATTTCAGTTGGCTTTATTACGCATAAAAAGTCAATACTGCCATCAATAATTTTAGCCAGACTTATTGCGCTTTTTAGCACAGTACCTGTAGATTTATTTAAATCTGATAGCACTAAAATTTTATTTTTATTCTTTTTCATTTGTTCAAATTTTATCGTTTTTTTAATGGTCAAATGTAATTCGCCAACAATAATGTAGGCTCACATCAAGACTTGTTATAGCTCATTCTATAATACTTTAGCTTAAACTTATTTTAGATTTTGGTCGCTCTTCAAAAAAGCCAATAAAGCTATCTGGGTTTTCAACAACTCCTCGTTTGGAAACCAACTTAATATCAATATTTCTCTCTTTAGCTTTATATGCGAAATCATCTAATATTTCAATAATATCATTATCCAAGTATCGTGTTTTAAGTATATCTATTTCCAAATAAGTGTCTCTTGGTAAACTATCCAACTCCTTTAAAATAGCACCTTTGTTAAAAAAGGTAACTTCTTCAGCAAGGGTCATCTTAATTTTATGTTTCCCATTACTTTTATCCTCTATATGAAGGAAATGAGAGTTTTGGTAACTCTTTAATAGGATAACTATAATTCCTACACCTAATCCTAAACCAATTCCGTAGAGTAAATCGATGAATATAATTCCTAAAACGGTAACATTAAATGGAATCCATTGTTTCCATCCTAAATTGTACATTTTCTTAAATAATGCTGGTTTTGCCAATTTGTAACCAACTACTAATAGAACCGCAGCTAAAACAGACAACGGAATCATGTTTAATAATCTAGGAATAAGTATTACAGAAATTAACAGAAAAAACCCATGAATAATAGCAGAGGCCTTACTTTTTCCTCCCGATTGAATATTTGCCGAACTACGCACAATTACTTGAGTTATAGGTAGCCCTCCAATTAAACCAGAGATAATATTTCCTGTTCCTTGTGCTAATAGCTCCCTATTAGTTGGGGTTACATTCTTATCAGGATCTAATTTATCTGTAGCCTCTACACATAACAACGTTTCTAAACTTGCCACTAAAGCAATGGTAAAGGCCACAATCCAAACATCTGGATTTGTAATAACGTTAAAATTTGGAAAGCTGAATTGTGCTAAAAAAGAGGTCGCATCTTCTGGCACAGGAACACTAACTAAATGCGATTGAGATATAGATAAGGCTTCATTAGAATTTGTTAGTACATAAAATACAATACCAACCACCACTGCTACTAAAGGCCCTTGTACCAATTGAAATATCTTGCCTTTTTTTGATAAAACTTTATCCCATAATAGTAAAATACCCAAACTAATGGCTCCAATCAATGCAGAACCAAGTTTAATATGATTAACTGTATCTATAATTTCTGTAAACGTATTTTGCCCATCTACTTGGAAAAAGGCAAAATCGCCCTCAGGGTCAGGGTCATAACCAAAAAAGTGGGGTATTTGCTTTAGTATAATGATTATACCAATACCTGTAAGCATCCCTTTAATTACTGATGAAGGGAAATAATATCCAATAATACCTGCTTTTAAAACTCCAAATAATAATTGAATGACTCCTCCTAAAACAACCGCAACCAAAAAGTTTTCATAACTTCCCAAAGTGCAATACCCAAACATAATGGTAATGCAACAAAAAATACGACTATACTCGCTGGTAAGTCATTCTTAATAGTTTTAAACATAAAAAAATAAGTTAATTTAAATTGATAAAAAAAAGAGCTACAATCTGTTGATCTATCAACACATTATAACATAAAACCAATAAAATCTAACTTAAGTCTGGTGGTGGAGAAATAAGATTTAAATGGGGTTTCTGGTAATTTTTGAAGTAGTACCGCGTGTTATGGGTAATTTTTTTAGATATAAGAAAAGATTCAGAAGTGTCGCCCTCCAAAAAAACGACCTCAGAATTGTTATTTTTTTCAACTCCTTTTTCTTCTTCTTCGGAAGTGGTGTAAAATGCAGAAATATCAACAGAATCATCTACAATAGCAATGGCCGTTGGTGCTACTAAGAACATCAAAAAAATCATTGACAATATTATAGAAATTGTATTTCTAGACATCTACTTTAAAATATTTGAAAGGCAAATATACTATTTTGTTAAAAAGTAATCAAAAAGCATTCAACATTTTTATGTCTTCTGATAAAACCCATCCTGTTTTACCATCGGATAGTTTGATTTTTTTCCATTCTCCAATGGTGTCAAGCACTTGTACTTTTGTGCCTTCATGTAGCCTAAAAGATTCCTCACTTCTTACATTTGGCTCACTTTTAATTTTACTTTCTTGAGCAAAAACAATAGCGGGTTTATCTTTTTTATCTAAGTCGTATTTATGAAATGCGAATACTAATGTAAAACAGCTTAAAAAAAGAGCCGTCAAACTTCCAATAAATGTTAATCGTTTTTTAAGGGATGAAAAAGCAAAATAATATATAAGGAATAATAAAACGAAACAGAAAACCAATACAATTGATAATTTTGCCCATACATCAAAACTAAATGTATTCGTTATACTTTTTATTAGCTTAGAGAAACCTGATTCTGGAACAACATCTATGGCATCAATGGTCATGTTTCTTGCAAAGGCTATATTGTTTTTTATATCATTATCATTGGGTGCTAATTGTAATGCTTTTTCATAATAATAGATGCTGGGAGCAATATTGTTAAGCTTGTAATTTGCATTACCTAGATTAAAATATAATTCAGCAGAATGATTACCAGTTTCTAAAATAGCTGTGTATTTATCTATAGCTTCTGCATATTTACCTTCATTATATAGTGTGTTTGCTTGCTCAAAAATAGTTTCATTTTGAGCAGATAATATAAAACTGAATAAAACTGATAATATGAATAAAACGTTTCTCATTTTATCTTGCTTGTTTATCAATTAAAGAAATGGTTTTTGCTGCCTTACCGTAGTCTTCTTGCATAGTTACAATATCAATTGGTGTGTATCGTGCTAACTCACAGTTTTCCAAAATACTACCAAAATCTTTAATCACTTCATCATCAACCTGTTTCTCTTTTAGTAAATTATTGATTTTATCTTTACTTAAATCGTTAGTTTCAATATGTAATTTTGCCTTTAAATAATTATGCAACGCCTTTTCCAAAGCAATGTAAAATGCTTCTTTTTGTCCTAAAGATTTTTTAGCGCCTTTTAAATACTTTTTAGCTAATCTATCAGCTTTTCTAATTCGGTTTCCATAAACATCAGCATCTCTTGTTGCCTTTTTATTTCTTATAACAATAGCTAACGGGATTGCTAAAAAGGGCAGCAATAATAAACTCCAGAACAGTTTGGTTTTAAAGAAATATGATGAATTTAAAGGTGTAAAATTTGGAGTTGTTTTAATAAATGCAAACTGATCATTATTTAAAACTACAGGTTGTTTTCCAGTGCTTAAAACAGAATTACTTTTACTTGCATCTGCGCTATTAAGTGGCCCATTTGAAACATCAATAATAATTTCCTCTGAAGTTAAACGCTTATAACTTTTTGTTTCCAAATCAAAATAAGAAAACGAAATACTTGGTATAGGGTATTTGCCTTTGTATTGCGGTACCACGGTATAACTATCAGAAATACTTCCTTGCATTCCTGATAAATTAGTTTGCACATTTTCATTATGTTCTGGCTCATAAACCTCTAAAGAACTTGGTAAAGACACTTTTGGCAAATTAAATAGTTTTAAGTTACCATTTCCTCTAACTTCAACTTTTAATTGTAATGATTCTGAGGCATCCAATACTCTTTTAGATGCAAATACATTAAAATTAAAACGCCCAACAGCACCAGTAAAATCAACAGGCTTACCTTGCTCAGGCAAAAATTTCACATTTATGGTTTTACTACCAGCAGAAATTTTCCTATTAACCCGTGTCATTAATCTACTACCAAAAATATCGCGCCTATTTGTTGGCACACGCATAGAAACATCTAAAGTTAAAGGCTCTAAATCTAATTTCCCTGTTTTTTGAGGATATAGCACTACCTTTTTATAAACCACATAACGGTAATCCTCACCATTGTAAGTTGTGTTTTCCGCTTTAAGACCTTGCATTTTTATATTCTGGCTCCAAAAATCATTAAATCTTGGGCTATCGATTTCATTCAAATTATCAACCGCTATTGATGGGGAAACATAGAGTTTGTAAACCACAGTTATAGCTTCATTTAAATAAGGATTTACATTGGAAATTTCAGCAACCAAATGAATGTTTTCTGAAGCGATGTAATTTGGGTCGTTGGGATCAGTTGGTGTATCAACTGCTGAAGTGACTTCAACTTTTACCGGAACCGTTTTATAAATTTCATCGTCAATAGTAATTGATGCTTGCCCAATAGTGAAACGTCCTCTTTGTTTTGGCGATAAAAAATAACTGTAGGTTTTCTTGTAAGTTCTAACACCGTTTATCCAAGAATTGCTAACCGACTGGTTTGGGCCACCAATTACTGTGAAATTTGTAAAATTTGGAGGAATAAAATTATCTCCGTCTTGGTTCATTTCAAAATCAACACGTAAACGTTCGTTTATACCTAACTTTTGCTTACTAGCTTTGGCTACAAACTCTACTTGAGCTGAAGTGATACTAGTAATTAGTATGAAAAATAATATCAATATAGATTTTACTATTTTCATTATTATATTTTAATACCTACAAGGTTCTTAAAACCTTGCAGGAGACTGCTACTGAAAACTGCTTACTGAAGACTTTTTTACCAGTCTTTTTCAGTTCTAATTTTAACTCCTTTTTCTTTTTCTGCGTTCATTTTTTCCTGAACCCTTTGTTCTTGATTGTTCATGGCTTCCAACAAATTCTTTATTTGCTGTGGCGATAATTGTCCAGGTTGGGGCTTTGGCTTTGGTTGGTCTTTCTTTTCTTCATCACCTTTACCTTTATCTTCTTTTTCATCTTTAGGCTTTCCTTCGTCATCTTTTTTATCCTCACCTTCTTTTTTGTCCTCGTCGCCCTTGTCTTTGTTTTCGTGGTCTTTATCGCCGTCTTTATCCTTGTTATCTTTCTGGTCTTTGTTTTCCTTATTATCCTCGTTCTTATCTTTATTTTCGTCGTCTTTGTTCTCGTCTTGCTGATCTTGTTTCTGTTGTTCAGCACACTCTTTTGCTAAAGCGAAATTATAGCGTGTTTCATCATCAGTAGGATCGTTTCTTAACGCACTTTTAAAGGCTTCAGCGGCCTCTTTACATTTTTTGTTTTTCATTAATATATTTCCGATATTATGAAACGCTTTATGTTTTTCTGTTTTTGAAGTTGCTGTTTTTACTGCTTGCTGATGACGATACAATGCTTCTTCAAAATTTCCTTTTTTATAATATGAGTTTCCTAAATTATATACCCCTGCAACTGTTGTTGGATTTTCTGAAATAGCCTTTCGGTATTCCATTTCGGCTGAAACAAAATCATCACTTTCAACTAAAGCATTTCCCTCATATACATAATTATCCGCTTTTTTTGAAGCCAATAAGGCCTCCTTTTCTTGTGAAAAAGACATTGAAGTAACTAATGTGATTATAATTAATGCTAAATTTTTCATCTTTAATTTTATATATATTCTAATATAGAAAACCTTATACTTATTTTTCGTTAAAGATTTTATAAATCTTCATTAAATAAATTCAACTTTTTCAACCATGCCGTTCTACGTTCCAAAAGGAAAATATCTAAAAACAAAAAGAAAATACCAAACCCTAAAAACCATTGAAATTGGTCTTTAAAATCAGCAAACTGTTTTGCTTCAAACTCCGTTTTTTCCATTCCGTTTAAAATCTCACGAATATTTTCAACCACATCGTTTGTGTTTTCCCCATTTATGTAAACGCCATTAGCTTCTGCAGCTATATTTTTAAGGGTTTCCTCATTTAAACGCGTAATAACCGTTTCACCTTGATTATCCTTCTTATAATTTAAAACAATCCCATTTCTTTTTTCAGGAATAGGGGCACCTTTTAAATCGCCCACCCCAATAGTAAAAATTCTTATCCCTTCATCACTAGCTTCCTCTGCAACAGCGACTGCTTCTTCACTATGGTCTTCACCATCAGAAATAATAATAAGTACTCTATTGGTTTGCTCTTCATCATCAAAATACGTTTTTGCCAGTTTTATAGCTTCGTTAATTGCCGTTCCTTGAGAGGATAACATATCCGTATTCATACTTTGCAAAAACATTTTAGCCGATGCATAATCCGTAGTTATGGGCAGCTGTGGAAACGCTTTTCCTGCGTAAGCAATAATACCCACCCGATCGCTTGCCAAATTATTTATGATTTGTGTAACGAGTTGTTTGGATTTTTCCAATCGGTTTGGAGCAATATCCTCGGCCAACATGCTTTTAGAAACATCAACAGCAAAAACGATGTCAACGCCTTCGCGCTTTACAGTTTCCAGTTTTGTGCCAATTTTTGGATTTACTAGTGCAATTGCTAAACACGCGAAAGCTAAACTTAAAACAATAACTTTTAAAACTGATTTGAATAAAGATTTATTAGGGCTTAACTTCTTGAGTAATGCTGCATCAGCAAACTTCTTTTGAGCGCTGTATTTCCAAAATTGGAGTACCAAAAAGAACAGCCACATTACAGGAATGATAGCTAAAGCCCAAAACCATATTTTTTCTTCTAATTGATACATTCTCTCAGTTTTCAGTCGCAGTATTCAGTTAGCGGTAAAGCAATGAACTATGCGTGCTTTTTTAATTATTTATCTTTTTTCTTGGTTCCCTAGTCTTGCTTCTTGTTAAACAAAACTTCTAAAAACCGTATAGCGCAATAGCAATTCCAAAAGCAACAACAGTCCTGCTAAAAGCACTAATGGCCTATACTTTTCTTCGTAATTATAAAACTTAAATTCTTCTATTTCGGTTTTTTCAAGTTTATTTATTTCGTTATAAATTTCTTCTAGTTTTTTGTTATTGGTTGCCCTAAAATACTTACCGCCCGTAACATCGGCTATTTCCTTAAGCAACGCTTCATCAATTTCTACTTGAGCCCGTCCGTATTGAAATTGCCCATTTGGTAAGATTCCAATTGGCGATAATGCCATTCCGTTGGTTCCTAACCCAATTGTGTATGTTTTTATGCCATATTCAACAGCCAATTCACTTGCAATTTTTGGATCTATAAATCCTGAATTGTTTACGCCATCGGTTAACAAAATAATCACTTTACTACTTGCCTTACTATCCTTTAGTCGGTTAACTGAAGTTGCTAAACCCATGCCAATAGCCGTACCTCCCTCAATTATAGTATTATATTTTATGCTTTGTAAAGAGCGTAACACAATAGCTTTATCACTTGTAATTGGCGTTTTAGTATAGCTCTCACCAGCATACTCTACTAACCCAATTCTGTCATTTGGCCTGCCTTTTATAAACTCTGCTGCGACTTCTTTTAAAGCTTCCAATCTATTTGGCGATAAATCTTTGGCTAGCATACTTGCAGACACATCTATGGCCATAACAATATCAATACCTCGGGTTGTTTTTGTTTTTGAAGATACATCAACGGTTTGGGGTCTGGCTATTGCAGTTATTAATAATGCTAGTGCTATTAAACGTAATGCAAACAATAGATGTTTAAATTTTGGGAACCATGAATTAGTGATTTTAAATCCTTTTAAACTCGATATTTTTAATTCTGCGGTTTGCCTTTTATGTTTTAAAACATACCACAGAATGGCCAGTGGTAGTAAAAGAAATAACCAGAACCATTGTTTATTTAAAAATTCAATGCCTTCAAACATCATTCTTCTGCTTCTTTTAGTTCAACTGAATTTAAAACGCGCTCCATAATTTCATCAGCGTAAACATCATCTTTTCTCCATGTTAAAATAATTTGCTGAATGACCTTACCGCTACTTGTAAAACTTAACGACGTATATTTTCCATTAATGTATTTATCTGAATTATTTAAAGGATAATCTAAAGTTCCATAAGTTTTAATACCCTCGGCACCATTTGGTGTTGTAAACTTTTCATTTTTAGTTAAAATATTGCGAGCGCCTCTACTTTCCAATGTTTTTAAATTTCCCTCTATAGCTTTAGTAATATCCAAACTATCCTGCGCTTGTGCAAGCACGGTATTTGAAACAACAATGGTAATGCGTTCTTTTTGCTCAAACCCAAATGTGCTAATTTTCATTTGACCCTGAAGCTCGTTAGGAATTGGTGTTTCTATACGTTTTAAAACCTCTGGTGTGGATATTTTTATTGGTGGAAAACCATATTCGCTTCTTACCCAATCGCCTTCCAAAAGTTCCATACTATCATGTCCAATTATAGTGTCTTTTACGTAATCAAATCCATATTTAATTGAAAAGCCTACAAACGTTGCTATCAATAAAAACAGACTTATAACAACCGTTAAAATTATTTTATTTCGCTTCTTTTTTCGGTCTTGTTCTTCACGGTATTTTTGGTCTAAAAGTTTCTCCTCTTCAGTTGGTTCAGGGAGTGCCTCTTTTACGTGATCTATTTCAAGATCAATCGTATTTCTGTCAAATTTTGCCAGCTCAACATCTGGGGCAGATTTTGCAAATTTTACTAAATCGGCACGCTTCAAAATACGTTCTAAATTCTTAATATCTTCTTTACTGATATCAACTTGATTACCATCTTTTAGCAAATTAAGTCTATTAATCAACTCGTCTGTTGTGCTTTCTAAAGCGCGATCGTAAACTTTTTCGTCAAGATATTTTCTGATGATGAACGTAAGGTCTGAATAGTAATCCTTTAAATTCTGATTATCTAAATACGGACTTTCATCTAACTTTTTGAGTGCTAATTTGGCTCTATCGTAAGGTGGTAATAAAGCAATCTCTTCCTCTTCAGTTAGTGGTTTTTTTCGCCAAATAAACCAATACAACAAAAACCCAACTACACCGATTATTAAAAGTATTAGTAACAGATATTTCCACCAATTACTTGATGGTTTTTTAACTTCAATAATAGGTTTAATATCATACAGCCCTTGTTTAGTGGTATCAACCACAATATTATTCACCTCAACTTTTAAAGAATCTGTGTAAAACGTTTTGTCACCAACAATAATTTTTTGCCTCGGAATGGTATATTTACCCGAATCAAATTGCGTTAAACCATACTTTTTTACCAAGTTGTATTTACCATTCTTTTTGAGCGTGTCCGTTTTATAGGATTCAATCGTTTCCAATGGTGAAAATGATTGCCCTTCAGGAAAAACCACCAAACTTGTAGTATCTGTTTCTACCTGAATATGGTAAGTAATTTGTTCTCCTATTTTTATTGAAGTGGAATCAATTGAAGACGTAACTTGTGAAAATGAGAAAAGAGGGAAAAGAAAAAAGACGAAAGAAAATATGCCCGAAGACGTCCCGATAGCTATCGGGAGACCGAAGACGGAAAATTTTGTTTTCATAAATCGTAAATCGTACTTCATAAATCGTAAATCGTTTTATCCTCTTCTTTTAAAATATCCCAATAATTTTTTTACATAGCTTTCGTCAACACGACAGTCAATGGCACCTGCACCCGATTTTGTAAAACTTTCTTTATAATAGCCTGCTTTTTCGTTGTAGAATTTAGCGTAATTAAGTCGTACTTTTTTTGAGGCTGTGTTTACCAGCATGATTTCGTCAGTTTCTTCATCTTGCATTTGCACCATTCCTATATTTGGTATGTCTTGTTCACGTTTATCATAAACTCTTATTCCAGTTACATCATGTTTTTTTGCCACTATTTTCATGGTTTGATGATAATCGTCTGCAATAAAATCGGACAGCACAAACACAATAGCTTTTTTCTTCATTACATTTTGCATGAATTTTAGGGCTTCCGACAAATTAGTATGTTTACTTTCAGGTTTAAATTCGATGAGTTCCCTAATAATTCTCAATACATGGGAACGTCCTTTTTTTGGCGGAATATAAAGTTCTACTTTGTCTGAAAATAAAATAAGACCGATTTTATCATTGTTTTGAGTAGCTGAAAACGCAAGTGTTGCCGCAATTTCGGTAACCACTTCATTTTTAAATTGTTGTTGTGTCCCAAATAACTTAGATCCCGAAACATCAACCATAAGCATCATGGTAAGTTCTCGTTCTTCTTCAAAAACTTTTACATAAGGTTCACTATAACGAGCTGTAACATTCCAATCAATACTTCTTACATCATCACCAAATTGATATTGACGCACTTCACTAAAAGTCATACCACGTCCCTTGAAGGTAGAGTGATATTCTCCTCCAAAAATATGATCAGACAACCGGCGTGTCTTAATCTCTATTTTACGTACTTTTTTTAGTAACTCTTTAGTATCCATCTATTCAGTAAACAGTTTTCAGTCGCAGTTTTCAGTTATCAGCAAACCGTTAAGCTTTTTCAGTATTCAAAGTTCGAGTAAGCAACTGCAAACTGCCACTGAATACTGGAAACTCCTTTTTATGGTACTTCTATTTCATTAATTATTTTGTTGATGATGTCTTCCGAAGTTACATTTTCGGCTTCGGCTTCATAAGTAATACCTATTCTGTGTCTTAAAACATCATAAACAACAGCGCGAACATCTTCTGGAATGACATAACCACGACGTTTGATAAATGCATAACATTTAGCTGCTGTGGCTAAATTGATACTTCCACGGGGTGATGCACCAAAGGAAATTAATGGTTTTAAATCGGCAAGTTTATATTTCTCTGGATATCGTGTTGCAAAAATAATATCCAATATATATTTCTCTATTTTTTCATCCATGTACACCTCTCGAACGGCCTCTTGAGCTTTTAGTATTTGAGATACTGAAACTACGGGGTTTACTTTTTCCCAAGCACCTTTCATATTGGCACGCATAATTAATTGCTCTTCGTTTAGCTTCGGGTAATCAATTACCGTTTTTAACATAAAACGGTCAACCTGAGCTTCTGGCAACGGATAAGTTCCTTCCTGCTCAACAGGGTTTTGAGTGGCCATTACTAAAAATGGTTTGTCTAAAATAAAAGTTTCATCTCCAATAGTTACCTGCTTTTCTTGCATGGCTTCAAGTAATGCCGATTGCACTTTTGCAGGTGCTCTGTTTATCTCATCAGCTAATACAAAGTTTGCGAAAATAGGTCCCTTTTTAATTGAAAAGTCATTTAATTTCATGTTATAGATTAATGTCCCTGTAACATCCGCAGGTAATAAATCTGGTGTAAACTGTATTCTGCTAAAGCTACCATCTACAGCTTGTGCCAACGTATTAATAGCTAGTGTTTTTGCCAAACCGGGAACACCTTCCAAAAGAATATGCCCTTGCCCCAATAAGCCAATAAGCAATCGTTCTACCATGTGTCTTTGTCCAACGATGACTTTATTCATTTCAAGCATCAATAAATCAACAAAAGCGCTTTCCTTTTCAATTTTCTCGTTAATAGTCTTAATATCAATTGTACCTGTTTCTTCCATCATTTTTTATTTAATTAAAATATGTCCTTTACCCTATGGGTTTGCCTTAATAAAACGCCCTTTTTTCCTTTCTATATCAAAAGAAAAAGAAACCGTAACTAAAGCTATGCTTTATTTTTCTATTTCATATAAAGAAAAAAATCATCATTTTCTTTTACAGCAAATCCAAAGAACAAAGGACACGAATATACTGCCCTTATTTGAGCATTGCAAATTGTTAAAATTTTTAATTAATCCTTGTTAAAAAATGGTTAAAAAAAATAGGTGAACCACCTTTATTTAAAGCTTTAACGAATAATTATGATAAGTAAATCTTAAATGTGATTTTTAATTAAAAAAGCAAAGCGCAACATCTTTCGATATTGCGCTTTATTATAAAATATGTGTTTTATTTTTAAATTACTAAAGTAGCATCTATAACTTCTTCTTCAGCTGGTTCTAAGGTAATCATGAATTCTTGTGAAACATAACCTTCTGCACTTATTGTTACTGTATAATCCCTTGGTATAACCGCTTCGATAACATACATGCCGTCAGCATCAGTTTCCACACTTGTTGAAGCATCATCGTTAATTGATATAGTTGCTACAACGCCTTCAGCTAAACCAGATATGGTTCCACTTATTGAACCTGTTTTAAGCATAAGCTCAATAGGGTCAGTAATTATGGTCACTTCTCCATTTGTAACTGTTACATCAACTGCACTTCCATAAGAATAATCAGATTCATCATCAATTGGAGTTGCAATAACTTCATAAGTTCCTGCTGGAATGCCCCATAGCGCAAAAGCCCCGGTTACCTCATCCGTGTAAGCAGTAATAATAAAATCGTCATCCGTTTCAGGAGTTCCATTGTCATCAACTAATACAGAGACCATACTTGGCACATCATTTGGCGAAACTATGCCTTCAATAATTCCTGAGCTAGCTTCAGCACTTGCATATAGTACTGGTTTTAAAATAATATTTCCTGAATTACCTGCTATAACAATTGATTTTTCTACATCAAAATCTAATACAAAATCATACGTAAAACCTTCTTCAATTGTTGTGTTAACTTTAAGCTTTAAACCTGATTGTTGAGCACTTGGTGTTTTTAAATCAAACGTTTCGCTTTCGTTATTCTCGCCTTCAATAACTATGGTGTTGCCATCTCCTAAAACCAAACGCATCTGGCTTAAAGTTCCAGCTGGTATTGGAAATCTATCAACTAAAACCTTACTAAAGCCTCCTGTGAAATCTAATAAGTTTACTATTTCATTATTAGCTTCAAGCGACATCCATCCGTTGTCATCATCATTATCGTTATTCATTTTAATTGTAACATCAACAATTTCAATATTTACTGCTTCATAATCGCCTGGTGCATCAACAAGTCTCACCGATATGGTTGGTTGGTTTTTAGCAACATCACCCGATTTATTATCATCACAAGAAAATAAAACCCCTATTAAGAATATAGGAATAATTAATTTTTTCAAAATACTCATAGTACGATTCTTTTTTAAAGTTTATATAAATTATATACGTGAAGCAGTTAGGTTTTAGATTATATAAATCACTTTTACTTTAAAAGAGAGATTATTGTTTTCTTAACGAACTTATAATCAATACTTCATATAATTCATTTTCAATAATACAATTTTAAACTAGTTTTAAGTATTTTTATACGTGAATAGCAAAAATACATGTACAAGATGTGCTATTAATTTAAATATTTAATAATAATGACAAAAACAGCCCTAATTACAGGAGCCACAAGCGGTATTGGCGAAGCCACAGCCTACGAGTTTGCAAAACATGGTATTAAATTAATTCTTTGTGGAAGACGATTGGAGCGTTTAAAAACCATACAAAAAACTTTAGAAAAGTTGACCGATGTTCATATTTTAAATTTTGATGTGCGCAATACACAGGATGTTTTTGATGCTATTAATTCGTTGCCCGATAATTTTAAAACTATTGATATTTTAATAAACAATGCAGGAAATGCCCATGGTTTAGACCCTATAAATGAAGGAAGTACTGACGATTGGGATGCCATGTTGGATATTAATGTTAAAGGACTTTTATACGTTAGTAAAGCTATTACACCACAAATGACCGAACGCCAATCGGGACATATCATCAATATTGGCTCGTCGGCAGGAAAGGAAGTGTATCCAAAAGGTAATGTGTATTGCGGAAGTAAACATGCGGTTTTAGCAATTACTGAAGGTATGCGGATTGATTTAAATCCTTACGGAATTAAAGTAGGCGCCATAAATCCTGGGTTGGTTGAAACCGAATTTTCCCAAGTACGTTTTAAAGGCGACCCCATTGCAGATACTGTTTATAAAGGCTTTAAAGCATTGCAAGCCAAAGATGTTGCCGAAGTTATTTATTTTGTGGTTTCCAGACCAGAACATGTAAATATTGCTGATGTTTTAATGTTTTGTACGGCGCAGGCTAGTTCGACAATTGTTAAAAAAGAAATTTAAATGAAAAAGTTTGCCTTTTATATTTTTTTAATTGTTCTGCTTTTCTCTTTTAGTTTGTTTTCATACAAAAGTTCACAAAATGAAATTAATATTTTGAGTTATACTATTGATTCTGAAAAGCAAGAATTAAACTTTTACTGGAAAGATGATAACGGGAATAATTACTTAAACTTTCAAAACCTCAAAGCTAAATTAGAAAATAATAAAAAAAAATTAGTTTTTGCTACTAATGGTGGGATGTACAATAAAGCTCTTCTTCCTCAAGGTCTTTATATAGAAAATGGAAAACTTTTAAAAGATTTAGATACTATTAAAAAGAGTTCTGGAAACTTCTATCTTCAACCTAATGGTGTTTTTTATTTATCAGACAAAGGAATTCCAAATATTTGTATTACCAAAAGTTTCGTGCATAGTAAATCTATTAAATATGCTACTCAATCAGGGCCAATGCTACTAATTGATGGTAAAATCCACTCAAAGTTTAATTATGGTTCAAAAAATATTAATATTAGAAATGGCGTTGGTATTCTTCCAAACGGAAACCTACTTTTTGCTATGTCAAAAGAAAAAATAAATTTTTACGATTTTGCTTCATTTTTCAAAAACAAAGGATGTGAACATGCTTTATATCTTGATGGGTTTGTATCAAAAACTTATTTACCCTCGAAAAACTGGGAGCAAATTGATGGGAATTTTGGAGTAATAATTGCTGAAATTGAAGATTTGAACTAAAAACAATAAGATTCCCGCCTTTGCGGGAATGACAAAAATGATTAACAAACGCCTACTTATAAAACACCTTTTAGCTCATAACGATGAGAACAGTTTTTATGATAAAAAGCGAAAAATTGATATTAGCCATAAGGAAGGAAAAGCTAAGTTTTTAAAACATATTTGTGCCTTATCAAACAGCAACCCAAAAAACAATTCCTATATCGTTATTGGCGTTGAAGATGAAGATAATAATATTGTTGGGGTCGATTTTTTTGATGACAGTAAAATTCAAAACCTTATCAACGCTTATTTAAGCAATCCACCCATTGTTCAATATGAAAATATTCCGTTTCCGCATTTACCAGATGATAAAGTTGTTGGCTTAGTTACCATACGGCCTATTGATAGCTTAACATCTCTGCGCAAAAACATTTGGAAATACTATGGAGGGTCTGTCTTTTTTAGAGATGGCAGTATGAGTATGCCAAAAGTATTCGATATTAAAATTAAGGATATCAACTCTAAAATTGTTGATGCTATTGAAAAAAACGCACAAAATAATATTGAACATACCCTAAATGGTGTTTTCGATTTTATGAATAAGCGTAAAGACTATAACGCACAATACAAAGTTTTTAAAGAGTATTTTGTGGTTTGTTGGGCGGGCCAAAAAAAAGTAGTTAAAAACGAAGTATTTTTTTCTAGAGTTGATATTGAGCTTATAAACGAACAAGTGCGTTTATTCTTTTCGGCTTTGGACGAGGTTTCTATTTCACTTGATGATGATAGTTTCAACATTATTGAGTATGTAAGTTTAGGATTTCAGAATTCAAACACATATTACCCATTAGAAGAAACCATTATAAAGTTTGAAAACAATGCCAATTATAATATTGAAACCACCCTTTTATTTGAAGCGCCACAATACGATAAAAAAATACTTCATCATATATATAACGCAAATAATGCACTTTTAGAAAAGCTGAAAAAAGGGCTTTCTTTTACAAAAAGAGAAGAAGTAGATTTGAGAAATTTACCTGCTACCTATTTAATTTGCTATCTTAATTTATTTCACGAAGCTATTGATAAACTTAATGAAGCAAAACCCTATTTAAAAAAATACAGCGAAGACATTTATAGCTTACATAAAGAATCTTTAAGGATATTACGGAAGGTAAAATATAATTAGCATTTGTTAATAAATTTAACCTTAACATAACGTTAAAAGCAAAAAGGAATTAAAAAAAACATTAGTTTTGCCGTGCTATTAATCTTTTTTAAGATATAAACCTTGTTTCTCCCGAATAGTTCGGCATTGAGGCAAGGTTTTTTTATGGTCTCTCCTAAGGAGAGATTAAAAATACATTAAATAAAATCTAATTGCTTAAATGATTTATTCAGCACTTTTTCATCACTTACTTCCAACCATTTATTTAAAACTGTGGCATAAATAGTTCTAAAATCTATTTCAAATTTTAAATCGCCATTATCATCTAAGTCACTCAAATTAGGAAAACTATTGTAAATACCTTGTTTTTTAAGTTTATCGGCAATAATAAACACATTGTTGGCAGTACCATGGTCGGTACCCACATTGGCATTTTGTTTTACACGACGTCCAAATTCCGAAAAGGTTAAAATAAGCGTGTCTTTAAATGTGTTGTTTGCTTTTAAATCTTCAACAAAAGTTTCCATACTTTCAGCATACATTTTTAACAGTCGTTTTTGAGTGTTCAGTTGATTAACGTGTGTATCAAACCCGCCCAAAGCGGTATAAAACACTTTTGTTTCTAGCCCGGAATTAATAAACTGTGCCGTGGTTTTTAATTGTTTGCCAAACTTGTTATTAGGATATTCCTTTTTTGCAGAAACGGTTTTACTGGTCTCGTAAATATATTTTGCAGATGATTGTGCGGCAATCATGGTTTTGTATAAATAGCCCAAATTGTGCTCACTTAAATGCGCATCATTTTGATGTTTACTTAAATTTTTAAAATAAGGGTCTCGAGACAAATTGAACAATGCTTTGGGGTTTTGAGTTGCTATACCATTCCTGTTTTTACCCTTTAAAACCAATGATAAACTATCATCAATTTCAATAGCTGAATACGGTTGTTTTCCATAATTATCTAAATAACGCCCCAACCAACCTGTTTGAGAGAACTTGTCAGAATCTGTGGCAGTTTGCCAAATATCCATCGATCTAAAATGTGAACGCACAGGATTTGGATAACCCACATTATTAAGTATGGTTAAATACCCATTATCATACAATCGTTTTAAGGGTGTTAAACTACTATGCAACCCCAATTCATCATTTAGTTTAATTACATCATTATTTGGTATTCCCAGAGTAGGGCGTTCTTTATAATATAAATCATTCCTGAAAGGAATCACGGTATTTAGGCCATCGTTTCCGCCTGATAATTGAATAATTACCAAACGCTTATAACCCAAACTATTGCTTGCCACTTCCTCAAAAGCTTTTACAAAACTTGGAACAAAAAACAAACTACTCACTAAGGATGACTGTTTTAAAAATTTTCTTCTGTCCATAATTAACACATTTGATATTCGGGTAACGACATAAGTTGAATGCAATATTCCTGTTTAGACACTTTTTCTAAATCGTCTAAAAATTCACGAGTTTCTGGGTTTAAATCACCTAACAACATATAATCTTGCAAATCGTTTAAATCAACCTTTGCAAAATTTTTATTGAAGGCTTTCCAGTTACGTTCCGTTTTAAACCTTTTACCATAGGTTTTTTTATACGCTGATTTTTTAACAGCCATCATAGTATCCGTTTCACCCATTTCCGCTTTTGAGATATAGGCATCATTTAGTAAAATTGAAGGTAGTTTTAAACGAAGTACAATCGTGTTACTATCTATCCAGCTTTTCCCGCCTTTCCAACCAGCAACATTTGGCGGATTTAATAAAATTTGCCCCAGTTGTTTTTGAATATATAAAAGTTGTTTGGTGTTATTAAACTGAACTGGAACCACTTGTTTTAAACCAACCAAAAACTCAATGGGCGATTTTATTTTCGTACCAATATTTTCTTGGTTATAAAACCAATCTGAACTAAAAACAAAGTGCATTAATTTCTCGATATTGTAATCATTATAAAACACAGTAACCATGGCATTAACATGGCTTTCGTTCAATGTATAATTTACAAAATAACGGTACACTTTTTCGCAAATAAACTTAGCGCATTGTTTTTCATCCAATATAAGATCAATAATATCTTCGCCATTAAAATTACCCGTTTTACCAAAAAAAGTTTTATTGGTATTATCGTGCTGAAAACGTCTTAATACAAATTCGCCTTTTAAGTTATGGCTATAACCCGTAAAGGCTCTGGCACTTTCTTTAATATCGTTTTCAGTGTAATGTCCTTCCCCTAAAGTGAACAGTTCCATAAGCTCCCGAGCAAAATTTTCATTGGGTTTTTGCTTTCGGTTTTGCTTGGTATTTAAATATTTGGTCATGGCTGCTTCTTTTGAAACGGCATTTACAAAATCTTTAAAATTACCCAAAGCGTGCTTGCGTAATGTATTGTTAAACTGTTGAATATAAACCACATTATTATCTTCACAAACAAAAACATTTGCCCAAAAAAGCGTCATTTTTTCTCTTAGAAGTTCTTCGGGATTTGTTAATCGATCAATCCAAGCAATATTTAAATCAATACCTTTTTCTCGACTTAACTCTTGAATCTTTTTTCGGTTAACCGAAGCCATTTTGGTTTGCCCGTTTAATATATTTTCAATCTCAGAAGTATCTACTTTTAAAGGTGTGAATTTTTTTGAAGCTCTAAATAAATTATCAATAACCTCGTTTTTATTCTTTTTTGATAGCGCATGTAATTGATTTGGCAAAATTCCAAAACCCGCCCGCCAATATAAATGCTGAATATGTTTGAGTTTCATAAGAAAGCACTAAATAGTTTTATAACCCTTTAGACTTTAATTGTTTAAAAAGGTTTAATTGTAGTTTGAAGATACAAAAAAAGAAGTCCCGATATTTAAGATTCTAATTCTTTAGCAACTAGTCGCATTTCATTATAAGTGAATTTGTCATCAATTTGATTCTTAAGGTCGGTTAAGTTTTCAAAGGGTGTTGATTTCATGATTTTTTTCAAGGCCAAGTATTTTTCCTCGGGTATGATATCGGTTATTTTCACTTCGCCCGTTGGAATAAAATGCGCTAAATGGCCTTCAATAGTAGTGCTTACAAAACCTCTTTCTTTAGCAATTTCAGAAATGGAGAGTCCGCTTTTGAATAATTTTAGCGAAACGTCTTTAGTGCCTCCTTTTGCAAATTTTGAGTTTTCAAATCTATTATCTTTTAATTCAATAGCGTTTTTACCTGTATATTCTTTGATGATATCTAGAATATCTTCACCATATTTTTTTACTCGCACTTTACCCATGCCATTAACTTTTAGAAGTTGTTTTGTGGTAACTGGTAGTGTTTCACACATTTCGTACAATGACTTTTGGGTAAAAATTTGAAAATGCGGCACATCTTCTACATCAGCTCTAAAAGCACGTAATTCTCTTAGTTTTGTAAATAATATAGGATGCTCGGTAGTATCTTTATAATCTTTTTTAACAGCAGTGGTTTTTGTTTTTTGTAAGGCCGCTTTTGCTCGAAGTTCCATATATTTTGCGGCGGAATACTGTTCTTTTAAACCATTTAAACAATATAGTTTTTGGGAAAGCTTTTCTTCAATGGCGTCTAATTGCCTTTTAATGTCTTTATTGACGTCCTTGTTTTCTGTGGCGTAAGTAAGTGTTTCTAAAGGCACTTTAATAAAATCTTCTGTATGCTTCAAAAAATAAGCTAGGGCTTTTTTAATGCGATCTTGGATAGCTTCATCTTTTTCCAATAAAACAACATCTGCACTTAAATTTTTTAACTGTGCTATAAAACTGGTTTTTACTTTTAATAATTTAGTAACACCCTCTTCTTTTATTGTATTTAAAGGCACTAATATATTTCCTTTTATGCTTGATTCGTTTTTATAAAAAACGTCTATTAAACGGTTAATAGGGTATAAAAAAGCATAATAATTGAACAGCTCATCGATAAGATTTAGCTGATAATTTTTCTGGGATTCGTTTAAAATAGTTGTGTCTGGTAAATTATCTTCTACCTTTTTATTAAATGAAGTAACCCGCGTATCGTTAATAATATTGTTTTCATATATAGGGCTTTTCAATACAATACCTTCAAGTGTTCTACACCGGCTTAAAGCCACATACGTTTGCCCATGTGCAAAAGATGCTTGCGCATCAATAATGGCTTTTTCAAAAGTTAAACCCTGACTTTTATGAATGGTTATTGCCCAAGCTAATCGAAGTGGTATTTGCGAAAAAGAACCAGCAACATGCTCTGAAATTTCTTTGGTTTCTGCGTTTATTGAATAGTTTATATTTTCCCAAATTTCGGGGGTTACTACAATATCTTCATCATCGCCTTTACATCTTACAACAATTTCACTTTTATCCAAATAGATTATTTCTCCTATTTTTCCATTAAAATAACGTTTTTCAATTGCGCTGTCATTTTTTACAAACATCACCTGAGCGCCTTTTTTCAACTCAAGATTTTCATGTGTTGGATACGCATATTCGGGAAATTTACCCTCTACCTCAGCAGTATAGAAAAAACTTTTGCTCTTCAGTTTATCCAACTCCAACGTATTCATAGCATGGGCTCTATTATTATGCGTTGTTAAGGTTATAAAACCATCTTCCTTTTTGGGGATAAATTTGGGTAAATATTGCTTGTTTAAAGCTTCGGCTGACTGACTTGTAAGCTGATTATTTCTAATTTCATTCAAAATTTGAATGAACGCTTCATTGTCTTGCCTATAAATATGTTTAAGCTCAATACTAATGGCATTGCAACTTTGAAATACTTTACTGCTAAAAAAATAGGGTGTATTGTAATAGGGTTTTAACAAAGCCCATTCATTGTCTTTAACCACTGGCGAAAGCTGTTGCAAATCGCCAATCATCAGCACTTGAACACCACCAAAAACCTTGTTTCTGTTTTTATACCGTCGAAGTACTTGGTCGATACCATCCAACAAATCGGCTCGTACCATACTAATTTCATCAATAATCAATAAGTCTAAAGATTTGATGATATCTATTTTAGTTTTATTGAATTTTCTCTGAAACCTAGAATCGGTATTTTGAGTTTGGGAATCATCAGGTAAAATAGGTCCAAAAGGCATCTGAAAAAACGAATGGATAGTAACCCCCTTTGCATTAATGGCAGCAACACCAGTAGGTGCTACCACAATTAACCGTTTAAATGACTTGGCAACTAAATCATGTAAAAAAGTGGTTTTACCTGTACCTGCTTTACCTGTTAAAAAAATATTCCTATCGGTTTTTTCAACAAAATTATGCGCTAATTCAAGTTCGAGGTTTGTGGTCATTGGACTTTACTAATTCATATTCTGATTAGCAACAAATATAAGAAAATGGAGGGTAAATATGAAGTTATTTTAAGTTAGACCTGACAGGTTTTTAAAACCTGTCAGGTCTGGAATATCTCTTAAAGATCAAACTTTATCCCCTGTGCCAAAGGCAACTCAGTAGTATAATTAATCGTATTTGTTTGTCGGCGCATATAAACTTTCCAAGCATCAGAACCTGATTCACGACCACCACCTGTATCTTTTTCACCTCCAAAAGCACCGCCTATTTCGGCTCCGGAAGTTCCAATGTTTACATTCGCTATTCCACAATCTGAACCTTGTACAGATAAGAACCGTTCTGCTTC
>CAXBID010000016.1:0-27254 GCA_963975495.1 uncultured Flavobacteriaceae bacterium | reverse complement strand
ATTAATTATTTATCTTCGATAAATAAAAGATGCCCATGCTGGGCACACACAACGTATGAAATTAATTGCTTTGGCTAGTGCTTATCACGAAAATTCCTTCGGAACTTTCTCTCGTTCGTTTTTGTTTACTAAATTAGTTGCTGAAACAACGCAACTAATTATACATAAACGTTAGGTAGAATAACCACAAGGGCACGCAAACGAAACATTAAATTTTTTAGGAAATAGATAAATTAATAGCAATACATAGTCATAAATCAAGTAACACCACAAACTTATTTATTGTCATAAAGTTTAAAATTCCCACTGTTTGCTTATTCTACCTAACCCGCAAAGTATAGGCTGCGCATCCACAAACCTTATACTTTGCGGGTTGGCAGCAATTTTTAAAAAATAAATAGACCATATGAAATTCACGATATTCTACTTTTTAGCATTGATTTTTAGTTCTCAAGTTTCTTTGGCACAAAAGAATGGAGGAAATACAAGTTTAGTCGATCATCTCATCGAATTTTCTAAAACTTCATCGGTAACAGGAAGAGAAGAACAGGCCGCTTCCTACATTCAATCTTTATTTCAAAATGCTCACTTGGAGAAAGATAAATTAGGGAATCTAATCCTCACCATTGGGACTGGTGAGCCAAGGCGGTTGATTACAGTTCCATTGGATGAACCGGGATATGTTGTGAGCGAAATTCAGGATGATGGCTATCTAAAAATCTACCCGCTTGGATCAGGACATAATGGCAACTTGTATCATCAGTTTTTACAGGGGCATGAAGTCAATATAAATACTGAAAAGGGTTCTGTCGTTGGTGTATCTACTGTGCCTTCTGCACATTTTGAAGGGACAAGAACAACCCCGGAACATGAAAAAGGAACTTTCCAATGGCAGGAAGCCCGACTAGACGTAGGGGAATCTTCAGCGTTAGGTGTCGGTCAAAAAGGAATTCAATTGCTAGACCCAGTAACCCTGAATAAAAAGCCTGTCATTATTGGGAATACTTATATTGCCGTTAGTTCCGCTAAGACCAAGTCTGCTGCAATTGTATTAGCGATGGTAGCACAAAGTTTAACTCAAAATAAAATTGAAGGAACAGTTGTTGTTGCTTGGACAGTGCTTGATTTAATTAATTCAAAGGGAATTGAAGCGGTCATCAATAAATATGGTCCATTTGATGAAATCTATCGGTTTAACAGATTTCTGGATTCTGATCAGGTGAACAGTAATAAATTGGTAGTCAATAGTACACTTTTGAAAAGAGATGCTAAAAACTTATTAGCCGTTAAGCCCACCGCTTCATATAGAATATCATCATCTACCGTAGAGTATACAAACCAAGCGGTTTATGAATATGGATTACCTTCATTATATCAAGAGACGCCTGTTGAATTAGTGGCAATTTCTGATATAGAAAATTTGATTGAACATTGGTTAACTATTTTTGGTATTGAGAAAAAACAAGGGGAGTTACCACTTGTAAATAGTACAGATAATCTACATACCTATACGAACTTCCAGAAAGAGCACACGTTAGTTTCTTCGCTCATTGGTCAGTATGGTGTGAGTGCTGATGAAAATAAAGTGCGAGAACTTATTTTGAGCAAATTACCAACATGGGCAAAACCCTCTGTAGATTCAAAGGGGAATATTATTCTAACTTTCGGACAAGGAGATGAGCATGTTGTTTTTGTCGCCCACATGGATGAGACAGGGTATGTGGTGGATTCTATTAAAGACAATGGAACATTGATACTTAAGGAAAGAGGAGGGATGCTTTCATGGCTGTGGGAAGCTCAAGCATCCCTGATTCATGTTAACGGAAATCCAATTCACGGAGTGTTTGAACCTAGAGCAGATTATAAAACAGCTTTAAAAAGGTTATCATCAGAACCACTAAGTGTATATGCTGGTTTTGCTTCAAAAAGCGAAGCTATGGCAGCTGGAATAATAGTAGGATCTACCACTGTTACTATGCCTAAAAAGATGATCCGCCTAAGTGAAAACAGAGCGTCTGCCCGTGGGTTCGATGACCGAGTGGGATGTGCGGCTTTACTTATGAGTTTGTCCGATTTAAATCCTGATCTCTTGAGCAAGAAAGTCACTTTTATTTGGTCTGTTGAAGAAGAAACAGGTTTGTTCGGTTCCTCATTCGCTGCGAAAAATCTCAGTAACGCTACGACAGTCTATCCTATAGACACCTACGTTTCTTCAGATGATGTATATTCAGACGAGACATTTGCAAATTGTCCTTTGGGTAATGGAGCAGTGATTAGGGTGTTGGAAAGTGTAAATTTCATTAGCAGAGAAAACATAAAAACTGTTCAAAGTCTTGCAGCCAAGAATAAAATTAAGGTGCAATACGGAATGACTGTAGGTGGAACAGATGGTCAGGCCTTTCTTGGTTATGATATTCCTTCAATTCCATTGTCTTGGCCAGGGAGGTATTCTCATTCCCCAATTGAAGTAATGGATTATCGAGACATGAACAATCTTGTATCACTAATTAAGGCTTTACTAAAAGAAAGCAAATAACGTATCACTATTGAACATAAAAAAAGCTGCCAACAATGTAACAAATAAAATAATTCCCCACTTTCAAAAAATTTGTCATTTACTAGCGTATTTTCAATCAAAACATAGTTTAAAAAATAAAGATTCAAAATAATTTTTGGATTGCGAAAAAGAGTAATTTTGCTTAAACTTTTATTCGCTCCGTACAACTATAATGCAAAAATATATTGTTGTTAATCAACCCGAAAAATGGAATTTCCCAACTGGGAACATTACCGTTATTTCATCACAAGATTACCTTACAAACCCACAGTTTTCAGTATTAAAAAAGGCTCGTATTTTTAATCTTTGTAAAGATTATAATTACCAATCTAAAGGCTATTATGTATCACTTTTGGCTGAAGCTAGAGGACATTTGGCTATTCCAACAGTTAAAAATATTGTTGATTTAAAAAACTTAAAACTAGTACGAATTGTATCCGATGAGTTTGATGATATTATTCAACAAAGTTTAAAAAACATAAAATCCAGAGAGTTTACTTTAAGTATTTATTTTGGGCAAAATGTAGCTCAAAAATATAAGGAGTTAAGTACATTATTTTACAAACATTTTCAGGTGCCATTTTTTCGTGTAAAATTTAGTTATAACACGAAATGGAACATCCAAAGTGTCAAAGTAATTTCGGAATCTGAAATTCCTAACGATCATTTGGAAAGTGTTCAGGAATTTGCGAATCAGTATTTTTCAAAAAAACGATATGACACCCTAAAACTCACGCAAAGTGATTTTGATTTAGCCATATTAGTAAATCCCCAAGATCCTGCGCCACCAAGCAATCCCAAGGCTTTAAAAAAATTTATTGAGATTGCTGAAAAGATGAATATTTACGCTGAAATTATTGAGCCAAAGGATTTAACACGATTATCTTCATTTGATGCTTTATTTATAAGACAAAGTACCGAGGTTAATAATGAAACCTATGCTTTTGCGCGCAAAGCACAACAAGAAGGTATTGCATTGGTAGATTACCCAGATGCTATTTTAAAATGTTGCAATAAGGTTTATATGGCTGAGGCTTTGCAAAACGCCAATATAGACACACCTAAAACCATTATTGTACATAAAGATAACCTAGACGAGGTTTTGAAACATACGGGATTACCTTGTGTTTTAAAAGCGCCCGATTCTACATTTTCATTCGGAGTTAAAAAAGCAAAAACATTAGAAGAATTTCACGATTTGGCGAACCAAATGTTGAAGGAATCCGATTTAATTATTGCGCAAGAATTTTGTCCGTCTGATTACGATTGGCGTATTGGAATTATGGACGGCGTACCATTTTTTGCTTGTAAATATTACATGGCTAAAGGCCATTGGCAAATTTACAATTGGAAAGCTAAAAAGAAAAACGAACAAGATGGTGATGCCGATTGTTTACCTATTGAAAAAGTACCTAAAAAGGTTTTAAAAATGGCTGTTAAGTCTGCTAAACTTATGGGTGAAGGTTTATATGGTATTGATATTAAAATGGTTGACGAAAAGCCTATGGTGATTGAAATTAACGACAACCCGAATATTGATTTTGGTGTTGAAGACGAATTTTATGGCGATTTAATTTACAGCACCATTTTAAACGCACTAAAAAGCAGATTGGATTAACATGGGCAAAAAATATCATTTATTCGAAGTTTTTGGAATCGAGTTAGAATACATGCTTGTTAATAATGCTAATTTGAAGGTTACACCTATTGTTGATGAATTACTCACGCTTAAAAATGGAAACTTAACATCTGATATTGATAACGGCACTATTGCTTGGAGTAACGAATTGGTAGCGCACGTTGTTGAGTTAAAAACAAACGGACCAACAAGCGATTTGAATGACTTATCTGAGGCATTTCATAAAAATATACTAGAAATAAATACCCTTTTAAAATCATTAGACGCCTCACTTCTACCAACGGCATCACATCCGCTAATGAATCCATCAACCGATACACAACTCTGGAAACACAGTTATAGTGAAGTTTATGCCTTGTATAATCGTATTTTTAATTGTTCGGGACACGGATGGAGCAATGTGCAAAGCACACACATTAATTTGCCTTTTTTTGATGATGTAGAGTTTGAAAAACTCCATGCTGCTATACGGATAGTTTTACCTTTAATTCCTGGTTTGTGCGCGAGTTCTCCAATTTTAGAAGGTAAAAACACAGGATTTAAAGACACACGTTTAGAGTATTATAAAACCAACCAAAAGGAAATTCCTGAAATGACAGGTTTGATAATTCCTGAACAGGTATTTTCAAAAAAAGAATATAATGATGTTATTTTTAGCCCAATTAACAAAGCAATTAAACCCCACGATACCGAAAACATTTTAGATCATTATTTTCTAAATTCCCGTGGTGCCATTGCACGATTTGATAGAAATGCTATTGAAATTAGATTGGTAGATATTCAGGAATGCCCACAAGCCGATATCGCCATTTGTATTTTAATCATTGAAGTCGTAAAGCTTTTAGTGAGTAATCAAACATCTTCATTAGAAGCTCAAAAAAATTGGACCAAAGAAGCACTTTATAGCATTTTAAATCCGTGTATAAAGGATGCTGAAAACCATATTATCTATAAATTGGATTATCTTAATTTATATCAAATAGAGCAAGCTTGTACTGTTAAGGATGTATGGAAACAGCTTTACAATTTGGTAAAACCAAATATTCACAATTCGCATCATGTAGCTATTGAAACCATTTTGGAACACGGTACATTATCTACACGTATTTTAAAGGCTATCGACAATGATTTCTCAGATGAAAACATTAAAAATGTATACTCCAAATTGGGGCAATGTTTACAAGAAAATAAATTTTTTATCCCTTGAAACTAGTATTAACCTGTGAACATGGAGGAAACGTAATTCCAAAAGATTACATATGTTATTTTAATGGTTATGAAGCTATTTTAAATTCACACCGTGGTTATGATTTAGGCACTTTGGATGTTTTTGAATTTTTAAAACCACTTGCAGATTCCTCCTTTTCTTCTGATGTAAGTCGATTACTTATAGAATTGAATCGCTCGTTTCATCATCCCAATTTATTTTCGGAATTCACTGAAAGTATATCCAAAAGTGAAAAGGAAATTTTAATTAATTCATATTATTTGATTTTCAGAAATGCGGTTGAAAACACCATAAATGATTGGATTTCAAAAAATGAAACGGTGCTGCATCTTTCTATTCATTCCTTTACTCCCATTTTAAATAAAGAAAAAAGGAATTGTGATATCGGTTTGCTTTACGATTCCAAAAGAATTGATGAAAAACTATTTTGTACTTCATTTAAAAAGGAAATACGAGCTATAAATCCAAAATTAAAAGTTCGATACAATTACCCGTATTTAGGACGTGCAGATGGTTTTACTTCGTATTTAAGAAAGCAATTTGAAAGTAACTACTTAGGTATCGAAATAGAAGTGAATCAGAAGTATTCGCAGAATAATCAGATGGATAATCAAATAAAAAGCGTGTTATCAAAAAGCATAGCATCAATTTTAAAATTCCATTGATTTAAATTTGAATTATTTTATCTTTAATCAAACAAATCCCAAGTATTTAAACAGAAAAAGAGCCATTTTTGGCTCTTTTTCTACGTTATGAGTTGATATATTATGCGGTTTGCATTTCATGCTTACCTTCATATACTTCTTCTACCAGTTTTTTGTTGAATGCTGGTAAGTCTTCTGGTGAGCGACTCGTTACCAAGCCATGATCTACTACCACTTCTTCATCTACCCAATTGGCACCTGCATTTACAATATCTGTTTTTATAGAACTGTATGACGTTACTTTACGACCTTTTAATACGCCTGCTTCTGCTAATAGCCATGGTGCATGACAAATTGCCGCTACGGGTTTGTTATTCTCAAAAAATGATTTTACGAATGATACCGCTTTATCATTTCTTCTTAATAAATCTGGATTAATTACGCCGCCCGGTAATACCAAGGCATTATAATCGCTCTGATTTACATTATCTAATGTTTTATCTACATCATAAGAATTGCTCCAATTTCCATCGGCCCATCCTTTAATGCTACCAGACTCTATAGATACTATATGTACTTCTGCTCCAGCATTTTCTAAAGCTTTCTTAGGTTCTCTTAATTCACTTTCCTCAAATCCATTGGTTGCTAAAATTGCAACGGTCTTTCTTTCTAAATTTTTCATTTGTGTTTTTTAAAGTTTTTATTTAATAATTCGTTTACTTTAATATAGCACAAATGTTCGCTAACACCTAATTTTACAGGTGATTTAACGAAAATTTAATAGTTTTTGTTAATGGATTTTAACGTTCTGAAACTTCTGCGTAAAGATCAAAATCCTCAGCTTCAATAATTATAACGTTAGCAAATTCACCTGTTTTTAAATAGGTTTTAGTCGCATCGATTAAAACTTCGTTATCAACATCGGGCGAATCAAATTCGGTACGTCCAACAAAGTAATTCCCTTCTTTTCTATCAATAACCACTTTAAATTCTCGTCCTATTTTTTGCTGATTCAATTCCCAAGAAATTTGCGATTGAACTTCCATGATTTGGTTTGCTCTATCAATTTTCACATCTTGAGGCACATCATCTTCTAAATTAAAGGCGTGCGTATTCTCTTCGTGCGAATATGTAAAACAACCTAAACGCTCAAAACGCATAGCCTTAACCCATTGTTTTAACTCTTGAAAATTTTCTTCATTTTCTCCAGGATAACCAACGATAAGCGTAGTTCTAATAGTCATTTCCGGCACAGTAGCTCTAAACTCTTTTAGCAACTTCGTGGTTTTTTCTTTAGTAGTACCACGACGCATACTTTTCAGAATAGTATCTGAAATGTGTTGCAACGGAATATCTAAATAATTGCAAACTTTAGGTTCACGTTTCATAACGTCCAAAACATCCAACGGAAATCCTGTTGGAAATGCGTAGTGCAAACGAATCCACTCAACCCCTTCAACTTTTACTAAAGCTTCAAGTAGCTCTGCTAAGTTTCGTTTTTTATATAAATCGAGTCCGTAATAGGTTAAATCCTGAGCAATTAAAATCAATTCTTTAACACCTTTAGCGGCTAATTTTTCAGCTTCAAGAACAATCTCTTCAATAGGTGTACTGCGGTGTTTTCCGCGCATTATTGGAATGGCACAAAACGAACACGGTCTGTCGCAACCTTCTGCAATTTTTAAATAGGCATAGTTTTTTGGCGTTGTTGTTAAACGCTCACCAATAAGCTCGTGCTTATAATCTGCTCCTAAAGCTTTTAATAATCCTGGTAATTCCGTAGTTCCAAAATAGGCGTCCACGTTCGGAATTTCTTTTACCAAATCTGGTTTATAACGCTCACTTAAACATCCCGTTACAAAAACCTTATCAACATCACCATCTTCCTTTTTCTGTACGTATTCTAAAATAGTATTAACACTTTCTTCTTTGGCGTTATTAATAAAACCGCAAGTGTTTATAACTACAATATTGCCTTCTTCCTCATGCACTACATCTTTACCACTGGCTTTTAACTGCCCCATAAGCACCTCGCTGTCGTAAACATTTTTACTACAACCTAGTGTTACCACATTGATTCTGTTCTTTTTAAGTGATTTCGTTCTCATACCAAAATTTAAGTGTGCAAAGATACGTAATGAATTATGATTTAAGATTAACGATTTCTGATTTACGAACGAATGAAGTTTTTAATACCAAAAACAGGGCAAACGCATTAAAAATATTAAGCCACGAATTACACTAATTTTTTAAAAATCTTTAGATTTTTATATTCGTGCGATCATTTCTGGATAATCATTTCACGAATTTAAAATGAGCTAAGCTCATTTATTTGTGCTAATTAGTGTAATTCGTGGCTAAAAATAGGAATGTTGAGTTTAATGCGTTTGCCCTGATACCAAAAACTTTTAATTTTTAAGTAAATTAAACCTTTTATATATTTGAGAGTCCAAAATTGAAAACCTACATTATGAAGCCTACGATTTATATTTCGATACTTGCTCTTTTTTTCGTGTTTGGTTGTTCATCTAATGAACCCATTACAGGACCAGAACCAACTATGGATGAATTGTATTTTCCACCTATAAATTCTAATGCTTGGGAAACAAAATCCGTAGCAGATTTGGGTTGGGATGAGAATCAACTTCAACCTTTGTTAGATTATTTAGAAGAAAAAAACACAAGAAGTTTTATAGTATTATATCATGGGAGAATTGTTATTGAAGCATACTTTAATGATCACGACGATTCGAAACTTTGGTATTGGGCAAGTGCTGGAAAAACATTAACAACTACTATTTCTGGAATTGCACAAGATGAAGGTTTGATAAATATTAATAACAAAGTGTCTGATTATTTAGATACTGGCTGGACAAGTGCGCCTTTGGAAAAAGAAAACCTGATAACTTGTAAAAATTTGTTATCTATGAATTCTGGTTTGGATGATACTTTAGGTGATGATGTATCACCAAGTAATTTGCAATATGTTTCTGATGCTGGAAATAGATGGGCTTACCACAATGTTTATGTGAAAATGCAAGACGTGATTTCAGAAGCAAGTAACCAAAATTGGACTAATTATTTTAATACTAAGTTACGTGATAAAATTGGTATGTCTGGGGGTTGGTTTTCTTTGGGCGATTTAAGTATTTATGGCAGTAATACCAGAAGTATGGCACGTTTTGGACTCATGATTTATGCTAATGGGAAATGGGATGGCACTCAAATAGTTACTGAAAGTTTTTTAAATGAAGCTACCACAACGTCTCAAAATATCAACAAATCTTACGGCTATTTATGGTGGTTAAATGGAAAAGACAGCTACCGCCTACCTGGGTCGCAAGTTGAATTTCAGGGAAAATTAATTCCAAATGCACCAAATGATTTATACGCCGCTTTAGGTAAAAATGATCAAAAAATCTATATAGTACCAAGTAAAAAATTAGTTGTCATTAGGATGGGTGATGCTGCTGATGGTGAAAATTTTGCATTATCTACTTTTGATAATGACCTTTGGGAAAAAATTAATGCTTTGATTGACTAGTTTCTGTCTTCAAAAGGAATAATGACACCTTTTTCTACATAGTTTTTTAATCCATTTAAAAGCATCGCCCAACAAAATGAGGAATGTTTAAAATGATCATTATTTGCAGGCCAATTTTCGTGACTAAATTTAAGATAAGCGCCATTTTCCTTAGCCTCTAAATCGAAACCAAAGGTCGTAGGATTCCAATCGGAATCAGATTTAGTCATTTTAAAATGAATGGATTCGTTCACTTTTATTTTTGAAACTTTACAAAACCAATTGTATTGGTCGGTAAAATTTAAATTGTATTCTGCATTTAATTCCGGTTTTCCCGAAGATTTTAAAGTCCACCAATTATCAAGATGATTTGGTTGAGACACGGCATCAAAAACTTCTTTTGGAGAAGCCTTTATTATTAGATTATGGTAAATATTATAACTCATAGCTATAAACTTACTAAAAAAAATTAATTATGAGATTCCCTCCTTCGAGGGAATGAAAAATCAATTTACTTAAAAAACGAATCTACAAACTCATATTTATTGAAAACCTGTAAATCTTCAATACCCTCGCCTACGCCTATATATTTTACAGGTATTTTAAACTGATCTGAAATACCGATAACAACGCCCCCCTTTGCAGTTCCATCAAGTTTGGTAACTGCTAACGAAGTTACTTCAGTAGCTGCAGTAAACTGTTTTGCTTGCTCGAAAGCATTTTGACCTGTTGAGCCATCCAAAACCAATAATACATCATGAGGTGCGTCATCTACTACTTTTTGCATCACGCGTTTCACTTTAGTAAGCTCATTCATTAAATTTACCTTATTATGCAAACGTCCTGCAGTATCAATAATAATAACATCAGCACCTTGTTTAACACCAGATTCTAAAGCATCAAAGGCTACAGATGCGGGATCACTTCCCATATTTTGGCGTACCATAGGCACATCTACGCGATCTGCCCAAACCTGAAGTTGATCGATTGCCGCAGCCCTAAAGGTATCAGCAGCTCCTAAAACTACTTTAAACCCTTTCTTTTTAAATTGATAAGCTAACTTTCCTATGGTTGTCGTTTTCCCAACACCGTTTACGCCCACAACCATTAACACATAAGGTGTTTTTGTGCCATCTGCTTGTTTTGGTAAATCGGGAATGGTGTACTCTGTTTCCTCGCCAGAATTGGTTTCACTTAGCAAACCCGCAATTTCTTCACGAAGTATTAGATTTAATTCATCAGTTCCTAAATATTTATCTTTTGATACACGATCTTCAATGCGCTCAATAACTTTAAGCGTAGTATTCACACCTACATCACTTGATACTAAAACCTCTTCTAAATTATCTAGAACCTCATCATCTACTTTAGATTTTCCAGCTACGGCTTTACTTAGTTTACCTAAAAAACTGGATTTGGTTTTTTCTAATCCTTTGTCTAAGGTTTCCTTTTTTTCTGAAGAAAATATTTTTTTAAAAAAACTCATTTTACTGTTTGGTTGGTTTTTTAATTCAAACTTTATTTTGCGTTAGGGATTGCAACGACATCCTTTTTAAAACTTTTAAAAACTAACATTATTAAGAGAACTGAAATTTGGCAGATTGCCACGTCCTTTGTCCTCGCAATGACGTTTTAAAAAGATATAGTGGAAAGCCCTCCCGATAGCTATCGGGATTGTGGTAACACCCAAATCACTAATGTCAATTATCTTACCATAAAATTTTACTGCTATTATGGCAGAAAACACTATGGTTCGCTCAAATATAAATATAAAAAAGCAGCTTTCCGTGTAGAAAACTGCTTTGAATATATTGTGTGAAGTAAGTTTTTACTTTTTAGCTAAAAAGTCGTTTACTTGTTCTGGATTCATAATAGATTCAACAAACATGTAAGCTCCTGTTTTTGGCGACTTAACCATTTTTATTGCTTTAGTTAATCTTTTAGATCCTGTTTGTAATGATGCTACTGATTTCTTTGCCATGACTTATGCATTATTTGAAGTTTTTAATAAAACTTCTAATTTGAATTATTTGAGATTTATTTAAATCTCTAATTATTATTTAATTTCTTTATGAACTGTCATACGTTTAAGAATTGGATTAAATTTTTTAATTTCCATTCTATCTGGCGTATTCTTTTTATTTTTTGTTGTAATGTAACGTGAAGTTCCTGCTTGACCAGACTCTTTATGCTCTGTACATTCTAAAATTACCTGTATTCTGTTACCTCTTTTTGCCATGTTTAATATTTTTTTGTCATTTCCGTGATTCCGAAGTTTCGGAAGGAAATCTCATCCTATTTTGCAACTAATTATTTTAAAAAACCGTTGGATTTCGCTTTTTTAATAGCCGCAGAAATACCTATTTTGTTGATCGTTTTTAAAGCAGATGTTGAAACTTTTAAAGTTATCCAGTTGTCGTCTTCTGGAATGTAAAAACGTTTCTTTACTAAATTCGCGTTAAACTTGCGTTTAGTTCTGTTCATTGCATGAGACACGTTGTTTCCAACCATGGCCTTCTTTCCTGTAAGTTCACAAACTCTTGACATTATTTATAACTTTAAATTGGTGTTGCTTAAAATCGAGGTGCAAATATACAAATTCTTTATATTATGCCAATCTATTTTTATCAATTTTTAAAAATTTCTTTTAGCAGCATTTCAAGGGCTTTATTTACCGCTTTATTTATGACCTTTATGCGGTGATTTCCAAAATTAAATCTCTCTGAATAGACTCCCGTTCTAGTTGCAATTGCTATAAAAACCGTACCAACTTCAGCATCAGAATCTCCTTTTCTGGGCCCTGCATTTCCTGTTGTTGCCACAGCAAAATCTGATTGAAATAATTGCATCGCTTTTTGCGCCATAGATTCAGCTACTTGAGAACTTACCACAGAATATTCTTCTATAATATTTTTTGAAACGCCTAATACATTTATTTTAGATGCTGTGGAATACGTCACAACACCACCATTAAAGTAGGTAGATGCACCAGAATGTATTGTAAAACGCTCTGCTACTGCACCTCCTGTGCAACTTTCGGCAATAGATAAGGTTTTGCCTAATTTAATAAGTTGTTTTGCTATTACAATTTCAACCGAGCCTTCCTCATCTTCAAAGCCCGCAAACTCATCTTTAATTAATGGGATAACGTTGTCAATTTGTTGCTGGATCTCCTGTTTTAATAACTTTTCATCAAACCCTTTGGTTGATAAACGCAATCGCATTTTTCCTAAATTTGGCAAATAAGCCAACTTAATATGTTTTGGCAAGGCATCTTCCCAAGATTCTATTCTCGCCGCTAAAGCACTTTCACCTAAGCCATAAACCAATAAGGTTTTATGCAAAATATAAGGACAATTATATTTGTCTTTTAATTTGGGTATAACCTGATTTTCAATAAGGGCGTTCATTTCATAAGGCACCCCTGGAAGCGAAATAAAAGTTTTATCATCCTTTTCTAACCACATTCCTGGAGCTGTCCCTAATTTATTCATTAAAACCTGGGATTTCGAGGGCACTAAAGCTTGATCCCTATTAACCTGTAAAAGCGATCCTCCAACATAATGTTTCCAGATATATTCAATATTCTCAAGTACAGAATCGTCTCTAACTAAAGTATCATTAAAATATTCTTCAATTGTTTTTTTAGTAATATCGTCTTTAGTCGGGCCTAAACCACCGGTAAGAATGATTATATCGACATTGCTTTCGGCTTCTTTTAACGCTTTTAGAATATGCTCCTTGTCGTCCTGAACCGATGTTATTTGGTAAACAGAAATGCCAATTTTATTAAGTTCTTTGGCGATAAAAGTAGAATTGGTATCAACGACTTGACCGATGAGGATCTCATCGCCAATTGTAATTATTTCTGCATTCAAAATATTTAAAATATATTTTTGTTAAAATAAAAAATCAAATTTAAGGTTATTTACTTATTATTACTTATTTTTAAAAGACTAATTCAATTAAACTTTAGCTATGAAAAAAAGCATTCTACTGTCCTTATTTTTTCTTTTTCTAATAATAATGTCTTGCAAAAATGAAAGTAATAAGCATGAACAATCTACAACTGAATTAGAAATAGAAAGAAGCGAAAATACAATAACGCCTCAATTCACACTGACTAAAGACCAAACACATAATAAATTTAGTAGTGCTATTGAACCTATTCTAAAGGTTAAATCAGGTGCTATTATTGAAGTATTTACAGAAGATGCTTTTGATGAGCAACTCAATTTAAATTCAACAGTAGAAGATTTAAAAAATTTAAATTTTGAACCTATCCATCCTTTAACTGGGCCTGTATATGTTGAAGACGCCTCTCCTGGAGATGTATTAAAAGTTACTTTACATAAAATTGAGATTGGTGATTGGGGTTTTAATGCTATTTATCCTGGCTTTAGTTTTGTTGCAGACTCCATAAAGGGAGAATATTTAAGAATTTATGAACTTGGTAAAGACAAGACTCATGTTGACTTTAATGATAATATCAAAATCCCATTAAAACCTTTTTTAGGTGTTATGGGTGTTGCTCCAGCAACTAATGAGATGTTATCTACTATTCCTCCTCGAGCAAATGGAGGTAATATGGACGACCCAAATCTTACAGAAGGTGTTACGGTTTATTTTCCTGTCTTTGTTGAAGGTGCATTATTTTCAGTTGGAGATGGTCATGCAGCCCAAGGACATGGTGAGGTATGTGGAACGGCTATTGAAACACCATTACGAGTTGTTTATCAATTAGATGTTATAAAAAACAAAACATTGAAAGAACCCCAATATGAAACCGAAGATTATTATGCTACAACGGGTTTTGCGACAACTATTGATGAAGCTGCTAAAAAAGCAACATTATACATGATAGATTATTTAATGCAGGAACATAATTTGAGTGAAAATGAAGCCTATGCTTTGTGCTCTTTGGCTGGAGATTTAAAGATTGCTGAAACCGTAGATGTACCTCATATGCTCGTGGCAATGCATATTTCTAAAGGGGTTCTTGGTATAAAATAACCAATTACAAATTAAAATCGGCCCTGATTTCTTCAACAGCTTTTTCAACTGCAGCCAAAACTATATTTAATTTTCCAGATATATCAACACCTTTTTGCTCGAATTTTCCCCAATCTTGTACTTCTATTAAATCATCAAGTACACCTAATTCGAATAAGTCTACCGTTGGTTTCATTTTGTGAGCCGCTTGGTAGGCATTATAATAATCCTTTTCTGCTACCGCTTTTTTTAATCGTTCTGCATCTACAGGTACTTCCTCTAAAAAAGCTTCAGCCAAAGATGCTATAAAATCCTCATCGTTATCAGCTAACTCCCTTACTCTAAATAATTTATAATGCTGTTCCATTTATTTTACTGTTATTGAAAACATTTCCCGGTCTTCTATAAATCCTTTTAGTTTATCGTTAGCAATTACTTTGCCAACCCCTGCTGGTGTGCCTGTAAATATAATATCTCCAATCTTTAAAGTGAAATATTTCGACACATATTCTATTAATTCATCAATTTTCCAAAGCATGTGGCTTGTATTTCCATTTTGTACAATTTTGTCATTCTTTTTTAAGGAAAATCCAATAGCATCAACATCCTGTATCTCATTAACGGGCAACCAATTACCTATTACAGCGGCCCCATCAAACGCTTTTGCCTTTTCCCAGGGCAGGCCTTTTTCCTTTAATTTGCTTTGTAAATCGCGTGCTGTAAAATCGATACCCAAACCAATTTCTTCGTAATATTTATGCGCAAACTTTCTATCAATATGTTTGCCCACTCGATTAATTTTCACCAAAATTTCTACCTCGTGATGCACATCATCCGAAAAATCTGGAATAAAAAAAGGTTGCTTTTTGAGAAGAATGGACGTGTCTGGTTTTAAAAATACTACGGGGTCAGTTGGCTTTTCATTTTCTAATTCTTCTATATGTTCGGTATAATTTCTACCAATGCAAATTAATTTCATGTTCTTTTTTTTTCTCTCGCAAAGTCGCAAAGACGCAAAGAGTTAAATCTATTTTATTTTTTAATTTGGGCGTTCCCCTATCGGGTCGGGCTTTGCGTTACAAGTCCTCGCTATCGCTGTGGGCTTTCCTCTGCAATCCCTAACGCGGGGTCAGTCCGCAGTTGGCAGTCATCAGTCTGCAGTCAGTACCTAGTCCGCAAACTTGATAGCTTCCGTCTTCATTTCTCCTACCCCAATTTATTATTAAAACTCCTTAATTTAATAGCGGTCAACACCCTTTTAGTGTAAAGCGGAAAGTCTGCATTTAGCAACCATCCAAAATAACCGGGTTCCGTTTCTAAAATATCAGTTACTAATTTACCCTTATGCTTGCCAAAAGAGAAACACTCTTCTCCTTTTTTATTATAGCTTATAAAACCTGCAAAATCTGCAAACTTTTTACGTGAGCTAAACTCCGCTAGAAATTTGGTGTCATTTTCAAGCTCATCATACTTGGCTACTTGAGCCTTTAAAACCTCGTAAGTTGCATTTGTATCTGCCTCAGCACCATGAGCACCCTCTAAATCTTTATCACAATAAAACTTATAAGCGGCAGTTAAAGTACGTTGCTCCATTTTATGAAAAATAGTTTGCACATCTACAGCTAAACAATTCTTCATATCAAAATCAATTTCAGCACGAAGCATTTCCTCTGCTAAAAGCGGAATATCAAAACGGTTAGAGTTAAAGCCCCCTAAATCGGAGTCTTTAATCATATTATAGATGTCCTTGGCGAGTTCTTTAAAAGTAGGCTCGTTAGCAACTTTTTCATTGGTTATCCCATGAATTTCAATAACCTCTTTAGGAATTTTCATTTCTGGGTTTACTAACCAGGTTTTACTTTCTTTGTTACCGTTAGGAAATACTTTAAGAATTGAAATTTCTACAATTCGGTCGTGGGTTATACTAATTCCTGTGGTTTCTAAATCGAAAAAACAGATTGGCTTTGTGAGGTTTAAGTTCATTTTACTGATTGTATTGATTTAATTCTTCTAATTTATTTTTAAACTCGCTTTTAGACTTTTCCCATTTACGATTTTTAACCACATCGCGGAATAAATAATGATTATGATATCCTAAAAAAAACTCACCATTTGGACGAATAATTATAACTCTAGAATGTAAATATCCACTTAAAAATAATTTCTTTAATAAAGAACTATAATCTTTATACCAAACATGACCTTTATATTGTTCTGGGTGTCCATTATTTATATTGTAAAAATGTAAAACTTGTGCTATTTTTTTAAACTTTCTATATCTGTTTTTACAAATTTTATGGGCTAAAACAAATCCTTTATGTGTATTATAATGCTCATGGGCAAAAGAATACATATATTTTCTTTCCTTATTATTTTTAATATAATAAGATGGCTTTCTTAATGTATCGCCATAATGTATTAATAATGTTTTAGTTGTATCAATATGATTTCTGCTATGAAGAAGTTTAAATAATTGCGACTTTACTCTGGGTTCTAATTCTCCAAAACAATTACGCAATCTTAATTTTTCTAATACAATGGTATCTGTTGAAAAACGTTGACCATCATACAATCCAGATTTACTTTTTTTAAGATAAATTGTTTTAGAAATATCTTGATTGTTTTCATCAACATATAATGTATCAGATTGTGCATTAATAAATAATAGGCTAAAACAAAAAAATAGGACTAAGAAACCTTTAACATTCATACAAAAGCCACAATAATAATAAATGTAAAGGTACTAAAATACATAAGTCTATAAAACAAAAACCTAACCGTTTTAAGGTCAGGTCTAACAATTGTTTATTTTTTAATTTTAAATCTCTCTATTAACATCCCAAGCTTCAAGGTAATCTTTAACTGCTTTAACAAACTGCCCACCAAGAGCACCGTTTACAACACGATGGTCGTAAGAATGCGATAAAAACATTCTGTAACGGATACCAATAAAATCACCTTCTGGGGTTTCAATAACCGCAGGTACTTTTCTAATAGCTCCAAGCGCTAAAATACCTACTTGTGGTTGGTTAATAATAGGTGTACCCATGATGCTTCCAAAAGTACCTACGTTGGTAACGGTATAAGTCCCTCCTTGGGTGTCATCTGGTTTTAATTTACCAACTCTAGCACGATTAGCTAAATCGTTCACTTGCTTTGTCATGCCAACTAAATTAAGTTGGTCGGCATTTTTAATTACCGGTACAATTAGATTACCATCTGGTAAAGCTGCTGCCATACCAATATTTATATTTTTCTTTTTTACTATAGTATCGCCTTGAACAGAAATATTCAACATGGGGAAATCTCTTAAAGCCTTAGCCACAGCCTCTAAAAATATAGGTGTAAAGGTTAAATTTTCACCTTCACGCTTCATAAACCCATCTTTAACTTTTTTTCTCCAATTCCAAATATCAGTAACATCAGCTTCAATAAAACTTTGTACATGGGCAGAGGTTTGAACAGATTTTACCATATGATGCGCTACAAGTTTACCCATTCTGGTCATTTCAATAATCTCATCTTGACCACTGGCTACTACTGGTGTAGAAACTTGTTTTGGCACTTCCGAAACTATATTTTTAACTTCGGGTATTTCATCTTGCTTTTCAGTAGGCTTATGTTGTTCACCTCTATTTTCAACATAAGCCAAAATATCATTCTTAGTAACACGTCCTTCTTTACCTGTTCCTTTTATAACATCAAGTTCTTGCTGGGAAACACCTTCCTGTTTTGCTATATTTTTTACTAATGGTGAATAAAAACGATTACCAGATGATATTACAGGCGCAACTGTTTCTTTTACTTTATTGATACTTTGTTCAATATCTCCTACTATAACAGATTCATTATTTTCTTCATCAACCTCATCTTCTACAACAGAATCATCATCATCGCCTTCAGTTTCAATAATTGCCAAAACCTGACCTACTTGCACGACATCATCAACATTAAAAAACGTTTCAATCAAAACACCATCAACTTCACTTGGCACCTCACTATCCACTTTATCTGTAGCAATTTCCAAAACTGCTTCATCTAATTCTATAGTATCTCCAACTTCTTTTAACCAAGAGGTTATGGTTGCCTCGGCAACACTTTCTCCCATTTTTGGTAATTTCAGCTCAAACTTTGCCATATTAATAATGTAGTGCTTGTTTTTTGATTTTAAAATGCAAAATTAATAAAAAATCATCATTTAATTTGAATTATTAACAAAAAATACTAGTCAAAAATTATAATTTTCCCTCTGGTAATTGCATTATTGCTTCCTAATGCAAATTTAGAGTTTTTAGGTAATATTTTGTAGGTAAAAGATTTATATTCATTTTTATTTTCCATAAATGAAATAATCTGCTTATAAGTTAACACATTTGCATCAAATATGACTTCCGAACTATTATCAACTACATCAAGATTGGAACTTAAAATAAGATCCTTAGCTAAGACATTTTTTAGCTTCTCATTCATTTTATTTGAAATTAATACATATTCATTTATTGGTTTTATTTTACTCACTGGCATCTTTCTAAACAAATAAACTACCCTAATTCCAAACCAAACACAAATATCAAAAAAGAAATTTTTCTTAAAGTGCTTTTTGTAAAAAATTTGCATGGCGCTATAGAATCTACGTGCATAAAATTTATCCTTTAATGTACTCTCGCCCTTAAAATGAATAATTGTAGTTTCCCCAAAGTAATAATTTTTATATCCAGCCTTTAAAGCTTTGTACGATATGTCAATATCTTCGCCATACATAAAATAATCTTCGTCAAAACCATCAATTTCATTATAAACCGATTGTTTTACAAACATAAAAGCACCAACCAAAATATCTACTTGACCTGATTGATTTTTACCCAAATGATTGGCATAATACTCATCAGGTTTTCCAAACAACTTTTTAAAAGCAGCGTTTACATAAGGTATATTACGCTTACTTTCTGGTAAAAATATCCCTGCGCCATTTATTAATTTACAGCCCACAATACCAAGGCTTTGTTTGTTTTCTGCAAATTCTAAAACTTTTGTAAATGTATCTTCAGCAACAACGGTATCAGGATTTAAAATACATAAATACTCCCCTTTAGCTTGTAGTACGCCAATATTATTACCTTTTGAAAATCCATAATTCTCGTTATTTTCAATAAGATTAACCTCTGGAAATAAATCCTTTACCATTTTACAACTATCATCTTCCGAGTTATTGTCCACAACAATAATTTCTGCATTAATATTTTGTATTGCTGCTTGCACACTTTTTAAACAGAGTTCTAAAAAGTAACGCACGTTATAATTTAAGATGATAATTGAGAGTTTCAAAAGCTTGGTTGGTTATAGTTTTAAGGAAGATTCAAAAGGAATTCGATTTAAAATGCTTCTTCCTAAAGTAATTTCATCTGCGTATTCCAATTCATCTCCAACAGAAATCCCCCGAGCTATTGTAGATGTAAAAACGTTATAATCTTGTATTTGTTTATAAATATAAAAATTTGTGGTATCGCCTTCCATGGTAGAACTGAGCGCAAAAATAAGTTCCTTTACTTTTCCCTGCTTAACTTTAGTAACCAAAGATTCTATATTTAATTCGTGTGGGCCAATACCATCCATAGGTGAAATTTTACCTCCCAAAACATGGTATAAACCTTTAAAGGAACTTGTGTTCTCAATGGCCATAACGTCCCTAACATCTTCAACCACACAAATAATCTCGGAATTTCTATTTACACTAGAACATATTTCACATAAATCAACATCGCTAATGTTATGGCACGATTTACAAAATTTCACATCATTCCGCATAATTTGCAAAGCTTGAGACAAGGCTAAAGTTTGCGCTTTGGGCTGCCGTAACATGTGTAAAACCAAACGCAATGCCGTACGTTTACCAATACCCGGTAATTGTGACATTTCATTTACCGCACGTTCAAGCAATTTTGATGAAAATTCCATAGTTTGCGAATTTACAATTTATTATGAAAACACATGAATTTCTTAAAAAATATTTGTATATCCGTTTTTTGTCATACAAGCAAAAAATCTGCGAAAATCTGCGATTCCGAAATTTCGGAACAGCGGGAAACAAAAACATGAGCATGTGAAAGCTATCCCGCAGATCACGCGGATTTACGCAGAGTAATAAATAATGTTCTTAGTTAATGACTTCATATAAAAGTTACTATAATGTCACAATTCATGACTTTATGATATTTGGCGGACAATCAAAAAAATATACTTTAAAGTCTCCTTAATATCTAGTTTTTTTTAAAAACTACTAATTAATTTAAAATTACTTAATATTGTTAATAATAAAAATGAGAATAATTTTATGTCGCCTACTACCATAATACTTCTAATAGCTGCATACTTTGGAGTTTTAATTTTAATCTCATATTTTACCGGAAAAGAAGACTCTAACGAAGCTTTTTTTAAAGCAAACAGATCAGCACCTTGGTATTTAGTAGCTTTTGGAATGATAGGCGCTTCACTTTCTGGAGTTACATTTATTTCAGTTCCTGGGGCAGTTGAAGCTAAACAGTTTGGATACCTTCAAGTTGTTTTTGGTTATTTTTTCGGCTATTTAGTTATTGCTTATGTTTTACTTCCTATTTATTATAAACTCAATTTAACTTCAATTTACACGTATTTAAAAGACCGTTTTGGGAATATAAGTTATAAAACAGGGGCCATTGCTTTTTTAATATCCAGAATTGTTGGCGCTTCTTTTCGATTATTTCTAGTGGCAAAGGTACTTCAACTTTTAATATTCGATCAATATAATATTCCGTTTACAATTACCGTAATTATTACCATTGCCTTAATTTGGCTTTACACGTTTAAAGGTGGCATAAAAACCATCATATTTACGGATACGTTGCAAACACTTTTCATGCTGATTTCTGTTGTTGTTACCATAGTATTTTTAGCATCTGCTCTAGATTTAAATAGTATTTCTGAAGTTTACACTAATATTAAAGAAAGCGCTATGAGTAAAACATTTTTCTTTGGCGATGTAAATGATGCACAATATTTCATAAAAAGTTTTTTAGCAGGGATGTTTATAACCATAACTATCACTGGGCTGGACCAAGATATGATGCAAAAAAACTTAACCTGCAAAAACTTAAAAGAAGCTCAGAAAAATATGGTATCCTTTAGTATCGTATTAATTTTTGTGAATATTTTATTTCTGGTATTGGGTTTAATGCTAACACAATACGCAAACCAGCACGGTATTACAGCTAAAAAAGACGATTTGTTTCCTACAATAGCGATGTTACCCGAAATTGGAATTATGACCTCGGCTTTCTTTTTACTAGGTTTAATTGCTGCAGCTTACTCCAGTGCAGATTCTGCGTTAACAGCACTAACTACTTCTTTTTGTATTGATATTATTGAATTGGATAAAAAGCCTAAAAACATCCAAAAAAGAATCCGGAAACAAACACACATCTTTATTAGTATTATACTGGTTGTAGTTATTGTTTTATTTGATGCTATTTTTAAAGATGTATCGGTAATATGGGAATTATTCAAAGCTGCTGGATATACTTACGGGCCATTACTTGGTTTATTCGCGTTCGGGATTTTCACTAAATCGCAATTGAAGGATAAATACGTTTGGATCATTGCCATAGTCGCTCCAATTATATCCTATTTTATAAATGCGTATTCAGTTGATTTATTAAACGGTTACCAAATAGGATTTGAAATTTTAATAATAAACGGACTCTTAACCTACTTAGGATTAATACTGATTCGTAGAAAGCAAAACTAAAGTACACGCAGCTTCAAAAAATATATCGTTATCCTTTAAAATTTCGTAAAATTCAGGATTTTCCGTACCCGGATTAAAGATAACGCGCTCAGGTTTTAAAGAAACTATATAATCATAATATTCTTTCTGCCTTTTTGGATTTAAATACAGTGTTACCGTGTGTATAGATTTATATGGCAACAATTTAGTATCAATTTCAATATCAGCAACTTCTCCTTTTTTTAATCCAAAAGCAACGACTTCATATTTATTGACCACCAATTTTTGTATGGCATAATTAGAATATCTATTAGGTTTTAACGAGGCTCCAAGAACCAAGGTTTTTTTATTCATATGTTAAAAAAGTGTTAACGATTACCAAATGTAGTAACAAAATTCATTTTGTACCGTCTAAAATTTATAGTTCATTAATCAATCAAAAAACGAATCAAATCAAATGAAAAGATTACTCTTTTTGTGCTTTATTTTGTTGTCAATATCTGCAAAAGCACACCCTGCAGACCCCGAAAAAAACGCTGATAAAACCGGCACCATCTCAGGAAAAGTATTAGACGCTAATTTAAAACAACCCTTACCCTACGTAAATATAATTATTAAAAATACCAAAGAAGAAATACTAACTGGTGGCATTACACTTGATGATGGTACTTTTGAAATACAAAAAATTGCTGAAGGTGATATTATTGTAAGCATACAATACATTGGATATAAAACCGTGAGAAAAAAAATAACTATTGGTAAAGGTAATTACAAAGTAAATATTGGTGATATTTTTTTAGAGGAAGATGCTGAAAGTTTAGATGAAGTAACAGTTATAGCCGAGGTTTCAACTATTCAACAAAAAGTGGATAGAAAAGTTATTACTGTTGGTAAAGATCTTACCACTGCTGGGCCAACGGCAAGTGACATTATGAATAATTTACCTTCAGTAAGCATCGATCAACAAACAGGAAACATCAGCTTACGAGGTAACGAAAACGTGCGTGTTATGATTGATGGTAAACTAAGTAACGTGCCTATTGCTCAATTACTTAAACAAATTCCATCTACATCTATAAAATCCATTGAACTCATTACCAATCCATCGGCTAAATATAATCCCGAGGGTATGAGTGGTATTATCAATATAAAACTTCATAAAAGCACGCAAATTGGTTTTAATGGGAATATAAATGTTGGACTAACAAAGGAGATTTTTGCGAAATTCAACAGTTCAATAGACATGAATTACCGCAACGGAAAATTCAATTTTTATGGAAACTATGGAAATAATATTGGCAATAATGATAACTTTGGGTTTATAGATAGATTGGATGATGATTCACGGCAAGATTTCAAATTTGGCAACAACAACAAATCCCATTTATATAAATTCGGAGTCGACTTTTATTTGAATGACAAAAATACTATCTCTGCTTTCACAAATCAAAACACATTTGAAGGGAAAGGTTTTGGCAACACATTAATTACATTTCCAGGAGACATTAACCAAGTACAGCTATTTAATAATATCTCCAATAATATTTCAAGCCAATACAATATAGCTTATAAACATGTTTTTAATGAGGAGGAAGATGAAATACTTGACATTGAGTTTGATTATAACGATTTTAATAATGATGAATTAGCTAATTTTAATTTTATCAATTTTAGTTTCCCTCCAAATTATGTTGATAAGGTAGATACACAAAGAGACCAAACCACCATAAATATTGATTACGTTAAACCCATTAACGAGAAAACAAAGCTGGAATTAGGCGCAGAGGCACGTTTGTTTAATTCTGATATTGGTTACATATCTAGTGGACAAACATTTAATGCCCTTGGCAATATTATACAAACGCCAAGTACAGATTTTGAATATACTCGTGATATTTATTCGCTTTATGCCACATTGGGGAAATCTTTTGAAAAATGGAGTTATCAAATAGGCGCGCGTTTAGAGCAAGTTAGCGAAAATGCCGATGCGCTAAGAATTTTTGCTGATAACAACACAGAATTTATTCCTTTTGAAAATGAGTACTTTCAAGTATATCCGTCCATATTTTTAAGCTATAATGCCTCAGAAAAAAACACCTATCAGTTTAGTGCAAGTCGTCGTGTAGACAGACCAGGCTTGCAACAAGTTAATCCTATAAGAGAATGGAGCACGCCTCGTGTATCCTCATTTGGTAATCCGCAATTATTGCCTCAGTTCACCAACTCAGTTGAAGTAAATTACACCAGAAATCTTGAAAAAGGAAGTATTACGGGCGGCGTATTCTTCAGGTTAATTGAAGACAATATTAACAGATTTGTAAGCATAGACCGCAGCAATGTTCCTGCAGCAAATAGTATTTTAACGTTTGATAACTTTGACAACACCACTGCTTTTGGAATAGAGTTATCCAGTAATTATAGACCAACAAAATGGTGGAGTTTAAATGGTAGTTTTGATTTATACTCTCAAGAGCAAACTGGTATTACTGAAATTATAAATGCAAATGATTTACAAAATGCAACCGAAGCAGATATTATTACAACAGAAAATAAAGTAACCAACGTAGTCTGGAATTTAAGGCTGTTTAATAATTTTAAAACCTCAAAAAAATTAAACTTTTCGCTATTTACAATGTATCGCGGTGAGGAAAAAGGTATTCAATTTATAAGAAAACCTATGTTGATGATAAATACTGGTATGCGTTATAACTTTTTAGAAGATGAAAGAGCCACTTTTAGTTTTAATTATAGTGATATTTTGAATACCATGCGATTCGAATTTGAAGCAGATACACCATTCCCGAGTGTTGGTGCATTCAATTGGGAAAGCAATACTTGGAACATAGCACTATCCTACAGGTTTGGTGGTGGAAAATATCGCGCATTACGAAGAAAGCAACGTGATGATAATACCAAATCTGGTAGTGGAGGGTTTCTTTAAAAAACAATTTAATAACCTGCATAATAGTTGATGGTTAGTGTTATTGTTAGGTTGTTAAATATAATCCCCAAAGCTAATTTGTTTTGGGGATTTGCTTTTTTATAAAAAAATTGAAACATATACGCAATAAATAACAATATTATACGTTTAACGTAGTGTACTATCAAACCATAACGAAAATTAATTATTTAGAGTTAGTCACCTTCACAAATTTAAATTCGTAATTAAAAGATATGTATACTAAAAACTCGAAATATAATTTCGAGTTTTTGCTTTATAATGTTAAAAATAGTTAAATATTGGATGTGAATGCAATATTATAAACTTTTATACGTCTAAGTAAACAAGATTCTTCACATTAGTAATAGTGTTGGTTGAAGTTGATTAATAGCTAGAAAAGCCCGAAATTTTAAAATTTCGGGCTTTTTGTTTAATTTTTAAGCTTATTACAAGATAAGATTCCGACCTTCGAGGGAATGACAAAAAAAATATTTACCATTTAATTATGGCACTAGCCCAAGTAAAACCACTGCCAAAAGCTGCCAACACTACATGGTCTCCTTCTTTTATCTTTCCTTCTTCCCAAGCCTCTGTTAAAGCAATAATAACCGATGCAGCTGTGGTGTTTCCATACTTCATAATATTATTAAATACTTTATCATCTCCCAAACCAAATTTCTTTTGGATAAATTGGGCAATACGTAAATTGGCTTGGTGCGGAATTAGCATATCAATATCCTCCTTCTGCAGCCCATTCTTCATTAAACCTTCCATAATCACTTCACTAAACCTTACAACGGCATGCTTAAAAACAAAAGTGCCATCCATATATGGGAAATAAGACAAATCTTCTTCTTCAGATTCTATAATTTCTGGAACCCAATGTGCAATACTTGGGCCTTCTACAATCAATTTATCAGCGTATTTACCCTCGCTATGCAAATGGGTAGATAAGATGCCTTTTTTATTATCTTCCTCTCTTGAAAGTACACAGGCACCAGCCCCATCCCCAAAAATAACGGTTACACCTCTACCTCTACTTGATTTATCCAATCCGTTACTATGATATTCAGCACCAATAACCAAAACATTTTTATACATTCCTGTTTTGATGAATTGGTCTGCAGCCGAAATGGCATAAACAAAACCAGAACACTGATTTCTAACATCAAGTGCTCCCACAGTAGGCATATCTAACATGTCTTGAATTTGCACACCACATCCTGGGAAATAATAATCTGGACTCAAGGTTGCAAAGACTATAAAATCAATATCATCTTTGGTAAGTCCTGCACGTTCAATAGCAATTCTTGCTGCTTTGGCTCCCATAACCGCCGAGGTATCTTCAGACCCTTCTGGAATCCATCTTCGTTCTTTTATGCCTGTACGCTCTTGTATCCACTCGTCATCAGTATCCATCATTTTAGATAAATCATCATTGGTTACCACATTTTCAGGAAGGTACTTGCCTAATCCTATTATTTTTGAATTGTACATTGCTACAATTATTTTGATGATACAAAGTACAAAATTTAATCTTTAAAAAAAACAAACTTTATATGTTCCATTTATCGGTTTTTAACGTTGTTTTAATATCATTTTATCAACCATTTATTTAAATTTGGTTTCAAATTAAAATTTAATCTAATAAAAAATGAAAAACCTTCTTCTAATTTGCTTCCTCGTAACAGGATTATGGTCGTCTTCTCAAGAAAATCTGAATTATCAAAAACCATCTAAAGAAATTCTAGAATTAGCTGAGGCACCTTTAGCACCTTCAATAAGAATTGATAGTAAAGGCGAAAACATGCTTTTTCTTTATCGTAGTAGTTTTAAAAACATTGAAACGCTATCTGAAGAAGAAATGCGTTTGGGGGGTTTAAGAATAAATCCAAAAACTAACATAGGAAGTAGAGAGGGTGCACGACAAATTTCCCATTAAGCTGCATTTTGACATAATTTAGTGATTCT
>CAXBID010000015.1:0-27998 GCA_963975495.1 uncultured Flavobacteriaceae bacterium | reverse complement strand
ACAGTTGTAATTAGCATAATATTGTATTTAATTAAGTACAAATATATGTACAAAATTTGAGATGTGCAACATTTTTTGTATTGGTGCTAACGGAGGATATATCGAAACGAATTCGTATCTTAGTCGATAGGTTTGGGCTTCAATGTTGATGATACGTTTAAAAACAATCTAAATACCAAAAAGGATATGATAGATATTCTTTTAAACTTGGATAATAATGAAGTGATAATTGTAGAATGTAAAACAAGCAAGGAAAGAGGTTATAATAAGTTTAGTACTGTTTCAAGACAATTAAAATCATATCAGAATTTGGCACTCAAAAATGATTTGAGGATTGTCAAAATTTTACTTGTTGCACCAGAATTTAGTGATGATTTTGTTACTGATTGTGAAATGGACACAGAAATGAATTTATCATTGGTAACAGCTTCTACTTTATCGAATATCTCGAAAGCTTTTAAGAAATCAAAATATACGGAATTTCCGCACGTATTATTTAGAGATATAGTGATAAACGAGGAAAGAATATTAAAAGCTTTAAATAAATAAAAGCCCGACCCGATAGGGTAACGCCCAAATAACCAATATCAAAATGAAGTCTAAAAGTCAAATTTTAAAAACGTAAACCACTGCAAACTGCGACTGAATACTGTAAACTAAATAGTTTATTTTTTAAAATTTTTATTCCCCCAGGCTAGCGCTCGTTTGTAACGAGTGCACGCATCGATTAAATTTCCCTCGCTCGCGCGAGCATTTTGCTCGTGCCGTCAAAAGCTTTTAAATTATTATTTATATTTACTCATACGGTCACGAGCGTGACGCTCGCGCTAGCCATGTATTGACTATTATATAAGCCTAAATATCCGTGTTAGGGTTTGCAGTGGAAATCCTTTTTTGTGCTTATCTATATGTTTGTGTTGAAACATATTTTAAAATATATAGAAAACACTTGATGCCATACTGAAATCGGAGATTCATGAATACTTTAATTCAAAATAGATAGTTATGAATAAACAAGTTCAGCACAAGAAAGATTGCAATGAAACATTTATGTTCATGAATTCAGAAATATTAAATAGAGACGCATGAATAAAAGCCCGACCCGATAGGGTAACGCCTAAAAAATAAACATCAAAATGAAGTCTAAAAGTCAAATTTTAAAAACGTAACCACTGCAAACTGAGACTGTTTACTGCGACTGCAAACTGCCTACTTTTTTTTATTCCGCCTATTATAATTCTTATCGCCTTTAGTTTTTGGTTTTTTGTACTTTTTTGCAATTTTAAATTTATACGAGCCGCCTAAATTTTCTTTGGAATTTTTTTCAGCTTTTTCATGAAAAGCGGGTCCTGGAGCATCTTCATCGCGTCGTTTATTTGGGTTGTTACGCTCTTTTATTTGCGGACGTTCCTCTTCAAGAAGTTCGATAGAAATTTCGACAGCATCAGGAATTTCCAATAAGGGAATGTCCATTTGCATCAACTCTTCAATATTTTTAATCGATTCTTGTTCCTTTTCAGTAGAAAAAGCAAGCGCAATACCTTTGCGTTCCGCACGTCCTGTTCTACCAATACGGTGCATGTAGTTTTCAGGAAAATCGGGCGTGTCAAAATTTATAACATGACATATATTATCAATATCCAACCCACGCGCCATCACATCGGTAGCTATTAAAATGCGGTTTTCACCATTTCTAAATTGCTCGATACTTCGCAACCTGTAATTTTGTGTTTTATTGGAATGAATCACGCATAATTCTTCTTTAAAAACATCATCTAACTGATCGAACAAACGGTCTGCCATACGTTTAAAAGCCACAAAAACCAATACTTTATTATATGTTTCGGTATCTTTTAAAAGGTGCGTAAGTAAATTAACTTTGGTATAAAAATTAGGAACGTTATAGCGTTGTTGCGAAATATTCTCCAACGGTGTTCCCGAAACCGCAATGGAAACCTGCTCGGGACCTTTAAAGAAATCGTTAATTAAGGCATTAACATCTTGTGTCATGGTTGCCGAAAACATGATGTTTTGTCGGCGTTCAGGTAAAATATCAAAAATATTAATAAGCTGATGCCTAAACCCCAAATCGAGCATCACATCAACTTCATCAATCACTAATTTTTGTATGGATTTTAATTGTAAAACACGCGTTAAAGCTAAATCGTAAAGTCTACCAGGTGTTGCTACCAAAATATCCAATCCTTCAGTAATAGCCTGTTTTTGGGTGTTTATATTAGTACCACCATAAACACCTAAAACCCGATTATTAGTGTATTTACACAATTTCTCAACTTCATCAACCACTTGCACAACTAGTTCGCGTGTTGGCACTAAAACCAAAACGCGAGGGTTTTCTTGAGTAGAGTATTTTAAATTTTTTATAATAGGCAGCATGTAGGCGAAGGTTTTCCCAGTGCCTGTTTGCGCTATACCAACCATATCTTTACCAGATGCCACTACGTTAAAAGCTTGCGCTTGAATAGGCGTTGGCGTAGTAAAACCTAAATCGTTTAGGGCGTTATATAATGGTGTGTTTAAATTTAAATCTTCGAAATGAGCCATAAAAATTTTAATGTTTCCTCTTTTGATTGAGGCGAATTACATCTGACATTTAAAATAAATTATTAACCATCAGATGAAAAGTCAAAACAATGCAATTTAGCTGGCAAAGTTACGCTTATTATACTAAATGACTATTATGAATTTCAATGCTGTAAGTGGCTTTAAAGGTTTCATTAGGCGCTAAAGTTAAAATACCTTCCTTTTCTTTAAAATTTTGATTTGTAGTTTCACTATCTGCAATACCTAACCAAGGTTCTATACATACATAATCACCATTGGGTTTAGCCCAAATGCCTAAATAATTAAAGTCTTTATAGCTCACATTAAGAATTTCACCACTTTTTTTACTTTTTAAAGCGACTTTTCTAGAGGTTAAATCTTTAAAAATAAGTGCATCTTCATTAAATAAATCGTGAAATAAATTCAGTTTATTGGTATTATTTAACATCGGTTTAGTTTTAGAAGATATTAAACCATTGCCCATATTTATAAGGTGTGTTTCAGAATTTTCAGTGGCTTCAAATTCTAAATAATACTCATTATAGGTTTCATTTTCAAATACCGGACATTTAAAAGCGGGATGCCCACCTACCGAAAAATACATGGTTTTATCATCTAAGTTTTTAACGGTATGTAGTACTTCAATACAATTATCTTTTAAAGTATATGTGATAAAAAACTCAAATTTAAACGGGTAGATTTTAAGTGAATCTTCAGAATAGATAAGTCCAAAAGTTAAACTATTTGTTGCTCGCTCTAATAGTTTTACGTTTTCATTATTTCTAATAAATCCGTGTTTTGGCAGTGTATATTTTTGGTTTTCAAAAATATAAGTATCATCTTTTAACGCACCAATAATAGGGAATAGGTTAGGAGCAATACTTCCCCAAACCTCAGGGTTGGCGTCCCACATAAACGTTGTTTTATTTTTTACAGATACTATATCACAAAGTTCTGCACCTGTTTTATTTATGGCTATTTTAAGTTTACTGTTTTGTAATGTATGCATGCTTTTTCGATATTTAAACTAATTTACAAAAATCTAAATTTTTTAAGTATTCTAAGTAACTTTGCGTTTTATATTTTCTATTGAGGACAAAACATATTCATAACATATCAAACGTTGAAAACTTCAAAAATCAATTACTGATTTGGGCGCAACAGTTTGACGATGTGGTTTGGCTAGATTCCAACAATTACAAACAAAATCATTCTAATTACGATGCTGTTTTAGCGGTTGATGCTTTTACCAGTATTCAAACCGATTATCATCAAGGTTTTGAAAAATTAAAAGCGTATCAAACGAATGTTAAAGATTGGATTTTTGGCTATTTGACTTATGATTTAAAGAATGACGTAGAAGCTTTAAAGTCTCATAATTTTGATGGTTTAGGATTTCCCGATTTGTACTTTTTTCAACCTAAAAAGCTATTCTTCATTAAAGGAGAAACCTTAGAAATTCAATATTTAAGTTACGTTAATGACGAGATTAAAGACGATTTAAAAGCTATCAAAACGTCTAATAATCCAATAATCCAACAATCTAATAATCCAGTAAGAATCAAACTTAGAATTCACAAAGATGAATACTTTGAAAAGATAAATACTATGTTGGCGCATATTCATCGTGGCGATATTTACGAAGCCAATTTTTGTCAGGAATTTTATGCCGAAAACACCGAGATAAATCCGTTAGAAACTTATAAGAAACTCAATCGTATTTCCAATCCGCCCTTTGCGACGTTTTTAAAATGTTTTGATAAATACTTGCTATCGGCATCGCCTGAACGTTATTTGAAAAAAGATGGACAAAGTGTGATTTCGCAACCCATAAAAGGGACAGCAAAACGTTCTGAAAATTTAGATGAAGATGCACTTTTAACAGCTAATTTATTGCAGGATGAAAAGGAGCGAAGCGAGAATATCATGATTGTTGATTTAGTACGTAACGATTTATCTAAAACCGCACTAAGAGGTAGTGTAACCGTTGAAGAATTATGTGAAATATACACCTTTGATCAAGTGCATCATATGATTTCAACAGTGACTTCCAAAGTGGAAACGACAACACATTCGGTTGATATTATTAAAAGTACCTTTCCCATGGGAAGTATGACGGGCGCTCCTAAAATTTCAGCAATGAAAATTATTGAAGATTTAGAGGAAACCAAACGCGGACTTTACTCTGGTGCCGTAGGCTATTTTTCACCAGAAAATGATTTCGATTTTAACGTGGTTATTAGAAGTATTTTATACAACAAAACCAAAAAATATGTATCGTACTCTGTTGGTGGCGCTATTACATCCAAAAGCGACCCCTTAAAAGAATACGAGGAATGTTTGGTAAAAGCTAAAGCGATGCGTACCGTTTTGGAAAACTAATCGAGGTTAGATCTTAAACTTTTGAACGATAAGTTTATAATACGTTCTACACGTTTTGTTTCAATGTTTTTTACTTCCGCAATTTCATCATAGGTTAATTTCCCGAAAATAAAAAGGTCAACAATATCTGAAACTATAAAAGGCAACCAAGAATAAAATTTACCTAAAATATCCTTTTGGTAATCAGAAGATAAATCCTCAATTTCAAAAGCATTCATAAGCGACGAATTATTATCAGCGTAAACAAAAACGTGTTTGTGTTTGTTATCCTGTTGGTAAGATATATCGTTAAGTTCTTCATTCATAATAAAATCAAAATCTTCGTCAACGGTAAATTTTTCATCCAATCCATCTAGTTCTTCCTGTAAAATAGAATGGGTACTCATGGTGTTTTTATGAAAAGCTTCCTTTTTGAATAAATCATCCATATCTGAATCAACAATCTTAAACAATTTTAATTTTATAGCTAAATTTTCATCATCAATATTGTAACCATTCTCATAAAATTTGGCAATAGCTTCATCTATAAAATCGTTTGAATTATACATGTTTTTTGGAATAACTCCAGTGGACTCAGCAATATAAATACGATGATTTACATAGGCTCGTAAATGTTGTGTTACAGAAACCACTTTTTTATTAAAAGCGGTTTGAGTCGCTTTGTTGTTTAAGTTTTCAAGTGAACACATAATACAAGTATTAAGATTTATACTTTAAAGTTACAAAATTTTAGATGAAAGTGTATGACAAATATCATTTGATAATTAAAAGTAAGAGTATATTTAAATGGGCAAAGTTGTATATTTGAAAACATGCAAGGGACATTCAAAAACCATATAAATAATCATCTTTCGTTTTTAAAAGCGAGTAGATTACTTATTGCTATTTCTGGCGGAATTGATAGTGTGGTGTTGACGCATTTATGCCATAAATTGAAGCTTAATGTAGCATTGGCGCATTGTAATTTTAATTTGCGTGGTGATGAAAGTGATGCGGATGAAGCCTTTGTTTTAGAACTTGCTAAAAATTTGGATTTAGAGGTATTTATTCAAAATTTTGATACGAATTTATATGCCAAAGAACACAAACGTTCTATACAAATGGCAGCACGCGAATTGCGTTACACTTGGTTTTACGAATTAGCAGAACAATTAAAGTTCGATTACATTTTAACCGCACATCATGCCGATGATAATTTAGAAACTTTTTTAATCAATTTCACACGAGGTACGGGTTTAGAAGGTTTAACAGGAATACCTGAAATTAACGGAAAATTTGTGCGTCCGCTTTTACTATTTTCGAGTTCGGATATTGAACGTTTTGCAAAAGAAAACAACATTAAATGGCGAGACGATAGTAGTAACAAATCAGTTAAATACTTACGAAATAAATTAAGACACGAAGTGGTGCCTGTTTTAAAGGAAATTAACCCAAGTTTATTACAAAGTTTTCAAAACACCATTGAAAATCTTAATGACACCGCAGATATTGTTGAAGAAAGTACCAACGCCGTTTTAAAACGCGCCATAAAAAGTATTGATGAACATAAAATTGTTTTTAAAATTTCGGAATTCAAAAAAGTGAATAATCCAAAAGCATATCTCTTTGAAGTGTTCAAAGATTATGGGTTTACCGAGTGGCAAGACCTAGTAGATTTATTGGATGCACAACCCGGAAAACAAGTCCTATCAAGTGATTACCGACTTATTAAAGATCGAGATTATTTATTGCTGAGCCATGTGGAAGCTAAAAATAATGACGAAGACATTTTAATTTCAGAAGAAGATAAAGCAGTTAAAACACCGTTTGGGATTTTGTTTTTTGATGAAGCCAATGCGGTTTTAGAAAAAACCCCGAATATTATTTATGTAGATAATGATAAGTTGAAATTTCCTTTAAAACTCCGTAAAAAAGAAGAAGGCGATGTGTTTTTTCCGCTTGGAATGAATGGAAAAAAGAAGTTGAGTAAATACTTTAAAGATGAAAAACTTTCACTTCTGGATAAAGAAAACACCTGGTTGTTATGTTCTGAAAATGATATTGTTTGGGTTGTAAACAAGAGAGCTGATAACCGTTTTAAAGTAACAGAAAATACTAAGAATATTTTAAAAATTAGATTGGACTAATGCTCTCCTTTGGAGAGATGTCCGAAGGACAAAGAGGATGAAATTACAAGGACAAATAGTCGATATACAGAACCAACACATTTACAGTGGTGAAATCATTTTTGAAAACGGAAAAATAGTTTCCATTCAAGAGAAAGAACACGATGTAAATCATTATATATTACCTGGTTTTGTTGATGCCCATATCCATATAGAAAGCGCTATGTTGGTTCCTAGCGAGTTTGCAAGAATTGCAGTAACACACGGAACGGTAGCAACGGTCTCAGATCCTCATGAAATAGCCAATGTTTTAGGAGTTGAAGGTGTTGAGTTTATGATTGAAAATGGTAAGCAAGTCCCTTTAAAATTTAATTTTGGGGCACCATCTTGCGTACCTGCTACTAATTTTGAATCGGCAGGAGCGGTTATAGGTTCTGAAGGTATAAAGAAGCTGATGGCTAATCCTGATATCAAATATTTAGCAGAAATGATGAATTACCCTGGTGTTTTATTTGACGATAAAGAGGTTCTAAAAAAAATAGCTTGGGCGAAGCATTATAATAAACCAGTTGACGGACATGCTCCGGGTTTAAGAGGTAAAGAGATTTTAAAATATATAAATTCTGGAATTTCAACTGACCATGAATGTTTTACCTATGATGAAGCTTTAGAAAAACTTCAAAAAGGGATGAAAATTTTAATTCGTGAAGGCAGTGCCGCAAAAAACTTTGAAGCTTTAATCGATTTATTACCAGAACATTTTGAAAACATGATGTTTTGTAGTGATGATAAACATCCAGATGACCTAATTATCGGGCATATAAACCAATTATGTGCTAGAGCAGTAGCAAAAGGAATTGACGTGTTTAAAGTGTTACAAGTCGCTTGTATTAACCCGGTAAAACATTATAATTTAGATGTAGGTTTACTAAAAGAAGGGGATGCTGCCGATTTTATAATTATTGAAAATTTAAAAGCGTTTAAAACACTTCAAACCTATATCAATGGCGAGTTGGTTTTTGATAAAGGCGTTTCACATATTAAACCAGTGTCTTTTAAAAACATTAATAATTTTAACTGTGATAAAAAAGCGGTTTCAGATTTTAGAGTTGAATCCTCAGCGAAACAAATTCGGGTTATTGAGGCTTTAGAAGGCCAATTAGTAACCAATGAAATTATAGACGATGCCTTAATTGAAAATGGAAATCTAGTTTCAAATACAGAAAATGATATTTTGAAAATGACTGTGGTTAATCGCTATCAAAATCAAAAACCCGCCATAGCATTTATTAAGAATTTCGGATTAAAAGAAGGCGCTATTGGGTCTTCCGTAGGTCATGATTCGCATAATATTATTGCAGTTGGCGTTTCAGATGAAGCTATTTGTAAAGCAGTCAATTTAATTATAGAGAATAAAGGCGGCATTTGTGCGATTTCTAATTCCGAAGAAAAAATAGTTTCGCTTCCAGTGGCTGGTATTATGAGTGATAAAGATGGACAAACCATTGGAAAACAATATGCCGAATTGGATAAGATGGCAAAACAAATGGGGTCTAAATTACATGCACCTTACATGACCTTATCTTTTATGGCTTTGTTGGTTATTCCATCATTAAAATTAAGCGATAAAGGCTTGTTTAATGGGAAAACTTTTAAATTCACATCTTTAGAGGTTTGAAATTGTTATACAGAGATTTACGCGCAAAGACGTAAAGATAAAAAGAACATAGTATTAATATTATCGAAATCAACTGAAAACTGAGACTGCAACTGAATACTGAAACATGCCAATAATAGAATCCACTTATAATCCACCTTTTTATGTAAAAAACGGTTTTATATCAACTGTTTATTCTGGTTTGGTCCGTAAAGTTAATTTGGAACAAAAACGCGAACGTTTAACATTAAGCGATGGCGATTTTATAGATTTAGATTGGAGTTTTTCAGAATCAAAATCAAATAGGCTTATTATTTTACTTCATGGATTGGAAGGACACGCACAACGGCCTTATATTACTGGTACTGCTAAACTTTTTAACATCAACGGCTTAGATGCGGTTTGTGTGAATTTTAGAGGTTGTAGTGGGCATGAGAATTTAAAATATTACAGTTACCATTCTGGTGCAACTTCAGATTTGATTGAAGTTATAGAGCATGCTATTTCAGATAAAAAATATGAAGAAATATATTTAAAGGGAATCAGTTTAGGTGCCAATTTAATACTGAAATATTTAGGAGAACGCAACAATGTGCCTTCTCAGGTTAAAGCGGCTATTGCTGTTTCAGTGCCATGCGATTTATATGGATCTTGCAAAGAACTCCACACCTTAAAAAACAAACTTTTTCATGATCGATTTTTAAAAGATTTAATTGTGCGATTACGCGAAAAACAAAAACGATTTCCAGGGTTTTTAAGTATTGAAGCAGTAAATTCCATTAAAACCTTAAAAGATTTTGATGATGTCTATACGGCTAAAGCACATGGTTTTAAAGATGCTTTGGATTATTATGAAAAATGCAGTTCGCTCCAATTTTTGCCAAATATTAAAACACCTACACTAATCATTAATGCTTTAAACGATTCTTTTTTATCACCTGAATGTTTTCCGGTAAAAGAAGCAAAAAACAATCCAAATCTTCATTTAGAAATGCCCAAATATGGTGGACATGTTGGGTTTATTGATAAAGACAATTTTTATTACAACGAAAAGCGTGCATTGGAATTTGTTAGTCAAAGGACTTTTTAAGCGATTCAGGGAAACCTTCAATTATAATGTTCCACAATTCAGGAAGCACCAAGTATACAAAACCTGTTAATATGAGTATAGATATTATATTCATAAAAAATCCTTTTTTAACCATATCAGGAATTTTTAAATAACCAGAACCAAAAACGACGGCATTTGGTGGCGTAGCAACAGGCAACATAAAAGCACAAGAAGCAGCAACAGTGGCACTAACCATAAGAATATATGGGTGAACATCTATACTTAAAGCCATAGGTGCTAAAACTGGTAAAAGCATTGCGGTTGTAGCCAAATTTGATGTTATTTCAGTTAAAAAGTTTACCGCAGCTATTAAAAGTAAAATAATGACTATGATATTTAATCCTGCTAAGGATGTCATTTGGTTTCCTATCCATAAAGCTAATCCACTAGTTTCAAAACCTTTTGCCAATGCCATACCACCGCCAAACAACAAAATAATACCCCAAGGCAGGTTTCTAGTATCTTTCCAAGAAATCAATTTTTTATTTTTTATTTTTGAAGGGATTAAAAACAAAACTAGTGCAAATACAATAGCAATAATAGTATCATCAAGTTGAGGCAATAGTTTTTGAAGAAGAAAAGATCTAGTAATCCAACAAAAGGCTGTGGCTGCAAAAACAAAAGCTACAGATTTTTCCTCGTAACTCATCTTTCCTAATAAACTAAGTAAACGTTTAATTTCTTGTTTACCACCAGGAAATTCTTGTTGTTTGAATGTAAAAGCAAATGAGCTCAAATATTTCCAGCAAATAAATATTAATAGGATAGAAATAGGAAAACCAAACATAAACCATTGTAAAAATGTGATTTCATAACCATAAGTTTCTGAAACAACTCCGGCTAAAACTAAATTTGGTGGTGTACCAATTAAGGTCGCAATACCCCCAATAGATGCGCTGTAAGCAATGGCAAGCATTAATGCTTTTCCGAAAATTAAATTTTCATCTTTATCAGTTTCAGGATTATCTTTTAGCTGTTTAATAATGGCAATGCCTATTGGTAACATCATAACTGAGGTTGCCGTATTAGAAATCCACATAGATAAAAATGCTGTGGCCACCATAAATCCTAATATGATCTTTTTAATATTAGAACCAATAAGGTTAATAATATTGAGCGCAATACGTTTATGCAAATTCCATTTTTCAATGGCAATAGCAATAATAAAACCACCCAAATAAAGAAATACATATTTATGACCAAAAGAGGTTGTAGTTGAAGCAATATCTAAACTCCCAGAAAGCGGAAATAATATTATTGGTAGTAAAGCTGTAGCGGCAATTGGAATAGCTTCAGTAATCCACCAAATGGCAATCCAAGCCGTTGATGCTAAAACCCCATTAGCTTCATCAGATAAACCTTCTGGTTCAAAAAAAAGACGAATTAAAATGTAAAATATAGGGCCAAGAAATAAGCCAATACGTTTTGTATTTATCATTAAATTATTTTTAAAATTTAAATTTCACTTTTTTAAATAAATGTTAAAACAATAGCATTCCCTAAAAATACCTTTTATTTTTTTGTATTTTTAGTAGCAATTCAAATTAATAACAATTCAATTCTTCCGCTATGCCAACATTCACATTAAAAATTAACAATAAAACCCATACTGTTGAGGCAGATATGGATACGCCCTTACTCTGGGTTTTAAGGGATACTATAGATTTAGTTGGTACAAAGTATGGCTGTGGTATTGGACAGTGCGGTTCTTGCACGGTTCATGTAGATGGTAATGCTATGCGAAGTTGTTTATTACAAGTCTCACAAGCTGAAGGTATGGAGATTACTACGATTGAAGGCCTTTCAGAAAAAGGAACACATCCCGTTCAAGAAGCTTGGAAAGCTATTGATGTGCCACAATGTGGGTATTGTCAATCTGGTCAAATTATGACAGCGACAGCTTTTTTGAAAAGAAACCCTAGCCCAAGTAAATCGGAAATACGAAATGCTATGCATGGTAATATTTGTAGATGTGCTTCCTATAATAGTATTGAAAAGGCTATAGAAGTAGCAGCAGAAAAATTAAGTTAATAACCTTATAAACAATCAAGAAAATGACACCTTCAAAAACATTACATTTTAGCAGAAGATCGTTCTTAAAAACGTCGGCTTTAGCCAGTGGCGGTATGCTTATAGGTTTTAACTTGTTCAATGCATGTAAAGCTGATGCAGAAATGCCAATTGATTTAAGTCAGTTAAATTACAATGATTTTAATGCCTTTATAAAAATTTCTGATGAAGGCAAAGTCACCATATTTTCACCTAACCCTGAGATTGGACAAGGCGTAAAAACATCAATGCCTATGCTAATTGCTGAAGAGCTGGATGTACTGTGGGATGATGTCTATGTGCAACAGGGGGTTTTAGATACAAAAAATTATACCCGACAAGTCGCAGGTGGTAGTCAGTCTATTCGTCATGGATGGTTGCCACTACGGCAAACTGGAGCTACGGCAAAACAAATGTTGATAAATGCCGCTGCTGCAAAATGGGGCGTTGATGCTTCGGAATGTTCAGCAAAACAGGGTGTTATTACCAATGCTAATGGTGATACATTGGGTTATGGAGATGTAGTAAAAGAGGCTGCTACCCTGGAAGTTCCGGAAAATGTTGAACTTAAAAATCCTAAAGATTTCACAATTATTGGTCAGGATATAGCAAATGTTGATATTGATAAAATTATAACGGGAAAACCTTTATTTGGGTTAGATTATAAAGAAGAGGGTATGCAATATGCTTCGGTTTTAAGACCACCAGCTTTCGGACAAAAATTAGAATCTTTTGATGATACAGCAGCTAAAAATATTTCAGGCATAACTAATATTGTTAAGTTTGGAGATAAAATTGCTGTTTTGGGTACGAGTACTTGGGCTGCAATGAAAGGACAAAAAGCTTTAAAAGCAAATTGGATTCAAGATTCTGAAGCAGAAAGCACAACCTTTCATGATAAAAAATTGTTTGAAATTTTAGATGGAAATTCTTTTGATACAAAACGTAAGGATGGTAATGTTAAAAAAGCTTTTGCCGAGTCAGATAAAATTTTAGAACGTACTTATGAGTCACCTTTTCTACCTCATAACTGTTTGGAACCTATGAATTTTTTCGCAAATGTTACGGAAGATAAAATTCATTTAGTAGGGCCAATCCAAACACCAGCTGGAACAGCAAGACGTGTTGCAAAACTTTTGGAAAGAGAAGAAAGTGACGTGTTTTTGGAAATGACGCGTATGGGCGGTGGTTTTGGCAGACGTTTATATGGTGATTTCGCCATTGAAGCAGCTGAAATTTCTAATTTGGCTAAAGTGCCTGTTAAAGTGGTATTTTCTCGTGAAGATGATATGTCTGCCGGAATTTATAGACCAGCCATAAAATATAGAATAGCGGCATCAATAAAAGACGGTAAGTTAACAGGTTATCATTTAAAGGAGGCTGCTATTAATAGTAATATGTATGGCTTAATTCCAAACTTTTTCCCTGCTGGGGCAATTGAAAATTATCAAGTCGATGCGGCCAATTATAAAAGTAATATTACAACAGGGGCGTGGAGAGCGCCCTACACAAATTTTTTAGCAAGTGCAGAACAAAGCTTTTTTGATGAATTAGCAGAAGAATTAGGTGTTGACCGTATTCAATTACATTTAGATTTATTGGAGAACGTAAAACGTAATCCGAATCCGAATATTGAATATAGTCCTGATAGATTGCAAGGTGTTATAAAATTAGTGGTTGAGAAATCAAATTGGGGAAAAACAGAAGATGGTATTTATCAAGGATTCTCAGTGTATTATTGCCATAATACGCATGTAGCTGAAGTTGTCGATATAAGAATGGATAACGGTATCCCTAGTGTTGAAAAAGTAACCTGTGCTGTAGATTGTGGTGTAGTTGTAAATCCGTTAGGAGCTTTAAATCAAATAAAAGGCGGTGTTATTGATGGTATTGGTCATACCATGTATAGCGATTTCGGATTTGAAAATGGAAAACCTCAATCTAATAATTTCAATAGTTATCAACTCATTAGAATGGGACAAACGCCGCATGTAGATGTTCATTTTGTAGAAAGTGATATAGATCCCACCGGTCTTGGTGAACCTACATTACCACCAGTTGGTGCTGCGGTTGCTAATGCTATTTATAAAGCTACAGGAAAACGACTTTACAAACAACCTTATATGAGTAATTTAGCTTTAGAAAAAGTAGTTGGATAACATTCCATGACGCACGAATTTAAAAATATTGTTCAAGAGGCCGTTTTGGCTAATCAAAACGGTATAAAAACAGTTTTGGCTTCTGTTGTAGCATTAGATGGCTCATCATATCGCAGACCAGGAGTAAGAATGTTGATTCTTGAAAATGGAAAAATGATAGGAGCAGTTAGTGGTGGCTGTGTTGAAAAGGAAATTTTACTGCAATCGGAGACCGTTTTTAAAACAGAAGTTTCTAAAATAATGACTTATGATGGCAGATACCGTTTAGGTTGTGAAGGTGTTTTATATATCTTATTAGAAATTTTTAATCCTAATGAAAAATTTACCAAATCTTTTTTTAGCTGTTTAAAACGTAGAAATTCTTTCGAAATTCATTCTCACTTTAAAAAAGAAGAAGGTGCTTTTTCAGGTATAGGTACTTCTGTTAAGCTTGATGATAATCTTTTTTCGCTTTCAAATAAAAACACCAACAAAGAATCTCCAAACCTATCTGTATTCAAACAGGACATGCCACCATGTTTTAAGTTGATAATAATCGGTGCAGAACATGATGCGGTTCAATTATGTAAATATGCATCGCTTACTGGTTGGGAAGTCACTATTATTGCCGGAGTATCAGAACCAAGATCTATTGAAAATTTCCCAGGTGCTCAAGGGTTTTGTGCTACTAATGCTGAGTCTATGGACACTACTTTAATCGACTCTCAAACGGCTGTAGTTTTAATGACGCATAATTTTGCAAACGATTTACGTTATTTAGTGGCACTAAAAGAAACTAATCCATCATATATTGGACTTTTAGGCCCTGCAAAACGTAGAGACGATTTATTATCCCAGTTTATGGAATATTGCCCGGATATTAACTTTGGATTTTTAGATAGTATTCACGGTCCTGCTGGATTAAATATTGGTTCCGAAACACCACAGGAAATTGCTATTTCAATAGTGGCTGAAATTTTGGCATTTTCAAGAAAACAAAACCCCATTTCGTTGAGTAGTATAATAGGAAGTATTCATGCCAAGTAAAATAGCTGTAGTTGTTTTGGCAGCGGGTGCCTCCAAACGTATGGGAGTCCCAAAACAGTTGTTGAAATGGGGTAATGGAACTTTAATTACGCATACCATTCAAACGGTATTAAAATTAAATGCTGATGCTATTTATGTGGTTTTAGGCGCTAATTTTCAATTAATTAAGAAAACAATACATCATTTTCCGATTACTATTTTGAATAATGAAAATTGGGAACACGGTTTAGGAACATCCATTGCTTGTGCTTCAAAATTTATTCAAAATGAAAAACCAGAAATAGATGCTTTACTTTTTATTTTAGCAGATCAACCCTTTATTACTGCCGATTACTTAAATAAAATTATTTTAAGTTTTTCTCCTAATGAAAAACAAATTGTAGCATCATTTTATCAAAACCGAAAATTTGGTGTTCCAGCACTTTTTGATGCCTTTTATTTTGAGCAATTATCAAAATTGAATGACGATTACGGTGCGAGACATATTTTAAAAGCAAATGAATCTGTTATGAAAGCTTTAATACCTCCTGTAAAAAATGTAGATTTAGATTTTAAAGAAGACTACGAAAGGTTGTATAAGGAGAATTTTGAAAAAACATGAGTTTAAAGGCAGAAGACAAAGCAAAAACACCAGAACAATTTACCGATTTAAAAACTAAAACACCACCTAAAAATAGTGCTGGTATAGATTCTATAAAGTCGGCTTTAAGTCATGCCATTAAGTATACCAATCCTGTTGATGCGTTTAAGCTCTCTTTAAAAATCAATCAAAAAAAAGGGTTTGATTGCCCAGGTTGCGCATGGCCTGATCCAGACGATGAGCGTTCCTCTTTAGGTGAATATTGCGAAAATGGGATAAAAGCCATTGCTGAAGAAGCTCAAAATAAAACCATTGGTACTACTTTTTTTGAAGAATATTCAGTTGATGAATTATCTACTTGGACAGATTTTGAAATTGGTAAATCTGGTCGACTTTCAGAACCTATGTTTTTAGCGGAGGGTGCTACACATTATAAACCAATTTCTTGGGATAAAGCTTTTGAAAAGGTTGGGGAGCATTTAAATGCTTTGGAAAGTCCTGATGAAGCGGTGTTTTACACGTCTGGAAGAACGACTAACGAAGCGGCTTTTTTATATCAATTGTTTGTTAGGGAATTTGGAACGGCAAACTTACCAGATTGCTCAAACATGTGTCATGAAGCTAGTGGAGCAGCACTTTCTGAAACACTTGGCATTGGTAAAGGCTCGGTAACTTTGGATGATTTGTACAAAGCTGAGGTTGTTATGGTCATTGGGCAAAATCCAGGAACTAACCATCCTAGAATGTTGACAGCTTTGGAAAAGTGTAAAAATAATGGCGGCAAAATTATAGCCATAAATCCATTACCTGAAGCGGGACTTATAAAATTCACGAATCCGCAAAGCCCCACCAAATTAATAACAGGAGGTACAAAAATAGCCGATGTATATGTCCCAATTTCAATTAATGGCGATGTGGCGTTTATTAAAGCATTACTTATAAAATTATTAGAAAAAGAAGAACAACATGGGCATGTTTTTGATAAGCAATTCATTCAAGAGTTTACTTCAGATTATGAAACTTTTATTTCAGATTTAAAACGTTATAAATTCGATGATTGCTTAAAACAATCGGGTGTTTCAAAAGCTGTTTTTGATGAAACCCTTGATTTAATTCTCAACAATAATAAGATTATTATTTGTTGGGCAATGGGTTTAACCCAACACGAAAATGCAGTTGATAATATTCGCGAATTGGTCAATTTATTATTACTAAAAGGTAGTATTGGAAAAGAAGGTGCTGGTACATGTCCGGTTCGTGGGCATTCCAATGTGCAAGGCGATAGAACGGTTGGTATTTGGGAATCAGCACCACAAGCATTTTTAGATAAAATTGAAGCCAAATATGGTTTTAAACCCACTACAAAACATGGCTATTCGGTAATAGATTGTATTAAAGCCATGTATGGGAAAAAAGCCAAAGTCTTTTTTGGTTTGGGTGGTAATTTTATTTCAGCAGTTCCAGATACCAATTATTCTGCACAAGCATTGGCGAATTGTAATTTAACCGTTCATGTGAGTACGAAGTTAAATCGGTCGCATTTGGTTACAGGAAAAGAAGCACTTATTTTTCCATGTTTGGGTCGTACCGAAAAAGATTATCAAAAAACAGGAGTTCAAGTACAAAGCGTTGAAAACTCTATGGGTATTGTGTCTTCTACAAAGGGTATTTTAGAGCCTTGTTCAGATAAATTATTAAGTGAAGTTGCTGTAGTTTGTGGTATTGCTAATGCCACATTAAAAGAGCGTTCTAAAATTAATTGGTTACAATATAAAGATGATTATAATTTAGTTCGTGATGATATAGCAGAGGTTGTTGATGGATTTGATGATTATAATAAACGATTAAAAAACCCATCAGGTTTTTATCTACCCAACGGTGCAAGAGTTAGAAAGTTCAATACAAAAACTGGGAAAGCTAATTTCTCAATAAATAAACTTCCAAGTTGGAAACTTAAAGCGGGTGAATTAATGATGATGACCATTCGGAGTCATGACCAATTTAACACCACTATTTATGGCTTAAACGACCGATATCGTGGGGTTTTTAATGAACGGCGTGTTATTTTTATGAATCGAGAAGATATGAAGATTCGTGATTTACAAGAACATCAAGTGGTCAACTTAAAGTCAGAATATAATGGTGTCATCCGAAATGGCAATAACTTCAAAGTTGTGGGTTATGATATTCCCAAAAACTGTTGTGCAACGTATTTTCCTGAAACAAATGTTCTTGTGCCTCTGGATAGTTTTGCACACACCGCTAAAACACCTGCATCTAAAAGTGTTATAATTACTGTAAAAGCTGCTGACTAATTTCAAACCTATTTAATTCTGATGCAATAAAACTTTAGATAGTTCTATTTTTAATTTCAGAATAAGTTTCTCATAGCTAGTTTTTTTAGAAATATTGCAATGTTAAACTTTTGTAAAGCTATGTTAAAGTGTTATTGTGGAGTTGTTTAATTTGAAAATTCATCGTATATTTAAAGGACTACTAAATTGCCAATTATAACCTTTTAGGTGTACTACATTTTTTAATTATTCAACGAAACATTCAATAAAACTTATATGTCATGGCACTAAGTAAAATCCAAAACTATACGTTAAAAAGGACTTCAAAGGATTTTGGAAGTAGCTTAAATAGAAATACATCTGATTTAAGAATTAAAGAAACTGATTATAGTTTTCATTTTGAATTAAAATTGCCAGGTTATATAAAAGAGGATTTTAATTTTTATATAAATAGCAATGATCATTTAGTTGTAACAACAGAGAAAAGGCACAAAAAAGAAGCTTCTATAAATATTGATAGTAGAAGTAATAAACATTCTTATTGTTATGCTTCGGCTTATTTTAAAAGAAGATTTCAATTACCTAAGAATGTAGTCAGAAATGAGATTTCTGTCGATTACAAGGATGAAATTTTAAGTTTCGATTTGTTTAAACCCAGTATTAAACTTTAAAATTACCCACCAATAGTAATCATACTTCTATTATTGTTATGTAATTTAGGTTCTTGAAGTTTCTTTAAAGTATCCATACCACCTCGAACTTTAAGTTTGGCTTGTACTGCTTTTTTAATGATTGGTTCAATAGATTGTCCCGCTCGCAGAGTAGTTAGTAAATCCGATTCTGTTGATGAAAATAAGCAGTTTTTCAATTGTCCATTTGCCGTTAAACGTAGTCTGTTGCAAGAATCGCAAAACGGATTGGTAACCGAACTTATAATAGCAAAACTGCCTTTATAACCTTTTATTTTGTAATTCTTTGAAGTGTCATTGGGTGCATCTTGTAAGCGTTTTATTTTATCTTCTGTAAATGCATCATTTACATAAGTCATCACTTCGGCATACGATACCATTTTACCCATATCCCATTTATTGCCATCAAAAGGCATAAACTCAATAAACCGCACAGAGAAAGGTAAATCCTTAGTGAAATTGATAAAATCAATAATTTCATTATCATTAAAACCTTTCATTAATACGGCATTTACTTTTACATTAAATCCTTCTTTAACAAGAAGTAATATGTTTTTGTAAACGATATCAAACTGGTCCCTGCGCGTAATGTGTTTAAACTTCTCTCGGTCTAAAGAATCTAGGCTGACATTGATGCTTTTTACACCATTTTCCTTTAAAACATCAATAAATTTATGAATTATCACTGCATTTGAGGTAATGGATAATTCGACAGGAAGCGAAGCTAATTTTTCTAAAATTACAGGAATATCTTTCCTTATCAAAGGTTCGCCACCAGTCAATCTAATTTTAGTAACACCATGATTTACGAATATTTTGGCAATATCATAGATTTCTTCATAAGTCATTAAATGACTTTTAGGAGAAAGCTGCACGCCCTCTTCTGGCATACAGTAGGAGCATCGTAAATTACACCGTTCTATTAATGAAATCCGCAAATAGGCATGGTCTCTACCATGTAAATCTTGTAATATGTTTTTTTCTTTCGTCATTTTAGTTTTTTCTCAGACCTGTCGGTTTCAAAAACCTGACAGATCTACTTATTTAGCTTTAACCCTACGATGGTCATTTATCTCTCTTTTGAGGAAATAAATAGCCATTTGTAATTTTGGGCCGGATTAGTCATGTCTTGCCCCTTTTAGGATTCTAAATACATGTAATACAGAAGGAAAAACAGCATCCATAGATTCTTTTGCTCCGTTTGTAGAGCCTGGTAAGGCCAAAACCAAAGTATCGTTAATGGTTCCTGTTACGCTTCTAGATAACATAGCATAAGGCATTCTATTTTGCCCATAATTACGAATGGTTTCCTCAATACCTGGAATTCGTCTGTCTAAAATCGGTATTAAAGCCTCAGGAGTTACATCACGTCCTGAAAGGCCTGTACCACCAGTGTAAATAATCATATCAACACCTTGTTCTTGATAGTATTTTGCTTTGTTTTGAATCACATCTTTTTCATCTGGAATAATAATATAATCTGCAATTTCAACATTGCATGATTTTAATTTTTCAATAATTGCTTTTCCTGCCTTATCTTCTTTATGACCTGCCGAAATGGTGTCAGAACAAACAATAACCGCTGCAGTTAAATCCTTTCTAAATGTATCTTTATAATCAGATTTACCTCCTTTTTTGTTCAAGAGTTTTATCTCGTGTATTTCTATCCCTTTATCTATAGGTTTTAGCATGTCGTACATATTTAGAGCTACAACACTAGCGCCATGCATAGCTTCAACTTCTACACCTGTTTTATATATGGTTTTTACGGTAAAAATTACCGAAATCTCTAACCCATTTATTTCATATTTAATTCCTGCAAATTCAATAGGCAAGGGGTGGCAATCTGGTAAAATATCTGGTGTTCGTTTTACACCCAATAAACCTGCCGCTTTACTCATTGCAAATACGTTTCCTTTTGGCACGGTATCATTTTCTATAGCTTGTATAGTTTCCAGTTTACTGACTTTAACAATGGCTTGGGCTACTGCTGTTCTTACTGTTGTTATTTTGTGAGTTATATCGACCATTTCTTTCTGTTTAGAAGTTGAGATGTTTAAAAGTTTAACGTTGCTCTAAACCTTTAAACTTATAAACTGTTAAACGTTTTAATTATTTACTTTCCATTGATGACTTTCATCTTCGAATATTTCCTTGCCAAATACAGGAACGTCTGCTTTTATCGCTTCAACTATAAATTCTAAAGCTTCAAAAACGACTTTTCGTCTTGGTGATGATACAAATACAAATAAACAAATTTCACCAACTTTTACTGTTCCTAGGCTATGGTAAATATGCATACAAGTGAGTTCGAATTTCTCAAATGCCGCTTCGCGAATGTCATGAAATTTCTGATTTGCCATATCTTCATAGGCTGTATATTCAATAGCTGTAACTGTTTTATTATCTATAACATCTGCACGAACTTGACCCAAAAAAATGTTATGGGCACCAATACTCGTTTTTGTTTGATGTTTATAAATAGATTCTCCAATAAATGTTGAAGAAATAGCACCTTGCTTAAATACACTTTTAGGTTTTTTGTCTTTCATTTTGACGATATTTTATAATGTTTTTTTATTTTGTTTTTAATTTCTGAAGCACCTTCAATAACACTAAAACAATCATTTATATTAAATTCTTGTAATATTGAAACTGCTTTTTTACTTCGTATTCCTGATTGACAAAAAATAGCTTTCTTTTTTGTGTCATCTATTTTATCTAAACTATTTTCTAATTGGTTTAAAGGAATATATGTAATAGGCAAATCTTCAATTTTTGGTTGTTCGTGTATTTCCCTTACATCAATAAATTGAATATTTTCTTCAGTTAAAACGGTTTCAATTGAAATAGAAATAACTTCAACATCACAACTAAAATCTGTGTCCTTTTTATGAAAATTTTCTTTGTCTTTTAGAACTGATTCTATGGTTTCTTCCAATCTATTAATTTTTAATATTGAATTTTGAAGTGTTAGCGCATTATAACAAAGCAATTTTCCAGAAAGCATATGACCAATTCCTAAAATAATTTTTAAAACTTCATTGGCTTGCATGGTTCCAATAATACCTGGTAAAACACCTAAAACACCAATTTCAGAGCAGTTAGGAACTGAATCTTTTTCTGGCGGATTTGGAAATAAACAACGGTAACTTGGTCCGTTTTTATAGTTGAATACGGAAACTTGTCCTTCAAATTTATATATAGCACCAAATACTAAAGGTTTGTTTGCAATGATACAAGCATCGTTTACCAAATAGCGCGTTTCAAAATTATCGGATCCATCCACAATAATATCATATTGATTAAATAAATCAATAGCATTTTTATGATTCAATTTTTCTGGGTAAGCGGTAATTGAAATTTCATTATTTAAATCTTCCAAACGTTGTTTTGCAGCAATGGCTTTGTTCATTCCAAGCATTGACGTTCCAAACAAGACTTGACGTTGTAAATTGGAAATATCAACGACGTCAAAATCTACAATACCTATGGTGCCAATACCTGCAGCGGTTAAGTATAGCAAAACAGGGCAGCCCAAACCACCTACCCCAATAACCAATACTTTAGCATTGGAGAGTTTATCTTGGCCTGATTGCCCGATTTCTGATAATATGATATGTCTGTTGTATCTCATATTCCTGTGAAGGCTGTCCCGAAATTTCGGGATCTTCCTACCTGTTATGTTTTAAATTTATTTTATTTTGTCATGTCGAAAAGAGGAACGATTGAGACATCTCATAACAGTAAGTTTTTTACTTATAATTATGTGATTTCTCCTCTCGTCGAAATGATTAACCCCCCGAAAAAGGTGGTAATAATGCTATTTCGTTACCTGTTAATTTAGTTTCCATTGAAACCAATTCTTGATTTTGTGCTACTTGAAAATCCTTAGTTTTTAAGTTTTGATATTTTGAATGCAATACGTCCAATAATTCAGAAATCAAGCTTCCCGAAAACTCTAAAGATTCTTCTTCTACTTCTGTTACTTCAGCTATTTGACCAAAGTATTTAATGGTTATATTCATCTTCAATTGCTTTTAATTCATTTTGAGTGTTCACATTTATTGTTGAAAACCCATGTTTTTTTTCCAAAACTATATTTTTCGATTTACAACCATTGATAACTATACGTAAACGTCTTTCATCTGCCTTTAGAAAGGCCTTAAAAGTAGCGACTACATCTTTTTTATATAAGGCTATTAGTGGCATACTTTTACCATTACTTTCAGCTTGAATAATTTGGTAGGTATCGTCAATATTATCGATTAATTTTTGAAGTATTTCAGAATTAATCAGTGGGATATCACAACTTAAAATCAAATTATATTCAGTTGAAGAAGCTTCCACTCCAGAACAAATTCCAGCCACAGGGCCTGCGTTTTTTGTGATATCATTTACACGTTTTAATCCAAATACATCATAATCCGAATTATCTGAAACAATTATAATTTCAGATACCAAAGGTTTTAAAGCGTCAATGCTATATTGCAAAAAGGGCTTATTTTTTAACAATAAGAAACCTTTATCCGTACCCATACGAGAACTTTTTCCTCCTGCTAAAATAATGCCTGTTATGTTTCTTCTTTCTAACATATTAAGTGAAAAATAATTTAGCAGATGCTATGATGAGTACAAATGCCAAAATGTATCTTAAATTCTGATTGTTAATTTTTTTACTACCATAATAGCCACCTAAAACACCTCCAATTAATGCTATGGCCACTAAAAGAAATGATTCTTTTTCTATTGATACGCCACTGCTAACTTGTCCTGTTAAACCTGCAGCTGAATTCACCCAAATAAATAAAGCGGAAACTGCCGCGGCTTCTTTCATTTTCCCCCAATGCAGTAATAAAATAATGGGTGTTAAAATAATGCCACCGCCTATACCTATTAATCCAGAAAAGAATCCAATAACCCCGCCAATAATTAACCCTTGCCATAGTTTAACCGCTTTTATCTGGCCACTCTCTTTTCCAAAAACATTAAGCATTTTAAGAATTGCAAAAATGAGTAAAATAGCCAAAATCTTTTTGTAAATAGTAGCATCAACTTCTATGGTGCCACCAAAAAAGGCTAATGGAATAGAGGCAACTGCAAATGCTATAAATAGTTTTTTATTAAAATAGCCTGCTTTATAATAATAGTAAAACGAAATACCTGCCACGAAAAGATTAAGCAATAGAGCAGTAGGTTTCATACTTTCTGGCGCGAATGAAAACAGTGCCATAAGGGCTAAATAGCCACTAGCACCACCATGACCAACACTAGAATATAGAAATGATACTAAAGGCAGTATGAACAAAAAAAGGTATATGTTTTCGTTTTGTAGCACTTAGTTAATTATTTTATCCGTAGTCATGTCGAAATGAGGTACGATTGAGACATCACATAAAATAATTTCTTGATAATGTGATTTCTCCTATCGTCGAAATGACTAATCATTCTTGTTTTTTTTTAATTTCAATAGTTATAAATTTTTAATTTTATCAATTTGTTTATCCAAAAATTGCCAACAGCTTTTATTAATTTCATCAAAAGCTATAACTAAAGATTTTCCATATTCTGTTAGTTCTGCACCGCCACCTCCTTTTCCTCCAACGCTATTTATAGTTACAGGTTTTTCAGCAGATTTATTTACAGAATCTATGAGTTGCCATGCTTTCTTATAAGATATATTTAAAGATTTCGCAGCTTTTGAAAGCGAACCCGTTTCTTGGATAGCTTTCAGTAAATGCACGCGTCCTTCACCTAAAAGTACATTGTCTTCACATTCAATCCAGATCCTACTCTTTATTTTATAACTCATAAAAATATTTTAAACTGGTAATTGTATAACTTCAACAGTATCTCCTATTTCAATTTTTGTAATTGTTTCAGGGGCATAAACCAATGCGTTAGATAATGCAAAGGTTTGTAACATAGATGAATTTTGACCTTCAAGTATGTCTACTTTACCATCACTATAAATGGCTTTTAAAAACTGAGGTCTGTCTCCCTTTTTCTCAAAGTTAGATGCTGATTTAGCTTGCACACGAGGTAATCCCAAATCTTCTCTATTCATCATTTTTTGCAAAGCGATATATACGTAAACGTAGAAACAAGACAAGGCAGCAGCTGGATTACCCGGTAAAGCAAAAATTTGAGTATTCTCTTTTTTTCCAAAGAATAAAGGTTTTCCTGGTTTCTGCTTTACTTTATAAAAAAGCTCTACAACTTTTAGTTCCCTTAGCGCTTTACCAACAAAATCGTAATCTCCAACAGAGATTCCTCCAGTAATTAGTACAAGATCGTTATCATTAATTACAGCGTTTAGTTTAGTAACAGTTTTAGAGTAGTCATCTTCAACTTTATGAATAGTTACATCATAAAATTTCAGATTGTATAAGGCGGTTAAGAGCATTTTTGAATTACTTTCGTATATTTTGCCGTAGCTTAAATCTTGTCCAGCTTCAACTAATTCGTTCCCTGTTGTTACAATAGCGATGTTTGGTTTTTTAAATACTGAAACCTTTGTTATTCCTAAAGATATTAGATAACCAATGGCAGCTGGAGTGAGTTTAGTGCCTTTTTTTAAGGCTATACCTCCTTTTTTCACTTGTTCCCCCAGAGGCCGAATATTATTTTGTAACGCAATTTGATGTTCAATTTTTATTAAATTTCCTTTTGATTCAACTTTTTCCTGCATCATTATGGCATTTGCAGTATCTGGAACTGGTGCACCTGTAAAAATCCTAACAGCTTCTCCAGGTTTTAAAATGGGCTGATTTCCATCTCCGGCTTTAACTTCTCCAATCAAATTATAAGATAAATCGTCATGCAGATTTAGAGCATAACCATCCATAGCCGATTGTCTAAAAGGGGGCATGTTTATGGGTGAATATACATCTTCAAATAAAATATAGCCACCAGCTTTTTCAACTGGTTTTAGAGTTGGTTTTAAAAGTGGTTCTCCGTTGGTTTTTACTATTTGAATAGCATCCTTAATAGAAATCATTGCGAATTATCGTTATGTATACACAAATATAACGAATAGCCCTATATAATGAAAAACCTATCTCGCTAAATTTGAAAATGTTTGCTTGTAAAGGTGTGTATGACTTAAAAAGACATTACTAAATATGCCGCCGTTAATGGTTAAAACTGGGCTTGAGTTATGTAAGTTATTAAATCTGAATTTTTAAATTAAGGAAGACATGTTTTACTTAAAGAATTAGTTAAGTCTTCATTTATAGAGAATCCTAAGATTGGGATTTTTTTATAGATAATTTCTAAGTACATGACAAAAATTGAAAAATAAATGTTATATCATTAGTTATCAGTAGTTTAATAGTCTCAGATGTTCCAGACCTGTCAGGTTTTTAAAACCTGACAGGTCTCAATTTCAGTGGGATTAGTACCACTTACAGAAGGTCAATCTAATTTTTTTGTCATGTACTGAAAGATAATTTAGTAAAAAAAAGTTCTGTGTAAATTAATACGCAGAACTTTAAATTTTCGCCCTTTAAAGGAAGTTGATTAATAGCATTCAAATTTACTTTTATTGTTTGATAACTAGCACATTATAATTATCTGATATGTATGCTATTTTAACTTAGTGTTTTTTATAAAATACTTAACTAACCCAAAGGTACTGTTTGCTCATTCAAAATATGAGTTCAATAAAACTAAATAGTATCCAGTGCTCGATATGTGTAGTTTCGGTATAACTAAAAAACAAATATCATGAAACAAAAGTTTAGTATTTCAATCAGTAAACCGTGCTCAGAAAAATTTAATCAGTTTAAACAAACTACAACTGGTGGATTTTGCAACTCCTGTAAAAAAGAAGTTATTGATTTTAGAAACATGAGCAATGAAGAATTAATTGAGTATTTAAAAAGTAGCCAAGAGAGAACTTGTGGATACTTTAAAACGTCTCAATTAAAGGCGTATTCTCTTTCCACCGGATTAAAGAAGACCGCTAGATTCAAATATTTAAAAATCATCGGTTTAGCATTTTTTTCGATGATTTCACTTCATCATATTCAAGCACAAGAATCTGAACCAAAAACTGAAATTTTTCAACAAACTAAAAAACTGAAAAACGATCAGGTTAAGACTGCTATTAACCAAGACGGATTATTAACTGGAATTATTTCAGATGAAACAGGGCCACTCCCAGGAGCTAATATTCTTTTAAAAGGTACTTCAATAGGAACTGCTACAAATTTTGATGGGGAATTTACGTTTCCAAACCAATTAAAAGAAGGCGATGTTTTAGTTGTAAGTTTTATTGGGTATGAAACTCAAAATATTAAAATTAAAAAAAACCAATGGTCTTTAAATGTTTTAATGGATGGCGGTTCTTGTGTTTTGATGGGTCAAGTTGATGTTAATGAAGTTTATAAATCTAAACGCTCATTATGGCAAAAAATAAAAGGAATATTCTAAATGAAGTCATATCTATGTTTTTTAATAGTCTTATCATGTTTTTTTCTGAATGCACAGAAATCAGATTTTAAGCACAGAAATTTTGAAAAAGCAGACAGTATTGCCAATTCATACGAAAATGAAAGACTAAATAACTTGCCACTTTTGGCTTACAAGCTTACAAATAATTTAAACACCCAAGTAGAAAAATTTAGAGCCATTCATACTTGGGTGTGCTCCAATATTGAAAGCGACCATGATTTTGCTGATAAAACCATTAGAAAACGTAAAAGGTTTAAAAATGACAGCGTTTCATTTTCTAAATGGAATAATGAAGTACAAACCAGATTCTTCAAAAAATTATTTAATGATAAGAAAACCATTTGTTCTGGTTATGCATTCCTGATAAAAGAGTTATCGGTTTTAGCTGATATAAAGTGTGAAATCGTAGATGGCTATAGCAGAACAGTCAATACCAATGTTAGTCAAATCGATATTCCTAATCATTCATGGAATGCTATTCTACTTAAAAATAAATGGTATTTAGTTGATGCTACTTTAGCTAGCGGATTTTTCTTTGTCAACGAAAATAAATTTATCAAAAATTATAATGATGGTTACTTTCTAGCAGAACCAGAATTGTTTGGTAAAAGTCATTATCCTTTAGATGAAAAATGGTTATTATTCGATAGCACAATAGCTTTGAATGCGTTTGTAGAAGCACCTTTGATTTATTCAAACACTTATAAACATAAGGTTGTTCCTATTTCACCAAACAGACTTATAACCCAAGTTTCAATGGGTAATGAAGTTGATTTTTGTCTCAAAATTCCTGATGAGCGTAAAATTGATGAAATAAGCTTAGTATTAAGTAAAAATTTTAGATATAAAAAGATTAAAGCGTCTCATTCAGATTACCTTAAATCCGCAAGTTTACTGATTAAAAACTAAGTCAAATCCAGTAAG
>CAXBID010000014.1:0-29208 GCA_963975495.1 uncultured Flavobacteriaceae bacterium | reverse complement strand
CAATACTTGGTTAGCAATAATTTAACGATACAAGATGTTCTAGAAAAAGGAGAAACGATGTCTTTCCCCCAGTCCGTGGTTGATTTATTTAGAGGAGATTTAGGACAGCCCGTTGGCGGATTTCCTAAAGATTTACAAAAAATCATTTTAAAAGGCCAAAAGCCCTTTACAAACAGACCTAATGCACATATTCCTGCAATAGATATTGATAAAGAATACAAAGCTTTCAGAAAGATATTTGAACATGATTTAAGCAGAACCATAGATTACACAGATTTTTTATCCTATCAACTCTATCCAAAAGTCTTCACAGATGCTTTTAACCAACATTTAAAATATGATAATTTAATGAATTTACCGACCAAGAATTTCTTTTATGGAATGGCTATTGGTGAAGAGATAATTGTAGAATTAGACAAAGGAAAAACACTTCTAATTACTTTAGATTCTATTGGAAAAGCTAATGAAGATGGTATTGTTACCGTTTATTTTAAGCTAAATGGCCAAGGTAGAAGTGTTGATATTAAAGATACTTCAATTAAGGTAGATAAAGTTGAAAATATAAAAGCGGATAAAGCGGATACGAAACAAATTGGTGCACCATTACAGGGTATGTTATCCACCATTTTAGTAAAACGAGGCGAAAAAGTGGTAAAAAACCAACCTTTGTTTATTATTGAAGCTATGAAAATGGAAACAACCATTACAGCAACTACTGATGCTACTGTAAATAAAATTGTTTTAAAAACGGGGTTTATGGTAAATTCCGAAGATTTGGTTATTGTACTAGAGTAAAGAAACTTTAAAAATACTGCCCAATACCAAAGACAAAACCTTTACTGGAGTTTTCAGTAATGCCGTAGCCATAATCAATTCTAAAAATAGCATTGTATATTTTTTTATGAATAAAACGAAGGCCTAAGCCTGGGTAAACCTTAACGTTATTTTTTTTACTAAAATCAGCAAAATCACCTCCTGGATTTCGCCAAGTACCTGCATCAACAAAAGCATTTCCCTGTAAAACAAACCAGTTTTTTTCGTATAATGTTTGCCTGTATTCGGTATTTAAAACGATGACGCCTGTACCTCTATCAATAGTGTTTCCAACCCCACGAACATTTAGATTATTATCTACTGAAAAAGGTGCAAAAGGGGTTTCATCATTTGTAGAAAGCCCCATCCGTAATCTGTTGGCCCAATTTCCTTTTTCGCCAACACGCATAAAAAGAAAAAAATCATTCCAACCTATAAAAAAATCGGGCAACATATCATTTGTAGAGGTAACATATTGAAAGTTAAACTGACTTTTAAATCCAGAAACATACTGATAAAAATAATCTAGTTTATTATACTCATAAATTCCTTTTAGTAGCCACTTATGTACATTCAACGCTTGTGGAACATCTGGGTTTGTAGCCCCAAACTTATACTGGTAATCTTCAACAAAATAATTTATACCCAGTTCTAATCTATTTTTAAAATTAAATTCATATAAACCTAAAACCTCGAAAGACTTGTTGTTATATTTATAATTAGAAGAGGTATTATCAAAAAAAACAGGCTCTTGCGTGGTTAAATCTTGAAGGTTTACAGCTAATCCTAATTTATTGGAAAATAAATAAGGCGCTCTAAAATTTAGGGCATAACTACTATAAATATCTTTCTGATAAAACCCTCCAAAAATGATATTTCTTCCCAATGCATTAAACTCATAAAGTCCTACTCTGTATGCAAACTCATCATTATCGGTCGTGTAAATATTCAAAGACGGAATAAGCGTGAAATTCTCTTCAATATTATAAAACACGTTGTATTCATTTTCTTTTGAATGAAACACTTGATAGTAAGCGTGAGATACAGAAGGGAGACGTTTTAATCGAATAATATCTTGCTTAATAACTGTAGAATCTAAAGCTACGCCAGGTTTTATTGAAGAAATACTTTTTATGAAAGCCGTTTTAAGTTTTTTATTTCCTTGAATTTTTAAATCAGCAACACTATAATTCTGAGAATACGAGCATGAAGCCACAAAACATAAGACATACAAAACCTTAAGTTTATTTATTGGATTCATAATACCATTTTATCAAAGCCTCCGCAGGCTTATTTTGAGGTGTAAATTGATGGTTTTTTTCACCACCAACTTCATCATGATCAATAAACCATTTCCAAATAAAACCACCAGCAAACCAATTTTCTTTCCAAAACGTTTCAAATAAAGCTTGAGTAGTATTTGTTTGTGCGTCAAGGTTTACTTGATTCATGCTTCTATCGCTTACCCATGGTTTTCTTCCAGCAAAATCTACACTTCTATACCCAAATTCTGTAAACAAAATAGGCTTTTTATAACTTTCAGAAGTTGCTTTTATTTTAGGTTTATGGAATTCCCAACCCGCTAAACTTTCTTCTAAAGTAGGTGTTTTACTATCGCTTACCGGAAAATAGGCATCAATACCTATATAATCTAATTGGCTCCAAAAAGGTGTGCGTTTGTACTCGTCCCAATTAGCGGCATAGGTTAGTTTCCCTTTGTAAACCGACTTGATTTTTTTAATCAATGTGCTCCAATATGTTGGTCTGTTTTGAATAAATTTTTCAAGTTCAGTGCCGATACAAAAAATATCTGCTTTTAGCTCTTCGGCTAGTGCCGCATATTCCAAAATAAAACTAGAATATGAATTTTCTAAAGTGGTCCAATCGGTTTCATTTCCCATTTCAATAAGCCCTGTAAACTCGCCACGCCAAACCCAAATTTGTGGCTTTATCATTATTTTAATCTTCTTTTTTTGAAGTTCAATACTATACTGTTTGGCACCTTTTCTGGTTTCTCCAAACCATTGTCTATCTGTGTTATGCGTTATTTCTGGATGCTCTAGGTTTTTTATAAACCCAAAAGGCATAATTGCTGCATAGTTTGCATTAATATTGATAACGGCTTGTATATGGTTGTTATTTACAGCTTCCCTTGATGCTACAAAACTAACACCATTTATCTTTTCAGATTGACTTACGCAGGATTGGGTAAGTAGTAAAACAAAAATAATTAGAAGCTTATTTTTCATTAAAAGCAATTTTTAAAACTCCTAATTTACTATTAATCATTAAAATAACGCTCTCAAACCCATATTAAATGTTTGTCCTAACCCAGTATCGTTTCCACGCACAAAGTTTGTATAAAGAGTTTCTATATTTAAAACATCGGTTAATTGGTATTTTGCGCCACCACCCAAAGCGGTAAAATCTTGGGAAAAATTATTGCCAGCATCAATTAACTGCGAATGCTGTACTAAGCCCAAAATAGTAAATTTAGAACTAGGGAAATAACTTAAAAACACGCCCGGTGTTAACCGAAAGCTGTTGTTTGTAAAACTTCCTTCAGTTTGAATACCATTAGTATCCCTTGCTAATTTTTTACCAAAATTATATTCGGTGTTTAACTCCGAAAACAATTGCCAATTACCTCCTGAAAAACTATAATCGTAAAAAAATCGATTTTGAAAAATAAACCCTTTTTGATCTAAAAACACGCCGTCTTCCACTTCATTATCAACCAAAGGAATATGAAAAGCCGTTTGAATAGTGAAATTACCAACGCCTTTTATGGGGTTAAATTTTATTGCTGGTGCAAATGATGTAAAACCCGAGCGTGCTGTTCCAGTTTCGCCATCAAATTTAAACACATCTAAAGCATCTCTACCTCCATTAACATTAGATCGAAACTCTAATAATAAACCAACATTAAGTCTACTAGACTCTGAAACACCTGTAAAAACATCAACCGTGGATGTGAAAAATGTATTTCTGGGTATGTTTCGTTCATCGCCATTAGGCCCAAATAAATCTTTAGTTTCAGTATATAAATTATTGAACCATTTAATATCCCATTGCCCTTGTTTTAATAATTTTGAAGGCGTGTAAGTCTGAATGACACTACCTTGGTTTTTGTCATCTTCTTCTTGGGAAAAGGCATTAAAACTAAACGTTAATAGGACAACTATTAATACTATTTTTTTCATGTTTGGTTGTTTTGATTTGTTAGTGTTTATTGCGCGTTAATAGCCCAATTGTAAGGGAAGTAACTTAGCTTGAAATGATTTGGTATTTTTTCTGTTCTATATTGGTTAATAAAATCAATTTCACTTTTGCCATTCACGGTAAAATCATCTTTGTACCATTCCATTATTTGTGAAGCTTCAATGCGTTTTTTCTTAGTATTTACTTTCAAAAAACTACCATTTATAGCTAGTTTTGTTTGCTCTTCCAATTGTGCATTTAAAGTTTTTGGGAAATACGCTTCACTTATTAAAGGTGGGCAACCCAATGCGCCACAAACAAGTACAAAATGAAAGCGGGCATCGTTAAATTGTGCTCTTAAAAGTTTGTGCTCAATATCATTTAAAGTGATTTGTTTACCAGCCAATTCATAAGTGGTTTTATCAAAAAAACCGTTATTATCTAATGGTGATTTTGTTGGGTAATTATCTATAATGCCTTTTATAACAGATAAATTATAAGCGTTAATCCAAAAGGCTTGATACGCTTTGGCATCATCTTTTGAAACTGAAACTTTTGCAGCCATTTTTAAAAGCTTGTTGAGCGATTTTGGATTTGAATAAATATTTGAATATGCTACTTTTCCATTAAAAACGTTAGCTTTGAAAAACAAATCGGTTTCATTAAAGAAGGTTTTCAAATCCTGTGAAAAACCATTAAGACTTATTAATGCAATCACTATAATAATGATATATTTTTTCATTCTTTATAAATTTATAATGCAAAGTAACTACAACTCTGTCGCTTTAAATGTTAGCTTACTTACAAAAACCAAAAGATATTCGAGCGTTTACAAAAAAACCTTTTCCTTACATCCAAAATTCAATTTATAGCAATTCTAAATTACCCCTTTAAGTTAAGTTTTTATCTTTAACTTCGACCTAATACAACATAACAATCAAACATGGAACATATAGTCATTATTGGAAACGGCATTTCAGGAGTAACAGCAGCTCGCCATATTAGAAAAGGTTCTGATAAAAAAATAACCATCATTTCTGCTGAAACTGATTATTTCTTCTCACGTACTGCGCTTATGTACGTATACATGGGGCATCTAACATTCCAGCACACCCAACCTTATGAGGATTGGTTTTGGAAGAAAAATAGGATTGAACTCAAAAAAGGTTTTGTAAAGTCTGTTGAAACCAAAAGTAAAACACTTCATTTTGCTGATAAAGATTCATTAAAATATGATAAACTCATTATAGCAACAGGCAGTAAGCCTAATAAATTTGGGTGGCCAGGGCAAGATTTAGATGGTGTTATGGGCATGTACCATAAACAAGATTTGGATAATTTAGAAAAATATGCACCCAATAATAAAGTATGCAAACGCGCTGTGATTGTTGGTGGCGGACTTATAGGTATTGAATTCACCGAAATGCTAAACAGCAGAAACATTCCTGTTACTTTTTTAGTAAGAGAAGATAGTTTTTGGAATGGTGTTTTACCAGAAGGTGAAAGCGAAATGATAAACCGACACATAAAAAACCATCATATTGATTTGCGTTTAGGTGTTAATTTAAAGGAAATTAAAGCTAATGAAAATGGTAAAGTAGAGTCTGTAATTATTGAAGAAACAGGAGAAGAAATTGCTTGTAACGTAGTTGGACTAACCGCAGGCGTATCGCCCAATATAGATTTTTTAAAAGATTCTGATATTGAAATTGGACGTGGCGTAAAAGTAAATCGGTATTTTGAAACCAATATTACCGATGTATATGCCATTGGCGATTGTGCGGAACAACATGAAGGCATAGGCCAACGCCAACCTATTGAAGCTGTTTGGTACACAGGACGTATGATGGGTGAAACTTTAGCTCAAACCATTTGCGGAAATAAAATGCAATACAAACCCGGACATTGGTTTAACTCTGCCAAATTTTTAGATATAGAATATCAAACCTATGGTTGGGTGTTTCCGGAACCAAGAGAAAATGAGGGACATTTTCATTGGAAACACGAAGGTGACACAAAATGTATTACCGTTTGTTATGATAAAACCAACAATCAGTTTTTAGGCATCAACACATTTGGTATTAGAATGCGCCACGAAGTTTTTGACCAATGGTTAACCGAAAAACGCGATGTAGATTATGTCATGCAAAACCTAGTCAACGCTAATTTTGATCCGGAATTTTACACCCATTTTGAAAAGGACATTTTAAAAGCTTACAACCACCAACTTCAAATAGTATAATTATGGGCAATAAACTAAATCGAAGTATGTCTTTAGCAAAACCTGATGCTCAAGACCTTTCAAAAAAACAAAAGTTGGCAGTTGGCTTAGGTGTTACAGGGCTATTTATTTTAGTACTTGCGTTAGTCAACGTAAACTTTCCAAATAAAGCTTTGTTCTTAACAGCATCATTGCTCTTAATTACTTTTGGTACAATCATTTTTGCAAATGACGCTTATTTAAACAAATTAGACGGCATTAAAAATGACGGTGTTTGGTTTAAACCTATTTCATCTCGTGCCACTTTAGGATGGATAACGGGCATTATTCTAACTCTTTTCTATATAGTGCTTTATTTTTATGAAGGACTTTTGGGTGCAGGAACCAAAGGTGCTGAAAACACAGGTTTGATTGCTTTATTTGATCCATTAAGTCAACTTATAAGCGGAAGGCCAGCAAGCCAGTGGTTTGTTTATGGTACACTTTACACAGTAGCTATTTTAGTGTTTGGTTATAAATTTATTTTAAAATACAGACATAACCGTTATGAGCAAATAAGAACCATTTCAGTGATGTTTTTTCAATTGGCATTTGCCTTTTTAATTCCAGAATTTATGTATGTTATGAATTCTGATTTACCCTACTACGATTTAAAAAGCATATGGCCTCTTAACTATTATAATTTTGAACAATACCGTGTTAACGCCTTTATAAATGGCGGAACAATTGGTATGGCTATGTTAGTTTTCGGTATATTATCCGTTTTTGTAATAACGCCCATTTTAACTTTTAAGTTTGGTAAGCGTTGGTATTGCTCATGGGTTTGCGGTTGTGGTGGTTTGGCAGAAACTGCGGGAGATCCTTTCAGGCATTTAAGCGATAAAAGTCAGTTTGCATGGAAAGTTGAGCGTTGGGTGGTACACAGTGTTCTAGTATTTGTTGTCCTCATGACGACTGCCGTTATTTACACCTATTTAGGCTATGATGCTAATAAATATTGGTTAACAAGAGAGGTTTTTCTTGTCATTGTTGCTGGTATTTTAACATTGGTTTTTGTGCTAACAATGCTATTTAAACGAAAGGAATTAGCTAAAGATGCCAAATACGGTGCTATTGGTTATTTTATTATTATAGCGGTTTTAATTGGTATACATGTATTTAGTTCACAAACCAAACTATTCATTTTTAAAGCGGAAACTTTAAGGGTCATTTATGGTTTTTTAATTGGCGCTATATTTTCAGGCGTTATAGGTACAGGCTTCTACCCTATTTTTGGAAATCGGGTTTGGTGCCGATTTGGTTGTCCTTTCGCAGCAATTTTAGGTTTTCAACAGCGTTTATTTTCAAAATTTAGAATTACCACTAATGGCGGACAATGTATTTCCTGTGGAAATTGTTCTACCTACTGCGATATGGGAATTGATGTTCGTGCCTATGCCCAAAAAGGCGAAAATATTGTGCGCTCCAGCTGTGTGGGTTGTGGTATCTGCAGCGCAGTTTGCCCAAGAGGCGTTTTAAAATTAGAGAATGATAGTATGGATGGACGCATCAACGCCAATGAAATTTTATTGGGAAATGATGTAGATTTAATGGATTTGGTGAATAAAAACTAGTATGCAGTTTTCAGTCGCAGTTATCAGTTATCCAAAGAAAATATTAGTGAATTCGTGGCAAACAAAACGTGAAATGAAACATGCACTACTTATCCTATTAATTTTAATCTCACCAAACGCTTTCGCGGAAAGGAAATACCAAAAAACTCACTACAAAAACGAAACTATAAAGGTAGAAGGCTGGCTTGACAACAATAAGAAAATAGCGTATTGGGAATTCTATTATAAAAACGGAACCATTGAAAAAGAAGGTCATTTTTTAAATAATAAACCTATAAATTATTGGTATTTTTACACCGTAAATGGGGTAAAGAAAACGGAAGGCCATCTTGTAAACGGACAAAAAACAAATTGGTGGTAATTTTATGATGCCATGGAAAAAGTAAATCATAAATGTCAACTAAAAACAATCAGAAAAACGGCTATTGCCTTATTATGTACAAAAATGAAAAATTAGTGTCTGCTGCTAAATATAAATCAGGAAAAAAAATTAAAACTTGGAAGAGTTTTTAAAGCCTTCAAAAAAGAAAATAATTTATTAGACCTTCAATGACGAAAATAAAAGTCATCATTCCTGCTTACAATGAAGCAGGTTCCATTGGGCAAGTCATTAACGCTATTCCCAAACATGTTGAAGAGGTTATTGTAGTTAGCAATAATTCAACGGATGATACTGAAATCAATGCCAAAAAAGCTGGCGCAACCGTTTTAACCGAAAGCAATAAAGGCTATGGCTACGCCTGTTTAAAGGGCATGCAGTACATTGTAAACCAAAACGAAAAACCAGATATTATTGTATTTTTAGATGGCGATTACAGCGATTATCCTGAAGAGCTAACAAAAATTGTTGCTCCAATAATTGAAGATGATATCGATTTTGTAATTGGCGCTCGTGTTAAAAAACTTAGGGAAGACGGTTCTATGACAACGCCACAAATTTTTGGCAATTGGCTAGCCACTAATCTTATGCGATTATTTTTTAGTGCAAAATTTACAGATTTGGGTCCTTTTAGAGCTATAAAATATGATACGTTATTAGCACTTAATATGGAAGATAAAACCTATGGTTGGACCGTAGAAATGCAACTTAAAGCCATTAAACAAAAACTTACATATACCGAAGTACCAGTAAATTACCGAAACAGAATTGGCGTTTCAAAGGTGTCTGGCACGTTAAAAGGTGCTATATTTGCAGGCGTAAAAATCTTGGGTTGGATTTTTAAATACAGTATTAAAAAATGATTTTAGAAACCATAGTTATAGTAATATACACCGTTGCGCTTTTAATGATATTTGCTTACGCATTGGCGCAACTAAATCTGCTATTTAATTATCTAACTTCAAAAAAGAATAAGGATAATTGCGAAACATTTGATTTTTCAAATCCTAACGACATTCCATACGTCACTATACAACTTCCTGTTTACAATGAAATGTATGTTATGGAGCGTTTACTGGATAACATTGCTAAAATTGATTATCCAAAAGATAAATTAGAGATTCAAGTTTTGGATGATTCTACGGATGAAACCATTGAAACTACCCGCCAGCATATCAAAAAAATCCAAGCTACAGGTTTAGATATTCAACACATCACTCGAACCAATAGAACAGGCTTTAAAGCAGGTGCACTTAAAGAAGGATTGAAAATTGCAAAAGGCGAATACATTGCTATTTTCGATTCGGATTTCCTACCCGAAGAAGATTGGTTAAAACGCACCGTTCCTTATTTTAAAAATCCTAAAATTGGAGTGGTACAAACCCGTTGGGGGCATATTAACCGAAACTACTCCATACTCACAAAAATTCAAGCCTTTGCACTCGATGTGCATTTTACACTCGAACAAGTGGGCCGAAACAGCAAAGGGCATTTTATAAATTTTAATGGCACCGCCGGTGTATGGCGTAAAGACTGTATTATAGACGCTGGAAATTGGGAAGGCGACACCCTAACCGAAGATCTGGATTTAAGCTACCGGGCCCAATTAAAAAACTGGAAATTCAAATATTTAGAAGATGTTGAAACTCCTGCAGAACTTCCCGTAGTTATAAGTGCAGCACGTTCACAACAATTTAGATGGAACAAAGGCGGTGCCGAAAATTTTAAAAAAATGCTTTGGCGCGTTTTAAAAAATCAAAATATTTCAGCAAAAACAAAAGTACACGGGTTATTGCATTTACTAAATAGCACCATGTTTTTAAACATCTTAATCGTAGCTGTTTTAAGTATCCCCATGCTTTACATCAAAAACGAATACGCCCATTTAAAATCGTATTTTGTAGTTATGAGCTTTTTTATAATAAGCACACTTATATTTTTTATTTGCTATTGGTTTATGTACAAAAACATATACGGCGGCGGTATAAAAAACTTCGTCAATTATATAGGCATGTTTTTTGTATTTTTCTCAATAGCCATGGGCTTTTCACTACATAACACCATAGCTGTTTTAGAAGGGCATTTAGGTAAAAAAAGCGAATTTGTACGTACACCAAAATTCAATATGAGTAAATTCAAGGACAACCTAAAAAAGAATAAATACATCAAAAAAACAGTATCCGTACACGTCATTTTCGAAGGTTTATTAATGCTCTATTTCGCCTTTGGCATGTATAGCGCCTTTATTGTGGGCGACCAGGGTGGCGATTTCGGACTCTTTCCCTTCCACCTGATGCTATTTTTAGGCTTTGGTTTTGTGTTTTTTAAGTCGTTAAGGTCTAAGGTTTAAATTATTTGGGTCTTATGAAAAAGGAGTTCGTTTAACGTTTATATGAGCTGTGGCGTGTTTCGGCAAAAACTATGGTGAGCATTTAAAATGTCCGATTTAAATTCTATTATTTTTTAATAAATCGCTTTGTAAACCATTTGCCACCTATTTCTGCTTGAAGAAAATAAAGCCCAAGACGAAAAAGTTCGAGAGAAAATCGGATACGTTTTAGACTTGGTTCGTTTTGAAAGGCAAGTCCCGAAAAAATTCTTTAAATATCTCGAAAACACAGACGGAATTTATGAAGTGCGTGTGATTACGACTTTTAAGAGCATAAGGATTTTGTGCTTTTTCGATGATGGAAATTTAGTTGTACTCACAAATTGCTTTGTAAAGAAAACTCAAAAAAACACCGGGAAAGGAAATCAAACTTGTAGAGAAACTAAAAAAAAATATTTAAAAGACAAAAATAACTGATATGAAAAATGTAACTGATTTTGAGGACATCCTCATTGGAACATACGGAAAAAAAGGAACTGAAAAGCGTGATAAATATGATGCTGACTCTCTTGCTTTTCGGTTGGGTGTCATGCTAAAGGAAGCTCGTAAAGAAGCAAACCTAACTCAAGAAGAACTTGCGGAAAGAACTGGAACGAAAAAAAGCTACATATCTCGAATTGAACGCGGATTAAGCGATATTCAAGTTTCAACTTACTACAAGCTGATTGAATTAGGACTTGGCAAACATCTGAATATTGAAATAGCCTAACGTGAAAAGTACTTTGGGCAACAATGTACCCTATAAAACATAGCTATTATAAGCTTTCCGAGAGGTATTTGCCTGTTTAGTAAGACCACCAAATTTTTACAAAGTCAAATAAGAAATTCCAGTAAAATCACTATATTTCATAACCTATGGCAATCCAATCCAATCTCCCTAGTTTGTAATGTTTTTATTGAAATAACACTCAAAAACACACGGCATTTTTTAACATTATCAGTATCTTTATATCTGTATTTTCAAGCCAAAAATGACGAACTACAAACCAAAAAACCGACTAGCGCCTAAAGCATATATTGATGGCATTTTAAAAGGCGACCGTGTGATTCTTTCAAGGGCCATTACCATAATAGAAAGTAATTTAGAAAGTGACAAAATACTGGCCAAAGAAATAATTCAAGCCATATTACCCGCTTCAGGCAAATCTATCAGAATTGGTGTTACAGGGGTTCCCGGGGTTGGTAAAAGTACCTTTATTGAAGCTTTTGGTATGCACCTTATCAAACAAGGAAGTAAAGTTGCCATTTTATCAATAGACCCAAGTAGCCAACGCTCCAAAGGAAGTATTCTAGGTGACAAAACACGTATGGAAGCCTTGGGACAGATGGACGATGCTTATATTAGGCCATCAGCTTCCGGCGATACGCTTGGTGGGGTTGCTAACAAAACCGGAGAAACTATGTTGCTTTGCGAAGCGGCAGGTTATGATGTGATTTTAATTGAAACAGTGGGTGTTGGGCAATCTGAAACGGCAGTTCATGGTATGACTGATTTCTTTTTACTGTTGATGTTAGCTGGTGCTGGTGATGAATTACAAGGCATTAAAAAAGGCATTATGGAAATGGCCGATATGGTGGTTATTAATAAAGCGGATGGCGATAATATACGCATGAGCGAGATGGCCAAAAGGCAGTATCAAAATGCACTTCATATTTTCCCGCAATCAGAGTCAGGGTGGACACCCGTGGTCAGTACCGCCTCTTCTACTAAAAACATAGGAATTGATAACGTTTGGGATACCATTTTAGAATTTAAAAAACTGGTTGATAAAAACGATTACTTCAATGAAAACAGAACCCGTCAACAAATACAATGGATGTATAATAATATTGATGAAGAACTAAAGCACATGTTTTATGGTTCCAAAAATATTAGTAGCAAGCTTTCCACTTTAGAAAAGGATATTATTGCTTCTAAAATATCACCTGTAAAAGCCGCCCAACAGATTATTGTCGTTTTTAAAAAAACGTTTTGATACTCTGTTTTATTCCTTCTTTTCAATTGAAATAAATTATATAAAGGTGGGTTCTTGCCTTCGCAGGAATGAATAAAACCATGATTAGACATTTTAAAAAAAACCTAAGTACATGACAAAAATTGAAAAATAAATGTTATATAATTAATTGTCAGATGTTTAATAATCTCAGATATTCCAGACCTGTCAGGTTTTAAAAACCTGACAGGTGTCAATTTCAGCAGGATTAGTGCAGTTTACAGAAAGTCAATCTAATTTTTTGTCATGTACTGAAAAAAAGCATTGTATTGTAATATTACAATATAGGGCTTCATAATTGAGCAGTCATTCTATTATTCTTGTTCTAAATATTTTTTCATGATACTAATCGCTGCTTCAGAAATTACAGTACCTGGACCAAAGATTCCAACTACTTTTCTTTCTAACAAATAGTCATAATCTTGCTCTGGGATAACACCACCAGCAAAAACCATAATATCTGGTCGTCCCAGTTCTTCTAGAGTATTTATTAAATTAGGAATCAATGTTTTATGCCCCGCGGCTAAACTGGATGCGCCTACAAAATGAACATCATTTTCAATAGCCTGTTTTGCAACTTCTTCCGGCGTTTGAAATAATGACCCCATATCAACATCAAATCCTAAATCTGCAAAACTGGATGCTACCACTTTAGCGCCTCTATCGTGTCCATCTTGTCCCATTTTTGCAATCATTACTCGAGGCCTTCGTCCTTCAACTTTTGCAAAAGTATCTGCTAATTGTTGCGCTTTGGCAAACATACTGTCGTTTTTAACTTCTTTACTATACACGCCACTTATTAATTTAGTATCTGCTTTATGTCTTCCAAAATGGACTTCTAAAGCATCCGATATTTCACCTAAAGTAGCAAAATTTTCAGCGGCTTCAACAGCCAATTCCAATAAATTACCTTTTCCTGTTTCAGCACATTTAGATAATGCAGCCAAATTAGAATCTACTACCGCTTGGTTTCTTTCAGCTTTCATTTTATTCAATCGGGCTATTTGAGAATCTCTTACAGCTGTATTATCAACTTCCAATATTTCAATATTTGACTTTTCTTTGGTTCTGTATTTATTTACCCCAACCAATATATCTTGTCCAGAATCTAACCGTGCTTGTTTACGTGCCGAAGCTTCTTCAATACGCATTTTTGGAACCCCAGTTTCAATAGCTTTTGCCATACCACCTAATTCCTCAACTTCCTCAATAAGCTCCCATGCTTTTTTGGCAATTTCCTGTGTTAAATATTCCACATAATAAGAGCCTGCCCATGGGTCTACAGCTTTGGTTATTTGCGTTTCATCTTGAATATAAATTTGTGTGTTTCTTGCAATTCTAGCGGAAAAATCGGTTGGTAACGCAATCGCTTCATCCAAAGCATTGGTATGTAAAGATTGTGTGCCACCAAGTCCAGCTGCCATGGCTTCCACACAGGTTCTTGCCACGTTATTAAAGGGGTCTTGCTCACTCAAACTCCAACCAGAGGTTTGACTGTGGGTTCTCAACGCCATAGATTTTGGGTTTTGAGGATTGAATTGTTTGATGATTTTTGCCCACAACATACGCGCCGCACGCATTTTGGCAATTTCCATAAAATGGTTCATACCTACCGCCCAAAAAAAGGATAATCTTGGTGCAAATTCATCAATTTTCAATCCAGATTTTAATCCTGTTCTGATGTATTCCATTCCATCGGCTAAAGTGTAAGCCAACTCAATATCGGCGGTGGCACCAGCTTCTTGCATGTGGTAGCCACTGATAGAAATAGAATTGAATTTTGGCATGTATTTGGTGGTATATTCAAAAATATCACCAATAATTTTCATGGATGGTAATGGTGGATAGATATACGTGTTTCGCACCATAAATTCCTTTAAAATATCATTTTGAATGGTTCCGCTTAAGTGATTTAAAGCAACACCTTGTTTTTTTGCAGCTGCAATATAAAATGCCATAATGGGCAATACGGCACCGTTCATGGTCATAGAAACCGACATTTTATCTAAAGGAATTTGGTCGAATAAAATCTCCATATCCAAAATAGAATCAATAGCAACTCCCGCTTTACCAACATCGCCAGTAACACGTGGATGGTCCGAATCGTAGCCACGATGGGTTGCTAAATCGAACGCTACGGAGAGTCCTTTTTGTCCAGCAGCAAGGTTTCTTCTATAAAACGCATTAGACTCTTCGGCTGTTGAAAACCCAGCATATTGACGAATGGTCCAAGGTCTGGTAACATACATAGTGCTGTATGGCCCTCTTGTAAAAGGTGGCAATCCCGCAGCAAATTGTAAATGTTCCGCTTGTTCAATATCGTGTTTTGAAAAATGTTTTTTTACAGGAATCCCTTCCGGGGTGTTCCAAACGTCTTCGTTATCTGCACGCTTTCTTGTCTCTTGTTTACTAACTGTATTTAAAGTTAGATTTGAAAAATCCCGTCTCATACTTCTAAAGGTTTAATGTTTTTCTGAACTTTTTTCTGAACACTCGAAATGACTTGAACGACATCCGATTTTAAATGAATACAACCATCTAAACCTGCTTGGGTTAAGGCATCCATAATATCTACAGGGTTCCCTGCCAATAGAAGCACTTTATCAGTATTAATTGCCCTAAAAGTTTCTACAAACGTTAAAGCGCTTTCCTCGTAATCTTGGTCTGAACTGCAAATAATTACCACATCAGAATCTGATGCAGCACTCGTTTCAGCCGCTTGTTTTGCAGTGTCGTAGCTTTTTTCCTGCCATACTTCAAAACCTGAAACACCAATAAAATCATACGAAAAGGCAGCTCTTGCTTTACGCATAGTTAAATGCCCAAAACTTGTAAGTTCTACAATGGGTCGTTTATTTGCTGACTCAACCAATTGCTCAGTCACTTTTCTTATAGCCTCAATTTCCAAGGATGCTCTTCTTGGTGTCAATAATTTAGTATTGGAATTTTTTCTTTCGGAAAGTACTTTTGAAGGCACCGTTTCCATAAGATTGGGGTATTTGTTCACACCAACCATTGGCAGTCTTCTTTGGCTTATTAATTTTATTTTTTCTTGACGAATTTCTGCAATTTGTTGTTGGATTAATTCACTTTCAAATGCTAGGTAAAACCCACCTTTTTCTTCAATAGCCTTAAAAAGTTCTAAAGCTTTCTCTGCAATTTTAGTGCTTACTTCTTCTATATAATAAGAGCCATCAACCGGATTTGCTACTTTACCAAAATAAGATTCTTCTTTTAAAATGGTCGTAATGTTTCCTGCAATTCTACTTGAAAAATCAGATGCTTTATTAAATTCTTTATCATAAGCATCAATTAAAACCCCATCAACATTACCTAAAATAGCAGACATTGCCTCGGTAGTTGCTCGTAATAAATTGGTATGCGCATCTGTAACCGACTTGCTCCAAACAGATGTTTTTGCTGTTAAAGCATGATTGAAATTTGACACGCCATATTGTTTAGCTATTTCATTTAATAAACTATTAAAGGCTCTAAACTTACCCATTTCAACAAAATATTCCGACCCAATTGCTAATTGAAAATGTAAATTATTAAAAATGGTTTCAATATTAATGTTTCTATCTAAACATTGTTCTATAACATATACCAAAGAGTTTAACGTATAGGCTACTTCTTGGACTTGATTAGAACCTGCATCTAAATAATTGGTTCCTGAAATGGTAATAGTCTTAAAATTTGGATACCCTTCACCTAATTTCACAAGGTTATTTAAAACATCAAATTGTGCTGTATCAATAGTTCCTTCTGTAACATATTGAGTTATCAATCTTAAATCAAAATAGCCTTTTAGATTTTTAGTCTCAGTAAGATTCCGCTCAGCAAATTCAAAAAACGCTCTTGCAAAACGAGTGTCGGTATTATTCAAAACAAACGATACGGCAACTTCATTTAAATCAATATTACCTAAAAGTTTATCTACCGATACATTTTGCCCAATATTAAAAAGAAGTCCGTTAATACCTTCCTCAAGTGCTTTTAAGGCTTTGTTATTACCGCTTTCAGCAGACTCAACCGTGATTTTTCTGTAGTTGATTAATACTTGTGAATTTTCACCCGTATTAGTAATGTATTCTATTTCGCTTTCTGTGTTATAAAAAGGTTGAATATTGATTTTACTTAAATTTTTCCAAACAAGTTTTTTATCAAAATCGGCACCTTTTAAATCAACATTTACCCGTTCCAACCATTGTTCCTTTGAAACGGGACCAAATTCTGAAAAAAGTGTTTTATTTTTAGTACTCATACTATATATGTTTTTTCAAATTTAAAAATTAAATCATGACACTATTAGTCCCAAAACGTTCAAAAATAGCTTTATCCAATTCTTCTCTGTGATCGGGATGTGCAACATCTCTTAATGCTTCCGCTCTTTGTTTTAGTGTTTTACCAAATAATTCAGCAATACCATATTCTGTAGCTACAAATCTAGCATGTGCTCTTGTAGTTACTACACCGGCTCCAGGTTTTAAGGCAGGAACAATTTTAGACACGCCTTTTAAGGTCGTTGATGTTATGGCAATAATTGGTTTTCCTCCTTTTGATAAAGCAGCACCACGCATAAAATCCATTTGACCTCCCACGCCGGAGAACATTCTAGTTCCAATAGAATCTGCGCAAACTTGACCTGTAAAGTCAATCTCTATAGCAGAGTTAATAGCTGTTACCTTTGGGTTCTGACGAATAATAGCTGTGTCATTTACATAAGCTATATCATTCATTTCTATTTCAGGATTATCATCCATAAAATCATATAAACGTCTTGTTCCCATAGCAAAACCAGAAATAATTTTATATGGATTCACCTTTTTCTGCGACCCATTAACTACTCCTTTCTCTACCAAATCTACAATTCCTTCAGAGAACATTTCTGTATGGACTCCTAAATTTTTGTGATTTGTTAAAAATGTTAATACGGCATTGGGAATACCGCCAATACCCATTTGAAGCGTTGCTCCGTCCTCAATAATTTCCGCAATATTTTTTCCAATGGCATTTTCTTGTTCTGATGGGGATACAAATTTCATTTCATGAATGTCTTCATCCACTAAAACACAGGCATCAAACTTATTTAAATGAACCAATGCATCACCAAAAGTACGAGGCATTTTAGGGTTTATTTGGGCAATTACTTTTTTACTATTTTCAATGGCCGATATTACAATATCTACTGAAACTCCTAAAGAACAAAATCCGTGTTTATCTGGTGGCGACACATTAACCAAAACCACATCTAAATCCATGTGTTTTTCACGGAATAAACTTGGAATATCACTTAAAAAAATAGGAATATAATCAACCGTATTACCTACCATCTTTCTTACATTTCCACCAATAAAGAAAGCACTAGTATGGAAACTTTCTCTTAATTCTGGATTTGTGTATCCACATTCTCCTTCTGTATGCAAATGGCAAATCTCAACTTTTCTAAGCTCAGGTGCACGTGCTACCATAGCTTTAATTAATGTTTGCGGTGTTGCTGAACCACCTTGAATTAATACTCTATTGCCAGATTTTATTAGTTTTACAGCCTCAGGGGCCGACATTACATTTGGAATTTTCATTTTAAAAAAATATTTAAATTGTACCTGTTTTTTTTGTTTAATTATTAAAGCATTTCTATCCTAAGAAACTTAGTATTATACCCGCTGCAATTGCAGAACCTATAACGCCTGCAACATTTGGCGCCATGGCATGCATTAATAAGTAGTTTTGAGGATCGGCTTTAAGACCTTCAGCATGCACTACCCTTGCACTATCTGGAACAGCAGAAACACCAGAGGCTCCAATAAGCGGATTTAATTTATCGTTACCTTTTAGAAATAAATTCATAAATTTTGCAAAAAGCAATCCGCCCATGGTTGCTATAACAAATGATATGGCTCCCAGCCCAAATATCATCATAGAATCTTTAGTGATAAAGATATCTGCTTGGGTTGATGCTCCTACAGTTACCCCTAAAAGAATGGTAACTATATCAATCAATTTAGTACGTGCTGTATCAGCAAGACGTTCTGTTCTACCAGACTCCTTCAATAAGTTCCCAAAGAATAACATCCCTAAAAGTGGTAACGCACTAGGTGATATAAAAGTTGTTAGCAACAAAGCCACAACGGGGAAAATCATTTTCTCTTTTTGTGAAACCGCTCTAGGAGGTTTCATTCTTATCAATCGCTCTTTTTTTGAAGTAAATAATCTCATGATTGGCGGTTGAATAACGGGTACTAAAGCCATATAAGAATAAGCTGCAATAGCAATGGGTCCAATCAAATTTTTAACGGTGGTCCCATCAGCCAATACATTAACACCATTGGCTAATTTAGATGAAAGGAAAATAGCTGTTGGCCCATCCGCACCGCCAATAATACCAATAGCTCCAGCCTCTGGGAGGCTAAACCCTAAATATAAAGCTCCTAAAAACGTAGCAAAAACACCTATTTGAGCTGCTGCGCCTAAAAGCATTAATTTAGGATTAGCTATAAGTGATGAGAAATCGGTCATTGCCCCAATTCCTAAAAAAATGAGGGGTGGATAAACCCCTTTTACAACCCCAAAGTACAGGTAGTTCAATACCGATCCTGTTTCGTAAATACCCGTTTGATTGCCTGCAACAAATGGAATATTACCGAGTATCACACCCGTTCCAATAGGAATCAGCAAAAGTGGTTCATAATCAAATTTAATCCCAAGATATATAAATAATATCCCGATAAAAATCATGATTAAATTCCCTGCTTCTGCATTTGCAAAACCTGTATATTCATAAAAATGTTCAATACCGCTTAATGCCTCTCCAATAAAGCTTTTACCTTTTGTTCCTGTTGTTTGTTCAACTACAGAAGTTGTGGAAGTATTTGCTGAATTTGTATTGAATCCAAGAGCGGGTCTTATAAAAATCAATAGCGATAACACGCCAAATATTACTATTACTTTTTTCATTTTTTTCAATTTAGTCATCAAGAAAGAATGAAAATAAAGTGGTATTTCTTATCCACCCCTCTTCTATCTATAATGACATTACCAACATTTATTCTAATTCTATCATGACTTCACTTTGCAGCACTTGTTGGCCAACTTGTACGTTAACGGCCGTAACAACCCCTGCTTTTTCCGATACGATACTGTTTTCCATTTTCATGGCCTCAAGAACCAGCAACAAATCATTTTCCTTAATAACATCTCCCACTTTTACATTAAGGGATAATACAACCCCTGGAATTGGTGCCACAATTTTAGTTTTTAATGAACTAGGATTTACTTTTACAGGCTCAATACCTCTACTAGCTGGCCTACGTACTAATGTTGGCGTTTTTGCTTTTTTTGTTTCTTCTTTCATTTTTACAGAATAAGAGGTGCCGTTCACTTCTAATTCTATAGTGTTATCTTCATGTGAAACAATTTTAACTCCGTAACTGTTTTCATTTATGTTGAATGTGAAATTTTTCATCGATTTTGTATTTCTTTATGGTTAAAAAAACAATCTTTAGGTTAAAGTCTATTGTTATGTGTGCCGTATATTTTAGAACTCCACGGAGAATATAATTTTCTAGCCTGTTTAATGGTTAATATGGCATTTTCATGATCATGTGGTTTACTTAAATACATGTGGATTGCTACTGAAATAGCAGCTGCAACTTCCCCTGTAAACTGCTGATTATTTTTTGGAGAAATTTCTGCTATTTTTTTATCTCTTCCTCTTGTGATGATCTTGTATATATAGAGCATGGTTGGCAATCCGAATTTGAAGAAAAGGGATAGCAGGAGTAAACCGCTAAATACAATTACCAATCCTGTAATTAGAATTACATATCCTTCATCTATGATATCTGTGTATAATATGTGTGTCATTATAGTGGAATATTTGAGTGTTTTTTAGGAGGATTTACTTCCTTTTTGTTAGATAGCAACTCTAGGGCTCTAATAATTCTAAACCTAGTATTTCGAGGTTCAATAACATCATCAATAAAACCATACTTGGCAGCCACGTAAGGATTGGCAAACTTGGTGTTATATTCGTTTTCCTTCTCTTCAATATAATTCAGTTTTTCATCGGCATCTTCAATTTTTCTTATGTTAGAACTTTCTAAAACTTCTACTGCACCTTTAGCTCCCATTACCGCAATTTCTGCCGTAGGCCAAGCGTAGTTTAAATCACCTCGTAATTGTTTACAGCTCATCACATCATGTGCACCACCGTATGATTTACGAAGTGTAATGGTTACTTTAGGAACAGTGGCCTCGCCATAAGCATACAACAGTTTTGCACCATGCAAAATAATACCAGCATACTCTTGACCAGTACCTGGCAAAAATCCTGGCACATCTACTAAGGTTACAATGGGTATATTAAAACAATCACAAAAACGAACAAATCGAGCGGCTTTTCTTGAAGCTTCACAGTCTAAAACCCCTGCATAGTATTTTGGTTGATTTGCAACAATACCAACAGATCTGCCATTAAAACGAGCAAATCCAACAACTATATTACGTGCATAGTTTCGGTGTACTTCTAAAAATTCGCCGTTATCAGTGATGGTTGAAATAACATCAACAATATCATAGGGCTGGTTTGCATTTTCGGGAATAATTTCATTTAAGATATCATCTAACCTATCAATGGGATCTGATGTTGTGATATTTGGCGGGTCTTCAAGATTATTAGAAGGCAAATAGCTTAATAATTTTCTAATGAGCAACAAGTTTTCTTCATCACTTTCAGCTAAGAAATGAGACACGCCAGATTTTGTTGAATGAATAGAGGCACCTCCTAATTGATCAGCTGTCACGACTTCGCCTGTTACAGCTTGTACCACCTTTGGTCCCGTAACAAACATATAGCTTGTTTTATCGGTCATAATGGTGAAATCTGTTAATGCCGGCGAATAAACAGCTCCACCAGCACAAGGCCCTAATATGGATGAGATTTGAGGAATGACTCCAGAAGCCATAATATTTCTTTGGAAAATTTCTGCATACCCAGCAAGTGATCTTACCCCTTCTTGAATACGTGCCCCTCCACTATCGTTAAGTCCTATTACTGGTACGCCAATTTTCATTGCCATATCCATTACTTTGCAAATTTTTAAAGCATAGGTTTCTGAAAGCGAGCCTCCAAATACCGTAAAATCTTGAGCAAAAATATATATAATTCTACCATCAATGGTTCCATGACCTGTCACTACTCCATCCGATAAGAATATTTGTTTATCTAGCCCGAATGATTTTGTTCTGTGTGTCACGAACATATCAAACTCTTCAAAACTATCATCATCTAAAAGAATATCTATTCTTTCACGAGCCGTTAATTTTCCTTTGGCATGTTGGGAATCGATACGTTTTTCGCCGCCTCCCATCTTTGCTTTAGCTCTTTTTTCAATGAGTTCGTTTATTTTATCTTGATTCGCCATAAGTTTATGTTTTTGCTTATCTACTCTTATTAATATTATTCTTGTTTAGAACAAAGTTCTGTAAGAACACCCAATGTTGACTTTGGATGTAGGAAACCTATATTTAATCCTTCCGCACCTTTTCTAGATTCTTTATCAATCAATGTTACGCCTCTCTCCTCTGCTAACTTTAAGGCCGTATTGGTGTTGTCTACTGCAAATGCTATGTGATGAATTCCTTGCCCCTTTTTAGCAATAAATTTGCCAATTGGACCATCTGGCGATGTGCTTTCCAACAATTCGATTTTTGTATTACCTACTAAAAAAAAAGCGGTCTTCACTTTTTGATCCGCAACCTCTTCTACAGAATAACATGTCATACCCAAAACGTCTTCATAATACTTAATGGATTCTTCTAAATTCTCAACTGCAATTCCCAGATGTTCTATATGTGAAATATTCATAACTAATATGTTTATTTTAATGTATTTAATAATATGTCAAAATTAAAATAGGTGTCTTTTTAAATTCATGATAGATGTCATGTATTTCAACTATTTTCATTTAAATATTAACTACAACGTAATAGTAGCTTCAAATTATCCGTTACATGATGTAGCAAATAAGATTATATTTGGGATATGCATTTAAATCCTACATTTTTTAAGTTAAATAAAGCGCCCTTGCTTATGGTTTTAGCAAGTGTTCTGTTTTATATAGCCTTTGCATACGATTTATTACGTACTGATTATGTGAAATTAATTATGCTTTATGGCGCATTATTTTTTTTGTTTTATAAATTGATTCACCTTTTTAAAAACAGCATAACTTTTTTAACTTATATAGCTTTTGGATTTAGAGCTGTTTTCATTCTAGCCATTCCTAATTTATCACAAGATTTTTATCGTTTTATTTGGGATGGACGTATGATTTTAGAAGGTTTTAATCCATATTTATACACTGTGCAATCATTCATTTCTAAAAGTGAATTTCCTGTTGCGTATGCGCAAGAATTATATGCGGGCATGGGTAGTTTAAACGCAAGTCATTTTACAAATTATCCACCAATAAATCAATTATGCTTTGTTATTGCTAATCTGTTTCCTGGAAAAAGTATGTTGAGTTCGGTTGTTGGATTACGCCTTATTATTATTGCTGCCGATTTTGGTACGCTTTATTTTGGAAAAAAGCTTTTAGAAAAACTCAAAATTCCAGTTTATAATATTTTTTGGTACATTTTAAATCCGTTTATCATCATCGAACTCACTGGAAATTTACATTTTGAAGGCGTGATGATTTTCTTTTTGATTTGGAGTTTGTATTTGTTATATATTGGAAAATGGCAATGGGCTGCGATGGTTTTCGCATTATCTATTTCTGTTAAACTCGTACCATTAATATTTTTACCCTTGTTTTATCAGTGGTTTGTTTTTGGTAAATCTTTTCGCAATATAAATACACCCCTAAAGTCCCCTCGAGGGGACAATTATGACGTCTCAGCTAATCGAGTGAAGGATTCTGTTTCTAATAATGAAATTGCTTTCCCGAAAAAATATTGGGACAAGCTGTCGCTTACTCCTCGCAATGACAACTTTAAAAAATGGGTTCCTGCCTTCGCAGGAATGACAAAGTTAATTGGGTTTTATAGCATCGTTATCATTACAACCGTACTATTGTTTCTTCCTTTTTATTCCTCAGAATTTATAAATAATTACACTGAAACCGTGGCTCTTTGGTTTCAGAATTTTGAATTTAATGCCAGTTTATATTACGTTGCCCGTGAGATTGGATACTGGTTTAGAGGCTATAACGAAATTGCCATTATTGGTAAAATAACCCCAATACTTGTTTTGATATTTGTTTTAATCTTAACATTTTTCAGAAAAAATAAAAACCTATCTCAGTTAATTACTGCTATGCTACTGGTGTTGTCCTTTTACTATTTTACGGCTACTACAGTGCATCCGTGGTATATTGCTACATTACTTATTTTGAGTGTGTTTACTAAATATAAATTTCCGTTGGTTTGGAGTTTCGTAATTATATTGAGCTATCTGGCCTATATAAACATAAATAAGGCCGATAAAAGTGAAAACTTATGGATTATAGCTGTAGAATACGCTATTGTTTATGGCGTGTTTATTTGGGAAATATTTATAAAAAAAGCATCCAAATTGGACGCTTGATTTTGCTGAATTTAAAGCTTATAATTTCTCTAATTTAATAATGGTAAATATTTCATCTTCATCTTCGTTACCGAATTCATCCTTTGATTTTTTAATCGAAATCTTATAGGTTATTTTGAATTTAGTTTTTATTAATGCCTCAGCGTTTAAATCGAAACCATCCAAAACAGATTGTTCTACTTTATGGAACGTTATCGTCTTTTCTTCACCTTCAGCATCCTTGTAAAGAAAATTATACCCATAATCTTCATGCTCATCATAAGTGGCATTTATAACAATTTCATCTTGGATACGTTGGTTAAAATAATTGGATGATTCAAAACTTGATAAGGAACTCGTCTTGAGTTCAAGAACAAAAAACACGCAACAGCACTACTGAAAAACATTAATGATTTTGTTTTCATTTTTTAAAGATTTAAAATTATTAATAAAATAATGTCTTAAATGGGTTTAAGACTCTGCACTCTATAAATAACATCATCATCGCTTCCATCTTCAACAAATGTTATTCTAAAGTCTTTGTCTATTAAACTTTTATCATTTTTTAAATCGAATTGTTTCAATACGCGAGGATGCACTTCTTCAAAAGCTAACTCCTCGCCGTTCTCAAACCAAAACTTGTAATAACCGTTTTTGTAAGACTTAAAAACAGCTGTTCTCATAATACTATTATTTATTAATCGTTATCATCTGTATCTTCATCAACCACATCTGGGTCTTGCACTGCTTCTGGATCATCATTATCAAAATCTTCATAGTCATCTTCATCATAATTTTCCATAGTAACCGCTAATTTAGTACTCACTTTTACTAAATACTTTGTATCCTCAGTGATTACCTCAACAGCTTCAATCATTTCATTATGTTGATTTTTGAAGGATATGATTTGGTCATCATCATAACCATCTGGGTATCTTTCAACCAGTAAAGCTAGTATCTCTGGCGTTAATTTTTTAAAATCTACAATGACACGTTTTAAATTATCATTTCGGTTTTTCATTTTTATGGGGTAAAAAAGTTAGTTATTAGTTAAAGATACTATTTATCATTATTTAACACGAATAACATCGTAAAAATCTTTTCTTCTGTCTTTTAAATTTTTAACGGCTCCAAAGGAATGGAGTTCTCTTAATAAACTAATATCTACATCCGCCACTAAAATCATTTCTGTATTCGGTGTGGCTTCCGCTTTAATACCATTGCTTGGAAACGAAAAATCGCATGGCGTAAATACTGCCGATTGTGCATATTGAATATCCATGTTGTTTACATTAGGCAAATTACCCACACTACCTGAAATGGCAACATAGCACTCATTTTCTACTGCTCGTGCTTGAGCACAAAGTCTGACACGCGAATATCCGTTTTGCGTGTCTGTTAAAAAAGGAATAAATAAAATATCCATACCTTCATCTGCCAATAACCGCGATAATTCAGGAAACTCAGAATCGTAACAGATTAATATGCCTATTTTTCCACAATCGGTTTCAAAAGTTTGCAACTTATTGCCACGTTGCATACCCCAAACTTTTGCTTCGTCTGGCGTGACATGAATTTTTTCATAGCGTTCTACATTACCATCACGCTTACATAAATAACCTACGTTGTATAACTTATCGTCTACAACTTCAGGCATACTACCGGAAATAATATTGATATTATAGGATATAGATAACTCTTGTAGTTTAGAAACTATTGTTTCAGTAAACTTTGCAAGTTCCCTAATTGCCTCAGACTCATGCAAATGATTAAATTCTGCCATTAATGGCGCATTGAAAAACTCTGGAAAGACAGCAAAATCAGACCGATATGCCGAAACACTGTCAATAAAATACTCCACTTGCTGCATTAAATCGTCTAAGCTTTTATAGCTACGCATTTGCCATTGTATAAGGCCTAAACGAACAACTGTTTTAACGGTAGCGGCCTTTTTTGAGGGTTTGGTATAATAAATATTATCCCATTCCATTAACACGGCATATTCATTTGATGCTGTATCTCCTTCCAAATACCCTTTTAAAATTCTCACGGGATGAAAATCATTGGAAATTTGAAAATTCAAAACGGGGTCATGAATTTCTTTGCGCTTTACTTTTTCTATGTATTCTTTTGGCGAAAACTCTTTATGTTTATGATAATTTGGCATTCTGCCACCGAAAACAATACCTTTTAGGTTTAGGTTTTCACAAACTTCTTTTCTATAATCATAAAGACGTCTTCCTAAGCGCAGGCCTCTATATTCCGGTTTTATAAATACATCAATTCCATAAAGGACATCTCCATCTGCATGATGGTTTTTAAAAGATTCTCCGCCAATAATATCTTCATAAGTATGCTCATCATCAATACTATCATAATCTACAATAAGCGATAATGCACAACCTGCAATATCACCATCTATTTTTATAATCACCTGCCCCTCTGGGAACATTGAGGTTAAATCTTCGATGTGATGCTTTTTCCAATAAGAGTTGAGCACACCGCCATAAGACTCTAAGGTTGCTGCTTTTAATTCTTCAAAATCATCAACCGTAAGGTATTTTAGCTCAATATTTTCTATTTTTTCAGTATCCATAATTATTGGCCTAAAAGATATGCAAAAATTAAGGGTGCAACAATAGTAGCATCACTTTCTATGATGAACTTTGGTGTTTTAATATCTAATTTACCCCAAGTGATTTTCTCATTGGGAACTGCCCCAGAATACGATCCGTAACTTGTTGTAGAATCGCTTATTTGACAAAAATAACTCCAAAATGGTGTATCAGTGCGTTCCATATCTTGATATAACATAGGCACGACACAAATTGGAAAATCGCCTGCAATTCCGCCACCTATTTGGAAGAAGCCAATACCGTTTTTAGAATTATCAGTGTACCAATCCGCTAAAAACGTCATGTATTCAATACCAGATTTCATTGTACTCGCTTTCAATTCACCTTTTAAAACATAACTAGCAAAAATATTTCCCATAGTACTATCTTCCCAACCTGGGCAAACTATAGGTAAGTTTTTTTCAGCAGCGGCGTACATCCAAGAGTCTTTTAAATCAATTTCATAATATTGTTCTAAAACACCCGAAAGTAACATTTTATACATATATTCATGAGGTAAATAGCGTTCATCTTTAGCTTCAGCTTCTTTCCAAATTTTAACAATATGCTCCTGTAAACGTCTGAATGCTTCGTGTTCAGGGATACAAGTATCAGTCACTCGGTTTAATCCTTTTTCCAACAAATCCCACTCTTCTTGTGGTGTTAAATCACGGTAATTGGGCACGCGTTTGTAATGTGAATGTGCCACTAAATTCATAATATCTTCCTCAAGGTTAGCACCAGTACATGAAATAATTTGTACTTTATCCTGACGAATCATTTCAGCAAAACTTTTACCTAATTCTGCGGTACTCATCGCACCGGCAAGCGATACTAACATTTTTGCGCCAGATTCCAACTGTGCTTCGTAACCTTTTGCGGCATCAACCAAAGCGGCTGCATTAAAATGCAAATAGTGTTTTTCTATAAATTGGGAAATTGGTCCTTTAGTAGTCATCTTCTTCGCTAAATTTTAATGTGTTGGTTTTTTGTTTTGAGTTTTCATAGGTATTATCATAATCACCATCAATCGCTTCATTCATAAACTTATAACTCAACATTTTATAATATAATTTGGCAGCTAAAAAATCTGAGGATTTTTCTTTTTTATTTGGGCAAAGCTCAACAATATCAAACCCTACCACATTTTTTTCCTCAAATACTTGTTTTAAAAACCCAAGGGTCTCATACCAAAATAACCCCCCTGGTTCGGGCGTACCCGTACTTGGTAAAATAGAAGGATCAAAAGCATCTAAATCAAACGTGATAAAGACATTATCCGTCATTTGATCAATTGCTGAATCCATCCAAGTATCATCTATTGCCATCTCATGTGCAAAATAGGTTTTCTCTTCGTCCATTATGGTTTTTTCCATAATATCCATAGATCGAATTCCTACCTGAATTAAGTTGCTCGTTTGACTCGCTTCATAGACTGCACAGGCGTGGTTACAAGTTGAACCATCGTACTCTTTGCGCAAATCTGCATGGGCGTCAATATGCAATACGGTTAAACTTGGATACATTTCGTTAAACGCACGAATAGTACCAATAGATACCGAATGCTCACCACCAAAAATGGTAACAAACTTATTTTTTTTGATGTATTTTTTTGTTGCTTGATGAACGGCATCAACCATAGCTTCCGGCGATGCGTTTTCGGTAACAGCCTCTGCTAAAAACACCCCTTGTTGATACACTTCAGTGGCTGTTTCAATATCATAAAGTTCCATATTTCCTGAAGCTTCCAAAAAAGCCTGGGGCCCTTTATCAGCTCCTTTTTGCCATGTACTTGTACCGTCATAAGGCACGGGTATTAAAACGATTTTTGCACGCTCCAATTTCCCTAGTTCGTCTGGAATTCCAGCGTATGTATTTGTTTTCATAATTACTCCCTGCAAAAGCAGGAATCTTTTAATTGTTATACTTTTTATTTTCTAAGTACATGACAAAAATTAATTTTGAGAAATAAACTACTCACAGTTTTCAGGATAATCCAGACCTCACACGTTTTTAAAACTGTGAGGTCTCCAGAATGGACAAGTCTTAATATCCTCAAAATATGCTGTTTATGTTCTTTTTATAAAATTTTGTCATGTACTAAATTTTATTTTATTTAAAAAAACACCCCTAAAGTCCCCTCAAGGGGACAAATTAGAAATTATAGTTAAAGTTATCTATTTTCAAAAAGTGCAGCAACCTTATCCTTTTCTTCTTTTTCTGAACTTAAATTATAACCTAATATTTTAAGTAAGTCTTCACTTTTTTGTTGTTCACTAAATAGTTCTGTGGTTAAATTTCCATCTGCATCTCTATTGATTAAAATATGCTTTGGGGACGGAATTAAACAGTGCTGTAAACCTCCAAATCCACCAATGGTTTCTTGGTAAGCACCTGTGTTAAAAAAACCAATA
>CAXBID010000013.1:0-29580 GCA_963975495.1 uncultured Flavobacteriaceae bacterium | reverse complement strand
TTTGATTTCAGTAACATTCGGAATGACATGCTAACTTTAAAAAGAATTTCATTCTCTTATTTTAAAACTATGGATTACAAATCCATAGTGGTTTATTTAGCACAACCTAAAAGTATATTGCTATAATCCTTTTGGTATAGCTTCAATTAATTTTTTGGTGTATTCTTTTTTAGGCGTGTTATAAATCACATCAGCATCGTCTAATTCTTCAATTTTTCCTTGATTCATAACTAGTAATTGATCGCTCATATATTTCACAACCGCCAAATCGTGCGATATAAAAATATAGGTAAATCCAAAACTGTCTTTAAGTTCATTTAAAAGATTTAATACTTGGGCTTGCACCGAAATGTCAAGCGCAGAAACAGATTCGTCACAAACAATTAATTTAGGTTGCAAGGCGATGGTTCGGGCAATACCAACACGTTGTCTTTGTCCGCCCGAAAACTCATGAGGATAACGGTTAAAATAATCTTCAGATAAACCTACACGATTTAATATTTCAATAACCTTTTCTTTTAGCTCGTTATCAGAGTTATAAAGTTTATGGACTTTCATGGGTTCCATAATAGCCTCACCAACAGGGATTCTTGGATTTAACGAAGAATAAGGATCTTGAAAAATAATTTGAATATCTTTTCTAAGTTTCCGAGTTTCAGTTTTATTGAGTTTGGTAATATCTGCTCCATTATATAAAATTTGTCCAGAAGTCGCTTTATCAAGTTGAAGAATAGCATGTCCTAGTGTAGATTTTCCACAACCCGATTCGCCTACCAAACCTAATGTTTCACCTTCATATAATTTGAAACTAACGTCATTCACCGCTTTAAAAGATTTAGGTTTTGTGAACCAACCCGATTTCGAAATATATTCTTTTTCAACATTGATCACTTCTAATAATGGTGGTTTGCTGTATAGTTTTTCGTGATTAATTTTACGGTCTTCATCAGTTACAATTTCAGTTGAGGTTGAGTTATTCAAGTAATCATTTATAGTTGGTAATTTTTTTAATCGTGTTTCTAATGAAGGACGCGAATTAATAAGTGCTTTTGTGTAATTATGTTTTGGATTTTTAAAAATTTCTGAAACCGCACCTTCTTCAACAATATTGCCTTTATACATAACGAGAACTTGATCTGCAATTTCAGATATTAAAGCTAAATCATGTGTTATAAAAATGATACTCATTTGGGTTTCATTTTGTAAACTTTTCAAAAGATGAATAATATCTTTTTGAACGGTAACATCTAATGCGGTTGTAGGTTCATCAGCAATTAAAATATCGGGCTTACAGGCAATAGCCATGGCAATCATGACGCGCTGTTTTTGTCCGCCAGATATTTCGTGAGGATATTTATTATAGGTTGTTTTTACCTCAGGAAGTTTCACTTTTTCAAAAAGCGAAATGGTTTCATTTTCGGCTTCTTTTTTTGATAAATTGGTGTGTTGTAATAGTACTTCTTGAACTTGTTTACCACAAGTCATTGATGGGTTTAAAGAACTCATCGGTTCTTGAAAAATCATAGCTATTTTATCCCCTCTAATATTTTGAAATGCTTTTGCGGAAAGTGTGGTTAAATCTTCATTATTATAAATAATTTCACCCGAAGTTATTTTTGAAATATTCTTAGGAAGCAAGCCCAAAATAGCTAATGAAGAAACTGATTTTCCAGAACCTGATTCGCCAACAATACCCAATATTTGGTTTTTATCTAAATGATAAGAAATATTATGAATGACTTCATTTTCTCCAAATGAGATAGATAAATTTTCAAGCTTTAAAATGGGGCTTTTAGTCATTTATATATGAATAATTTCATCGTTTGTTAAAATAGCATCACCACGAAGTCTCAAGAAAATTTGAGCCACAGCAATAGTATCTTTTTCGCAGTAAGTAATAATTCGGTCTATTTCGTTTTCCTTATAATATACACGATATACTTCGCTCCCATCAATATCATCTTTGGGCGAGGGAATACCTAAAACGTTGGTCATTAATTTTAAAGAGGTATAGGTTTTATAATCGCCAAATTTCCATAATTCCAAAGTGTCAAGATGAGGCACTTCCCATGGTTTTTTTCCAAAGAGGTTTAGTTTATATGGTAATTCTATATTATTGATAATCATCCGTCGAGCAATATACGGAAAGTCGAATTCCTTACCATTGTGTGCACATAATAAATGTTTTGCTTGACTAAAATGAGAGATTAACAACCCCTTAAAATCTTTTAAAATTTTAATTTCATCACCGTAAAAAGAAGTAACCCTAAACGTTCTTAAATCATTTAGAATATTAAAATACCCAACCGATATGCACACTATTTTTCCAAACTCTGCCCAAATGCCTGCACGTTCATAAAATTCTTCAGCGGTAAATTCATCTTTACGCTGGTATTGCGATTTGTGGTCCCAAAGTGCTTGTTTTGTTTCATCCAAATCAGAAAAATGTTGGGTTTCCGGCACGGTTTCAATGTCCAGAAATAGTATGTTTTCGAGATTTAGTTTTGAGATCATTGTTCTAACATTTTATAGGCTTCTTCAATATAGGTAATAATATCCATTGTAAATGGACTTACACCTTTCCTGTTGGCATCAGGTGATTTTCTATGGCCTAAACGGACAATAATAACATTGTCATCTGGTTCAACAATCACATATTGCCCCAAATGCCCTCGCATCATAAAAAAGTTTTTATTTCCATAGCTTTTTAACCACCAACCATATCCATATTCAGGACTCTTTTTAAAACGTGGTGTAATGGATTTTGCAACAAAAGCAGAATCTAAAAGTTGTTTGCCGTTCCATTTTCCATGGTCTTTATAAAGTTTTCCAAAACGTGCAAAATCTTTGGCATTGCTTGATATACAACAGAATGCTTTTGCTAATCTATTTTCATCATCATCTAGTTGCCATAATGCATCACTTGTAGTACCCATGGGTTGCCAAAAACTTTCAGACAGGTATTCTGCAAGTTGTTGTCCTGTGGCTTTTTGAATAATCATGCCCAATAATTGTGTGCTCCCACTCAAATATTCAAACTCAACTCCAGGTGTTTTGACTATTTTTTGACCTAAGATAGTTTCTGCCAAATCATCATCATAATTGGCTCTTGCTGTTAAAGAAAAAGGACTTGTATAATGCTCAACCCAATCTAAACCAGATGCCATGGAAGCTAAATCGCCAACTGTTGTTTCTGCATATTTGTATTGAGGGTAAAAATCACTAATGGGTTGGTCTAAACTTTTAATATAGCCATCCATGATGGCTTTACCTAACATTGCGGAAACTATACTTTTTGCCATGGAAAATGAATTAGTTTTCGAGTTTTCATCAAAGCCATCGTAATAGTTTTCGAACCAAACACTATCATTTTTAATAATTACATAGGCTACAGTGCCCCAATCTTTATTTACTCTAGAAAGTTTTTCAGTTTCATTTACAGTATTGTAATCTTGATGTTTTGGCCATGGCTGTATACTATTTCCATTTTCTATGACATCATTTTCAAAATATGGATAATCATCAATAAAGGCGGTAGTGTGACCTGTAAAGTAAACAATGCGAACGCCTCTTAAGATATAGCCATAATCAAAAATATAAAGTGAAATTACAATGATGCCTATGATTAAGGCTAACCATTTTAAGAGCTTTTTTAAGAATTTCATTTAAATGGGTTTAGTTGAAATAAATATAGGGATTTTTTAAGCATAACAAGACTAAAATAATGATTGTTGTTTATACGGACTTTCATGTTCTAACAACCATTTTTTACGGTGTAATCCGCCTGCATAACCTGTTAAACTGCCATCGCTACCAATAACCCGATGACACGGAACTACAATCCAAAGCGGATTTTTACCATTGGCATTAGCTACAGCTCTTATGGCCTTTACATCGCCTAACTGTTTTGATAATTCTAGATAGGATATTGTTTTTCCATATGGAATTTGCTCAAGTTGTTTCCAAACTCTTTTCTGAAAATCGGTACCTTCAGCATTTAATTTAAGGTCGAATTGCTTACGAGAACCTTCAAAATATTCGTTGAGTTGAATCACGCAATCTTCTAATTCTATTGGAATAATATCGGTTACTTTTTCTTCAGAATTTAAAACTGTAACTGAAGCTATACCATCTATACCACCAATAATTTTAGTATATCCTAAGGGTGATTTGATGATACAGGTTTCCATTATTGGGCAGTATTATTGTCGTCTAAGATGCCTAATTTTTTAGCACGCGCTTCCCAACTTTTTCTAGCAAGATGCTGAAGGTCTGATACATTATCACTTTCATCCATTATTTCTAAACCTAAAAGTGTTTCAATAACATCTTCCATCGTTACCAAACCACTTACAGAACCATATTCATCAACTACTAGAGCCATATGGTTTCTAGTTTCCACCAATTTTTCAAAAAGTGTTGGTATAGGGAGGTTTCTGTCTACAACAATTATATTTCGCTTAAGCTCGGATAATTTTTTGGTGTTATTATCAAGAGCCATTTCTTTAAATATCTCATCTTTTAGCACAAGTCCTGTGATATTATCTGCATCATCTGTGTAAATAGGAATTCTCGAAAAACGAAGGTTTAAGTTCCGTTTAAAAAAATCTTCAACTGTTGTGGTTTCGTTTTCAGTTTTTATTACCGTTCTCGGCGTCATTACATCTTTGGCTAAAATCTTTTTAAAGTTAAGTAAGTTCTTAATTATTTTACTTTCGTTTTCTTGAAAAACACCTTCTTCGTGAGCCATATCTGCCATAACTAAAAATCCTTCACGACTTAAAACACTACCGTGACCTTTTCCGCCAATAAGTTTAGTTGTCAATTGAAGTAACCATAAAATCCCAGTCCATTTCAAAGGAAAAATTAAAACAATTAATGCTTTTGATGTGAAATTAGCCAGTTTTTTCCAGTAGGTTGCTCCAATAGTTTTTGGGATAATTTCCGAAGCTACAAGAATTAAAAACGTCATAATTGCAGACACAACCCCAACTGTATTTATACCAAACAATTCAATTTTATATGGCAGTTTTTCAGCTTCAATACCAACCATCATGGCACCTAAAGTGTGGGCAATGGTGTTTAGGGTTAATATGGCTATAAGTGGTTTGTCAACATCTTTTTTAAGTGATTCTAAAGTGAGCGCATAGTCTTTACCTTCTTGTTTTTTAACGTTTATAAACGTTGGTGTAACGCTTAATAATACAGCTTCGAGGATAGAACATAAAAAAGAAAAGAAAATGGAAATGGTTGCCCAAAAAATTAGTGCGCTCATTAAGAATGTATTTTGTTGTGAAATTACAAAATTAATTTGCAAAAAGTTAGAAGTAGTGATTTGTAATTTTTATTTACTTTTAACAAATCTAATTTTTAATAAAGAGTTGAAACCATTTTTTCTACATACAGTTTTGTTGCTTATTATCAAAACTGCTTTATGTGCTCAGGTTTTACCAGATAATTCAAAGATAGCTCATTCACATGAGTCTTATGCTGAAAAAGTGTATTTACAGTTAGATAAAACAGTATACACTTCAAACGAAACTATATGGTTTAAAGCCATAGTTACTGAGGCTTCATATCATATTCCAACAGATTTAAGTGGCATATTATATGTGGAGTTAATCAATCCTTATAAAAAGGTTATAGATAAACGTTTGTTAAAGCTTAACAATGGATTGGCGGAGAGTTACTTCAGTCTTCAAAATTATAAATCTGGTCAGTATTTAATTAGGGCCTATACCAAATGGAACTTGAATTTTGGGCAAGATTTTATATTCAACCAGTATATTCAAATCCATACATTACAAGAAAAAGCAAATCCCATAAAAACGGTTACATTAACCAAAACAGAAAACGAAACATTTAAACTTTCAGCACAATTAGATCCATTATTGATAGAAAATAAATTTAGAGGAAAACTTAAAGTCTATTTAACGTTGGATGAAAAGGACGATTCTTTGGAAGTGAAAAAAGACAAAACAGGGTATTATAATTTAGATTATACTTTACCTGAAGGCACTAAGCAAGCCACTCTACAATTAAACTTAGGAAACTTTAATACCTTTTCTAAAACTATTGCATTAAATAAAGATGATTTAGATATTCAATTTTTCCCTGAAGGTGGCGAATTAGTAAGCGGTTTAAAAAGTGTTGTAGGCTTTAAAGCTATTGATTATGCTGGAAAAGGGAAAGCCGTTTTGGGTACAATTGTCGATGATGAAGAACAGGTAATTTCCGCCTTTAAAAGCAACCATTTGGGCATGGGAAAAGTAGAATTTACACCACAACCCAATAAACAATATTTTGGAGCTATAACGAGTAATCAAGGAGAAATTTTTAAATATCCTTTGCCTAAGGCTTCTCCTTATGGTGTGGTATTACATGTTACTGAGGATGACAAATACATGAATGTTTTAGTAACTGGAAAGGATACTTTTGAAGATGAATCAATTTCTATAAGAGCGAGGCACAGAGGTATTACAGATTATTATTCCATTATTAAGGCCAAAGAGAATACCATTTATAAACAATTTGAAAAGGCTTTATTCCCTGAAGGGATTATAGAATTCACCATTTTTAACAGAAATCAAGTGCCTGTTTGCGAACGTTTGTTTTTTAATAGAAACAAAGAACAACAACTAAATATTTTGGTTAAACCAAACCGAAGTATTTATGGGCAACGCGACCAAATTAAGCTGGACATTGACATTAAAGATTTTAATGAAGATCCCGTAAATGCTAACTCGTCTGTTTTAGTTGTTAATAAAGAACAATTGGGCGATATGCAATCCTTACGACAAAACATACAATCTTACTTTTTGTTATCTTCTGAAATAAAAGGCGACATTGAAGATTCAGGATATTATTTTAGAGATGAAAGCAAGCCTGAAGACCTCGATGTTTTAATGCTTACACAAGGATGGCGAAAGTATCACTATAAGACCCCAAAAGGTATATTTATAAATGAACCAGAAAAAGCGCTTACTGTAAGGGGAAGGGTAGGTGAAGTAATAAACGCGAAAAAACCATCTGATCGCTTAGTAGACATCACAATGATGACTTTTGGTGATGATACCAGCGGTGCTTATACCCAACAAGTTGATAGCACAGGCATATTTAATTTTAGTTTAGCCGATTCATATGAAGATAATTTGGAAGTTGTCATTCAATCGAAAAATAAAAAAGGAAAGAAAAAAGATTATACTATCAAATTGAACAAGAAAACTATTCCTAAAGTTCATTACAATCCTCAAAAAAAGATAGAAGTTGTAGATACTATAATTGATGCCTACTTACAAAAAGCTAAAGAAAATGAAAAAGTTGCGGAAGCTTTTAGATTATTGGAAGGCACCATAGAACTTGATGAAGTTTTACTAAGTGGTTATAAACTAACCCCAGAACGTGAAAAAATGATGGAGTTGCACGGGCCACCAGATATTGTGATAGAAGATAAAGAATTGCAAAGTAAAATTAAAAAGTGGTCGTATGGTTTATATAGTATTCTTCTTTTTAATTACCCTGAAGAATTAAGTGTAGAAAGAGTTGGTTCTGGTGGCGGGTTTTTATATGCCAATGTTCATGGAGCAGATTTTACGTTTGTTATTATTGATGGTATTCCAGTAAGAATTGTGGATTATTCATTAATTGGGAGTTTGCCTACAGAGGAAATAAAAAGTGTAGAGCTTATAAAATATCCAAAAAACCCAGAAAAATATGCTTCTGAAGTATTTGGGAGAATCGTTTTTAAGGGAATTGATACATGGTCGTTTATAAATATTTATACCTATGCTGGTAAAGGATTGTTTAGTGTACAAAGAACCTCAGGTATTTCAAAAAAAACAATTCCTGTATTTTCTACACCTCGAGAGTTTTATGCACCCAAACACGAAAATTTAACAGCTCAAGATTGGAAAACACCAGATTTAAGACCATTGATTTATTGGAACGCTAATTTGCAAACCGATACAGAGGGTACGGCTATGGTTGAGTTTTACAATGCAGATGATATAGGTGATATGTTAGTCGTTATTGAAACTATTACCGAAGACGGAAAAATAGGTTATCATGAAATTACTTATACCGTTGAGGAAAAACTTGAGAAATAGGTAGCTATTACGAAATTAACTTAACAACGTCTTTGGCAAAATAACTCGCTATTATATCTGCACCAGCACGTTTTATGGCAGTAATCTGTTCCATCATAACCGCATCATGGTCTAACCACCCTTTTTCGGCCGCTGCTTTTAACATGGCATATTCCCCAGACACTTGGTACACGGCAACTGGTACATCAACTTCGTTTTTAATTTCACGAACAATATCTAAATAACATAAACCGGGTTTTATCATAACAATATCCGCACCTTCATCAATATCCATTTCGGTTTCTTTAATGGCTTCAAAACGGTTGGCATAATCCATTTGATAGGTTTTCTTGTCCTTTGGAATATCAATCAAATCAACAGGGGCAGAATCTAAAGCATCTCTAAAAGGGCCGTAAAAAGCAGAGGCATATTTAGCCGAATAACTCATGATGCCAGTATTGATAAAACCTTCTTCTTCCAAAGCTTCTCGAATAGTAAGTATGCGTCCATCCATCATGTCGCTAGGTGCTACAAAATCGGCTCCGGCTTTAGCATGTGAGATACTCATTTGTGCTAAAAAATCAGATGTTTCGTCGTTTATTATTTGTCCGTTTTCAATAATGCCATCATGCCCGTAAATTGAATAAGGATCTAATGCTACATCAGTCATTACCAACATATCTGGACATACATTTTTCACCGTTTTGATGGCGCGTTGCATTAATCCGTTGGGGTTTAATGCTTCAGTGCCTTTGTTGTCTTTTAAATTATCGGGCACTTTTACAAAAAGCAATACCGATTTTAAGCCTAATTTCCATAATTCTTTGACTTCACCTTCAAGCAAATCTAAACTGTAACGGAAGTAGTTGGGCATTGATGGAATTTCATCTTTAACACCTTTACCATCCACTACAAAAAGCGGCACTAAAAAATCGTTTGGTGATATAATGGTTTCTCTAACTAGTGAGCGAATGGCTTCGTTGGTTCTTAGTCTTCTGTTTCTTCTTAGTGGGAACATAATGATTTTATTTAATAGACCTGTCAGGTTTTCAAAACCTGACAGGTCTGAGTTTTAAATCCAATTTACAGGGTTTTTTAAAACATTCAAAAGTTTTTCTTCATCACTCCCTTTTTCAGGATGATGATCGTAAACCCATTGCACATGTGGTGGTAAACTCATTAAAATACTTTCAATACGACCGTTTGTTTTTAGTCCGAAAAGCGTGCCTTTATCATGCACTAAATTAAATTCCACATATCGTCCACGACGAATTTCCTGCCAGTTACGTTGTTCTTGGTTATAGGTTAATTCTTTTCTATTTTCAACAATAGGAACATAAGCATCCAAAAAACTATCGCCAACTTCGGTTACAAAGTTAAACCAATTTTCCATAGTCATATTTTTGGTAGCTTTGCAATAATCGAAAAACAAACCGCCGATGCCTCTGCCTTCATTTCTGTGGGCGTTATAAAAGTATTCATCACAACGTTTTTTATAGGCTGGATAAAATTCAGGATTGTGCTTATCACAAGCTGTTTTACAGGTTTGATGAAAGTGTTTTGCATCGTCTTCAAACAGGTAATAAGGTGTTAAATCTTGTCCGCCACCAAACCAGCTATCAATGATGCCTCCATCTTTATTATACATTTCAAAATAGCGCCAATTAGCATGAACGGTTGGCACCATAGGGTTTTTAGGATGTAACACTAAACTTAATCCACAAGCAAAAAAGTCGACTTTACCAACTTTAAAATAGGCTTGCATCGATTTTGGTAATTTACCGTGAACACCAGAAATATTTACACCACCCTTTTCAAAAACATTGCCGTTTTCTATAACCCGGGTTCGCCCGCCACCACCTTCTGGCCGTTCCCAAATATCTTCTTGAAAAATTGCTTTTCCATCAATAGCTTCTAATTTGGAAGTGATGGTGTCTTGTAAAGTGTGTATGTATTGGTAGAATTTGTCTTTGATGTTTTTTAAGTTTTTGTTTTGTTGTTGTTCTAGACCTGTCAGGTTTTCAAAACCTGACAGGTCTGAGTTATGCGCATATTCAAAATTTTTCAAATCGTTGAAAAGATTTAGAACATAAGATTTACTTTTTGAAATGACGGTATTGCTATCTGAAAAATAATTTCTGTAAGATGAGAATTTATAATCCTCAAAATGCTTTACAAGCTTATGATTTTCTGGATTTTTATGAACATATAGAATTAAGTTCTTTAAATAATCCTCGTCTTTTATTTTTATTCTTTTATAGGGTCTTTCAAAAAGTGTTCCAGTTCTGTTTTGTTCCTTATTATATGCTTTAGCATAAGCGTTGAAAAGATTTGAAAAACCTTGAGTAACTATAGCATCTTCTTCAATAGTTTTTACAATCAAATGAAAGTGATTGTTCATTAAGCAATATGAAATGACATCTACTTTTCCATCTAAGTGCTTTTCAATGAGTTTTAGAAAATAGAACATATTATCTTCATTTTGGAAGATGTTAGCACTATTTATTCCCCTGTTGAAGATGTGATAATAATGGTCTTTTTCAAGTTTTTCTAACTTCATAATTATGTGTTGAGACCTACAAGGTTTTTGAAACCTTGCAGGTCTAAAATTTATTCAATCTCTTTATACAATTCGTATAACTCCATATTTAGTGGACGTTCCCCAGGAGGCGTATGTTCATTTTTAAGTGTTTTTATCCAAGTAAAATTACAATTTTCGGCTACTTTTATACTTGGAATATTACTTTTGTGAACGATAATTTGCAAGGTTTTTAAGTTTAAACTTTCAAAAGCATAGTCTGATAATATGCCAATAGCATTTGTAGTGATACCTTTGCCTTCAAAAGGATAACCTATGCAGTAAGCAAACTCACCTTGGTTTTTAGTCCAATCCAACTCCTTTAGAAAGATCAAACCTACTAATTGTTTTGTTTCTTGCTCTTTAACAGTAAAAAGGAATTCTTCTTTTAGTGCAAACTGTTTCACTTTTTTTTTTGCAAAAAAGGTTGATAAATCTGGTGTTAAGTTTTGCGCTAAAGTTTTTGGGAAATAGCGTTTTAATCGGTCTTCATTGGCAACTACAAAATTGCAGATGTTCCATCCATCTTCTGGTTGGATTGGTATTATATAGTATGAACCAAAATTAAGCTGCATGTATAGGTTTGTTTTTAAGTTGAAGTGCTTCTACCGTTCTAATGGAAGCTGCTGTAACCGATAGCGGTAATACCAAAATTACACCTATTATTGGAATTAATAAAAACAGAATAAAAACAATACCATTACCAATAGCTAAACCACGATTTTTTTGAACAAATTGAACACTTTCTCTATATTTAAAATGACGCTCTAAGGTGTAGTCCATATTTCCAAAACCAGCATAGTAGGCTTGAACCATAAATAATAATATGGTTGAAAATATATTTACAACAGGAATGAATTTTAAAAGTAGAATAGGAATGGTTAATAGTAATTCCATGATTAGGTTTCTACCATTAATACGAATACCTCTTAAAAGTTGTTGCCAAAATGTAGTATTTCTATGTGAATGCGGTAAGTTTCCAGTTAAATGCGCTTCAATTTTTTCTGAAACCGGACTCATAAATGGGGCAGATAATGCCATTATGATATGTTTGAAAAGGATAATGCCTATTACAATAATGATGAGTCCACCAATAAAACTACTGATAGTAGAAAAGGTGTCTTTTCCCCAATCCCAAATCCATATTTTCGAAATGAAATTCCCAATGTTATCTGATAGTCCATAGGCAGAACCAAAAATGACAAGTGCGGTTATAAAACTTATTAGCATAGGAATAGCAAAATATTTCCAAAGCTTTAGTTTTGATATTAAACTAAAAGCCCCAAAGTATGCTTTGATTCCTGATGTTATGTTTTTTATCATTCCTCTCCTTAATCCTCTCCAAAGGAGAGGAAACTGTTATGTGAATAAACAAGGTTATTTTTATTTCAATTTAAAATAGTATTTCAATCTTTAAAGTTTCTCTCATTAAGATTTCGAGTAAGAATTCCTTCCCTTTGGGAGGGTTAGGATGGGAATTCTTTCACCGCATCTATAAACGCCTTAGCGTGGTCTAATGGGATATTAGGTAAAATACCATGACCTAAATTTACAATGTATTTGTCTTTCCCAAACTCATTAATCATTTGATGCACCATTTTCTTGATTTCTGCAGGTGGTGAAAACAAGCGTGTTGGGTCAAAATTACCCTGTAATGTGATGTTTCCGCCTGATAAATAACGTGCGTTTTTTGGAGAACAGGTCCAGTCTACACCCAAGGCCGAAGCACCAGATTTTGCCATGTCTCCTAAAGCAAACCAACAACCTTTACCGAAGGCAATTACTGGGACGTCATCTTTTAAAGCATCAATAATTTGATTTATATATTGCCATGAAAATTCTTGATAATCGACTGGCGATAGCATACCTCCCCAAGAATCAAAAACCTGAACGGCATTACATCCTGCTTTTACTTTTTCCTTTAAATAGGCAATGGTTGTATCTGTAATTTTTTGTAATAATTGGTGTGCAGCTACAGGATTTGTAAAACAAAACTCTTTGGCTTTATCAAAATTTTTACTGCCTTGTCCTTGTACGCAATAGCACAAAATGGTCCAAGGTGAACCTGCAAAACCTATTAAAGGAATCTCGTCGTTAAGCTTTTCTTTGGTGGCTTTTATGGCTTCGTAAACATAGCTAAGACTGTCTTTAACATCAGGAAAAATCACATTATCCACATCTTTTTGAGAGCGTACCGGGTTTGGTAAATAGGGCCCAAAATTAGGTTTCATTTGAACCTCGATATTCATGGCTTGAGGAATAACCAAAATATCGCAAAACAAAATGGCAGCATCCATTCCGTATCTTCGGATGGGTTGCACAGTAATTTCACTGGCTAATTCAGGAGTCTGGCAACGTGTAAAGAAATCGTATTTTTCTTTTATGGCCATAAATTCTGGTAAATACCGGCCTGCTTGACGCATCATCCAAACAGGTGGACGATCAACGGTTTCACCTTTTAATGCTCTTAAAAATAAATCGTTGCGAATACCTGCGGTAGCAGGTATCTCTTTAATTATATTACTCATATCTTAAATAATTCCCGTTAAACACAGGCATTTTAAAATTCATCTTTTTAACAATAAGATTCCTGCCTACGCAGGAATAAAATATTCATTCACCAACTCAATCACACTTTCTACCGTTGGCACTTTAGCAACTCTCACATCATCAAAATGTTTTCTAGCTTCATTTGCTGTGGTTTCACCAATACAAAAGGCGATTATTTTACCTTTATTTTTTTGAACAAAGGCTTCTACTGTTGATGGGCTGTAAAACATGACAGCTTCAATCGAGTTATCAACTTTAACACCATCATATTTGGTTTGGTAAGCCTCAACTTCATTAACTTTTATATTGTTTTTTGTCAAAATAGTAGGTAAGGCATCTAATCGGATATCACTACAAAAGTAAGTGACTTCGGTACCCTCCATAAATTCCACTAAGTATTCTGCAAGTGCTTTTGCGTTTTTTTCAGAATGGGTAACTTTTCCAATTCTTTTTTCAACTAAACGTTTGGTTCTGCGTCCAACACAATAAATATTTTTGAATTGCAACTCAATAGCCGAATAGTTTGTTGTTAACGATTCTACAGCATTTTTACTGGTTATAACAACATTTTGAATTTCATTTTTCAGGAAACGTGGATGAATACGATTCAAGCTTATTTTAACAAAATCAGAGTTTTTTGCAAATACCTTTTCATGAAATAATAAACGTTGGTCTTCGGTAAAACGCTTTGTTGAATACACATTCGTTTTTCTATCTGAATGTTTAATAGTATCCATTAAACGTTTACCGCCACGCTCAATAACAAAATCGGCACAAAACTGCGCCATATCCGTATGTTCTCCTAGTTTTTTAACACGGGTAACATCAATTCTTTTCGTTCCATCAGGACTTAATAAAACCCCTTTAAAGTTGATATCGTCATCTTTGATATAAGCCAATGCGCCAATGGGCGCCGTACAACCGCCTTCTAATTTATTTAAAAACTCACGCTCAATAGTGGTGCAAATTTCTGTTTCTTCATGGTTTAGTTCAGCGCAAGCCTCTTTTACAAATTCATCTTCATCTAAGGCTGTAATCATAATGGCGCCTTGGGCTGGAGCGGGAATCATCCAATCTAAATTAACGGCTTCTTCGGGTCTTATTCCAATGCGTCCAATACCAGCGGCAGCAAAAATAGCACCGTTCCAATCGTTATCTTCTAGTTTCTGTAAACGCGAATTTACATTACCACGTAAATCCGTCATAGTATGTGTCGGGAATCTATTTAACCATTGGGCGCGTCTTCGCAAGCTTCCTGTCGCAATAACGGCTTCTTTTGCACCTAAAAATTCTTCATTGTTTTTAAAAACTAACGTGTCATTTACGTTTCCTCGTTTTAAAACCGCAGCTTGAACAATGCCTTTTGGTAAAACAGTGGGCACATCTTTAAGTGAATGTACCGCTATATCAATGTCATTATTTAACATCGCAATATCCAAAGTACGTGTAAAAATACCTGTAATGCCCATTTCGTAAAGTGGTTTGTCTAGAACTAAATCGCCCGTAGATTTTACAGGAACGAGTTCTGTTTTATGACCCGCTTTTTCGAGTAAACTTTGTACTATTTTGGCTTGCCATAGCGCTAATTCGCTATCGCGTGTACCAATTCTTATGGTTTTATGCTGGTTGGATTTCAAAATGAGGGATGAATAAATTGAATTATTTTTAGATTAATTGAGGCGGAAAAAATTAGCATAGCCTTGTTACGGTTATTTTTTTGAACGATAAGTAAGCTAAAAAGAAAAAATTTATATTCGTCATTTTTGGAATTTAGGCAGTATCAACATTTTTTGTTGAAGGTTCTAACTGAAACACTTTTTTAATGAGTTCTAGACTGTCGTCCGTAGAAACGTCATCATCTTTTAAATGATGCGCAAAGTGATTAGTGATTTTTTGAATGATATTATTGCTAATTAATTCAGCTTGTTCTTCATTAAAATCGGAGCGTTTTTTACGTTGGGTCTCTAATTCAGCTACAGCAAAATCATTTAATTTATGCTTTAATGCTTTTATGGTTGGAGCAAATTTTCTAGTTTCTAACCAGCCGTTAAATTCTGCTTTTATTTCTTCAATAATAGCTTCAGCTTGAGGGATATGTTGCTTTCTAGATTCTAAAGTTTGGTCTGTGATTTGCGATAAATGATCTAAATGAACCAATTTAACATGTTCTAATTCCTCAACATTTTCATTAACGTTTTTAGGAATGGATAAATCTAAAATTAAAAGTGGTTTTTCTGATTGAATAATCTGCTTATCAATAGTAGGGCGTTGAGCGCCAGTAGCCACAATTAAAATATCAGACTTACTAATTTCTTCTTGTAAATTGGCATAATCCTTAACTACCAAATTAAATTTCCCAGCAACTTGTTCTGCTTTGTCCTTGGTTCTATTAATTAAAGTAATATGCTCATTTTTGGTATGTTTTACTAGATTTTCGCAAGTGTTTCTGCCAATTTTACCAGTTCCAAATAACAAGATATTTTTATTTGTAATGTCTTCAACAGCATTGAAAATATACTGAACCGAAGCAAAAGATACCGAAGTAGCGCCTGATGATATATCGGTTTCTGTTTTAATACGCTTGCTGGCTTGAATAACGGCATTAACCAAACGCTCTGTAAAATGATTAAGTAATCCGTGTTTTCTAGAAAGTTTTGTGCTGATTTTTAACTGACTTATAATTTCAAAATCACCAAGAATCTGACTGTCCAAGCCAGAACCCACACGAAACATGTGTGAAATAGCATCTTTATTTTTATAAATGTAAGCTACCTCTTGAAATTCTTCAACAGTGCCTCTGGTATTATCACAAAGCAATTGTATAAGTTGAAAAGGGTGTTGTGCAAAACCGTAAATCTCGGTTCGGTTGCAAGTAGACGTAACAACCAAGCTTTCAATATCATTTTCTCTAGCCTGATTTATAAGGCTCAATTTAGATTCTTCGTCCAAACTAAAGCGTCCTCTTATATCTGCATCGGCTTTTTTATAACTCAAACCAATGGCATAAAAGTAATTACTTCTTGATATATTGTACTTCTGCATGCTGATACCTGAAATTGTGAAGCAAAAATATAGGGATACTTTGAAAAAAAGTAACGCTGAAAGAACTTTTAGTATCGTTTGTGGTTTTTTAACGTTCTTATTTCTAATTATATGATAAATATCATATTTTTGCACTAAATACAGTGGGTTTTATCTATTTAATTTAGAACCAATCTAAATAAAAGCAAAATGAATACAGATTTGAATGGCGAAAAAAGTGTCGCTCAAAGTTCTTTTGATGAGACTAAAATTGAAGATGGTGTTTTAGTTTTGACGTATAAAAATGAAACAAGCGAAGTGCAATGGATTGAAAAAGAAATAGATAGTGATTTTATCCAATTTCATTTTTGTGTTAAGGGCTCTAGTCAGTTTGTTTTTAATGAAGGGCGATACAAATTAAATATTCTTGAAGAAAACTCATTATTGCTCTATAATCCGCAACGCGATCTTCCTATAAGTCTTGAAGTTAATCCGCATTCATGGATGGTGTCCATATTAATATCAATTAAAAAATTTCATGGATTCTTTTCACATGAAGCTGATTATATCACATTTTTAAGCGAGGATAATAAAGATAAAAAATATTATAAAGATGGTGTGATATCGCCGTCTATGGCCATTGTGTTAAACCAATTGATTAACTATAACCTTAACCAGTCTATAAAATCACTGTATTTTAAGGGAAAGGCTTACGAGCTTTTAAGTTTGTATTTTAATAGAAGCGAAGACGCCGATATTGAGCAATGTCCGTTTTTAGTAGATGAAACCAACGTGATTAAAATTAGAAAAGCCAAAGATATTATCATTTCAAGAATGGCTGAACCACCAAGTTTACAAGAATTGGCTGATGAAACAGGGCTAAGTCTTAAAAAACTTAAAGAGGGTTTTAAGCAAATTTATGGCGATTCGGTATTTAGCTTTCTATTTGATTATAAAATGGAAGTGGCGCGTAAATTATTGGAAGCTGGCGATGATAACGTAAATGAAGTAGGGCATAAAGTAGGCTATAGCACATCGAGTCATTTTATTGCGGCTTTTAAAAAGAAGTATGGCACAACGCCAAAAAAATATATTATGTCTTTGAATTAATTAGACGATTAAAAAAATTGATGCTATGAAACATTTAACCCCCGAAATTGAAGCCTTATTAAAAAAAGCAGATGCTGATGTAAATAATAAATCATTGGCACGCACCAATGTGTCGTGCGGTATTTTTCAAGATTGTGATTATAATGAAGAACGACCAAAATTATACCATCAAGAAAAACTTGAAAAGACTAAAGATTAAAAAAAACACCCCTCAAGGGGGCAATTGTAAAATTAAACTGAGTAGGTTGTCCCCTTGAGGGGACTTTAGGGGTGTAAAATAAAACCAACTTTTAAAACGCTTCCAAATACGGATGTTTTAAAAAATTGAAACTAGAAAAGATTAATTAAAAATAGACCTGTCAGGTTTTAAAAACCTGACAGGTCTGAGAAACATGCAAATTGCAAATGAAAAAAGGAATATTACTAGTAAATCTTGGTTCACCAGATAGTCCAGAACCAAAAGATGTAAAAAAGTATTTAGGTGAATTTTTAATGGATGAACGTGTTATAGATGTTCCCCTTTGGGCGAGAAATTTATTGGTTAAAGGCATCATTTTAAACACGCGCCCTAAAGCTTCCGCGAAAGCGTACAAAAAAATATGGTGGGATGAAGGGTCGCCATTAATTGTAATTTCTGAAAGACTTCAGAATAAAATACAACAACAGGTTGAATATCCTGTAGCATTGGCAATGCGTTATGGCAGTATGACCATGAAAAAGGGATTTCAAGAATTAGTGGATAAGGGTGTTGATGAGGTTTTATTATTTCCATTGTATCCGCAGTTTGCTATGGCAACTACCGAAACCATTACGGTTTTAGCAGAAGACATTCGTCAGGAACATTTTCCGAATTTAAAAATAGAATCTGTTCCAGCTTTTTATAACAAGCCCGATTATATCGAAGTGCTTTCAAATTCTATAAAAAGACATCTAGCAGATAAAAATTATGATCACGTTTTGTTTTCTTATCATGGTGTTCCAGAGCGTCATATTCGTAAAAGCGATATCACGAAATCGCATTGCAAATTGGATAAAAGCTGTTGTGTAACGGCAAGTAAGGCACACGATTTTTGCTACAAACACCAATGTTTAGAAGTTACCCGTTTGGTAGCTGAAAAGCTTCAATTTGATGAAGGCACCTATTCAACATCCTTTCAATCACGATTAGGATTCGATCCTTGGTTGCAACCTTATACCGATAGAACCATTGAACGTTTAGGAAAACAAGGGGTTAAAAACATGGCTATAGTCACGCCTGCTTTTGTTAGCGATTGTTTGGAAACGCTTGAGGAAATAGCCATGGAAGGCCAAGAAATTTTTCATGAGGTTGGTGGAAAAGATTTTACAACCGTACCCTGTTTAAATGACGATGCTGAGTTTGTGGCGCTACTTTCAAAATGGATTAAAGAGTGGGCTACAAACGAAACCGTTTTAGTATAATGGCAAAAGTTTCTTCCCAAGAGTTGGGCGCACTTCCAATACATAAGCTCCTTATAAAACAAGCTATTCCTGCCTCTATCGGAATTTTAGTGATGTCACTAAATATTTTGATTGATACTATTTTTGTTGGAAATTGGATAGGTTCAACGGCCATTGCAGCCATAAATGTGGTATTACCGGTGTCATTTTTTATTGCCGCTTTGGGTATGGCCATTGGTATTGGTGGTTCCTCAATAATATCGCGTGCTTTAGGCGCAGACAATAAAAATAAAGCCTTAAAAACCTTCGGCAACCAAATTACATTAACCTTAGTATTAACCATCACGATGGTAATTTTGGGGCTATGGTTTGTAGATGGTATTGTACCTGCTTTTGGTGGAAAAGGAAACATTTTAGAACCCGCAAAAATCTATTATATTATCGTGCTATATGGCGTGCCGTTTTTAGCACTTTCCATGATGGGAAATACGGTAATTCGTGCCGAAGGAAAACCAAAGTTCGCTATGTATGCGATGATGATTCCATCGGTTGGAAACCTCGTTTTGGATTACGTTTTCATCAATCTTTTAGATCTAGGAATGGCAGGAGCCGCTTGGGCAACAACCATAGCTTACGTTTTATGTTTCCTATTTATTCTTTGGTTTTTCCTATCCAAACATTCCGAGCTTAAAATTAACAGATGCCATTTCGGACTCAACAGACCCGTAGTATCAGAAATAAGTTCTTTGGGTTTTGTTACACTAGCAAGACAAGCCGTGGTAAGTGTTACCTATTTATTTATGAATAATATTTTATTCGATTTAGGTGGCGAAACCTCAGTAACGGCTTACGCTATTGTTGGGCGCATGCTTATGTTTGCACTGTTTCCAGTTTATGGTATTACGCAAGGGTTTTTGCCTATTGCTGGGTTTAATTATGGGGCACTTAAATATGATAGAGTAAAAGAATCTATTTATACCGCCATAAAATATGCAGCAGGTTTAGCCACTGTAGTTTTTATTTTACTCATGGTGTTCCCAGAGGCCATTACCCGACTGTTCACAACAGATGCTGATGTTATTACACAAACACCTCCCGCTATGCGTTGGGTATTTGCTGCAACCCCAATTATAGCCATTCAACTTATTGGTGCTGCCTATTTTCAAGCTATTGGCAAAGCAAAACAAGCCTTATTACTAACATTAACCAGACAAGGTTTTTTCTTTATTCCGCTAATTTTTATTTTACCAAAGTTTTTTGGCGAACTCGGGGTTTGGATAGCCTTTCCTATTTCAGATATTTTGGCAACAATTGTAACCGCTTATTTTCTAAATCGAGAAATTATTAAGAACTTGAAGCCAGAAACAAACCCGCTAGAATTTATTAATTAATGGAATATTACCAATACATCAAATCGTTTCACCTCATTTTTGTCATTACGTGGTTTGCAGGTTTATTCTACATTCCAAGATTATTTGTTTATCAAATAGAAGCCTTTCATAAACCCTCGCCAGATAAAGAAATTTTAGGAAAACAACTAAAACTTATGGCAAAACGCCTGTGGTTTATCATCACATGGCCATCGGCTATTTTAGCAACGGGTTTTGCCATTTGGTTGCTTATTTTACAACCATTTTGGTTGCAGCAACCTTGGATGCATGTTAAACTGGGTTTCGTGGTTTTACTCATTATTTATCATTTAAAAACACATCAATATTTCAATCAACTTCAAAACGACATCGTAAAAAAATCATCAAGTTTTATGCGTATCTGGAACGAAGGCGCAACATTTATCCTATTCGCCGTTGTGTTTCTTGTCATTTTAAAAAGCGCCATCAATTGGGTTTGGGGCATTGTAGGCATACTCGTTTTAGGCGTACTTATCATGCTAGGTTTCAAAATTTATAAGCGATTTAGAGACAAAAATCCTGATGCTTAAATTGAAAAATGATTCACCGAGATTATATCTCGGGGTTTCCGTTGAAATTGTCATTCCCATGAAGATGGGAATCTAAAAAAAAGAATTCGTTAAAACTCTTTTTTTATTTGGGCGTTTCCCTGTCGGGTCGGGCTATCCAATACAATCTTTTTGCTCGTACCTCACAAAAAGGATTTCCTTTTCTATCCCTAACGCGCTTGCCAGCTAAGTTTTAGTTTTTTAAATCAGCCTTGGGCGATTTGGTTTGATTATTGCTATATTTATTGAATTAAAAACAGAGATGAAACTTAAGAAACTTTCGCTGCGTACCCGTATTTTTCTAGCTATGATTTTGTTGGTGCTACTGGCATCTATATTAATTTCAGCTGTTGCTATTTATCAGTACCGGGAAGAAACACATGATTACCACACCGAACGTTTAGAACGAAAAGAGGAAAATGTTCAATCTCATATAAAGCGTGTTATAAACGGAAGGCAAAATACATGGGAAGTTAAAACAGAAAACCTGCCTTTAATTTTTAAGGATGAAATATACAACATAGCAGATATTCATAAACTTCAAATTATTTTGTATGATATGGAAGGCGGATTATTAATATCTTCAAAGGCTAGCCTTCAAAAAGAAGACATAGATGAATGTCTTGATCCCCATATTTTAAATGCATTATCTAATACTTCAGAACACCGTTTTGTTGATTTGCTTAAAGAAAATGGAGAAACATTTCAATCGTCGTACAGCTATATTTTAGATAATAGGTCCAAACCTCTGGCCATACTAAATATTCCGTATTTAGAAAATGACGACTTTCTTTCCAAAGAGCTTAGTGAGTTTTTAGAGCGTATAAGTTATGCCTATTTGTTTGTTCTGTTAACTGCCATTGGTATTGCGTTTTTACTATCCAAGTACATTACAAAATCGCTAAAAACCATAAGTGATAAAATAAATACGACCCGTTTAGAAAAACGAAATGAAAGAATTGAAATAGACGACACCAGCGAAGAGATTTCAACCCTGGTGAGCTCTTATAATAGTATGATAGACGAGCTTGAAGAAAGTGCGGTACAATTGGCTCGCAGCGAACGCGAACAAGCCTGGAGAGAAATGGCAAAACAAGTGGCGCACGAAATTAAAAACCCGTTAACGCCTATGCGTTTAACGGTTCAAAATTTTCAACGTAAGTTCGATCCTGAAGATGAAAATATTCATTCAAAATTAAATGAATATAGCAAAACCCTAATTCAGCAAATAGATACCATGAGCTCCATTGCATCCGCGTTTTCTAATTTTGCAAAAATGCCAGCGCAACAAAGCGAAACACTTAATGTTGTAAATATTGTAAAACTGGCTTTGGATATTTTTAACGAGGACTATATCTTTTTTACTGCTGAAAAAGAAGAAATTATAGCAAAATTTGATAGAACACAACTAATACGTGTGGTTACCAATTTGGTTAAAAATGCAATTCAAGCTATGCCAGATAGCGAAACGCCTAAAATTGTAATTAGCGTTGGTACGAATAATGGAGACGTTGTAATAACAGTATCCGATAATGGTTCGGGTGTTTTAGAAGAAAATAAAACTAAAGTTTTTGAACCTAAGTTTACAACCAAAACAAGTGGTATGGGGCTTGGTTTGGCTATGGTAAAAAATATAGTAGAAACCTATAAAGGCGCCATCTCATTTGTATCTGAAAAAGATAGAGGCACAACGTTTCGAGTTACATTTCCTAAATTATAACAGTTATTGGGTCTTCAATACATTTATTTTTTCATAAATTTAAAAGATTAAAGTAATCGCTTTAACTCTAGATACAAATGGCAATCAATAGGAGAACATTCAATATAAAACTAGCTAGCGGATTAATAGGTGCTTTTATCTTACCGAGTTCTGCTTTATCATTTAATAGGGATAAAGTAAATCAAAAAAAACTAGGCGTTGCACTCGTTGGTCTAGGTAGTTATAGTAAGTGGCAATTAGCTCCAGCGTTGTTAGATACTGAATATTGTTACTTAGCGGGGATTGTAACAGGTACAACATCAAAAGAAAAAGAATGGATGGATAAATACAATATCCCCAGAGAAAATGTATACAACTACGAGAACTTTGATGAGGTTGTTAATAATGATGCGATAGATATTGTTTATGTGGTTTTACCAAACAGTATGCATGCCAATTTTAGTATTAGAGCAGCAAAAGCAGGAAAACATGTAATTTGCGAAAAGCCTATGGCAGTAAGTGTTGCCGAATGTGATGCCATAATTAAAGCCTGTAAGGATGCAGATGTTAAATTAAGTGTAGGCTACCGTATGCAATCCGACCCTTATACCAATGAAATTAAGCGTTTAGTAAAAGAAAAACCATTTGGTAAAGTACACTATGTAAGTTCAGATGCTGCTTATATTTCCAGAGGAAACCCAAATCAATGGCGCTTAAATAGAAAACTTTCAGGCGGTGGCGCTTTGGTAAATATGGGCGTCTATTCAATACAAAGTAATATTTATGGTACAGGAACCAATCCTATTTCTGTTTCTGCTCAAGAGTTTAGCACCAGACCAGAGTATTTTAAAGACACAGATGAGACTATTACGGCACAAATGGAATTCCCCAATGGAGTAGTTGGAAGTATGTTTACTTCCCACAATGCTAAAGCAAATCGTCTTTTCGTAAGTTTCCGTAACGGTTGGGCCGAATTAAATCCTGCTCATAGTTATGGTCCTTTATCAGGAAGAACTTCTGATGGTAAAGAAATTAAATTTCCGCATCAAAGTCAGCAAATGGTTCAAATGGACGATTTTGCAAAACATATATTAACAGGAAGTGCTAATTTTGCTCCCGGTGAGATGGGAAAACGCGATATGATTATTGTTGAAGCTATTTATAAATCCATAAAAGAAAGTGGTAAAACAATCCCGTTAAATCTGGGGAATATGGGTATTGTTAGCGCATAAATTTAACCTTAGTAATAATTTTTTAAAAACGAATATGAGTTATAATAATATTTTATCAGAAGAAAGCAACGGTATAACCACCATAACCATCAATCGCCCTAAAAAATTAAACGCTTTAAACAAAGAGACTATTCAAGAGCTTCACGAAGCTTTTGATGACGCTGATGATGATGAAAACACTAAGGTTATTATTGTAACAGGTAGCGGGGAAAAAGCCTTTGTTGCTGGTGCAGATATTAGTGAATTTGCAGATTTTGATGTTAACGAAGGCAAACGATTAGCAGCAAAAGGACAAGATATATTATTCAATTTTGTAGAAGATTTATCTACGCCAGTTATTGCAGCTGTAAACGGTTTTGCACTTGGTGGCGGATTGGAATTGGCCATGGCCTGCCATTTTAGGGTAGCTAGCGATAATGCAAAAATGGGCTTGCCCGAAGTATCACTTGGTGTTATTCCTGGTTATGGCGGCACACAACGTTTGCCACAATTGGTTGGGAAAGGTCGTGCTATGGAAATGATAATGACGGCAGGCATGATTGATGCCAACCAAGCTTTAAATTACGGGTTAGTAAATCATGTAACTACGCCAGAAGATTTACTTCCATTGTGTGAAAAAATAGCAGCTAAAATTTCTCGAAATTCATCGGTTGCAATTTCGGCAGCGATAAAAGCTATAAATGCCAATTTTGAAGATGGGGTTGATGGTTTTGATGTTGAGGTTACCGAATTTGGAAACTGTTTTGGAACAGAAGATTTTAAAGAAGGTACCACCGCTTTTTTAGAGAAGAGAAAAGCTGATTTTTCTGGGGAATAATTCTTGAGATGTCATTCCCATAAGTCACGACGTGGGAATCTGTTTGTTTTAAACAATGATAATAAGATATAGTTAAACGAAGTTCGACAATTTTTCTGACAAAATCAAGTTCTGCTAAGTCTTTAATCAAATCCAGATTTGCCAAATTTAACAACTGTTCTGCAACATGATTTATTTTTTCTGCAAGAGGGCTACTCCTAACTGTGCCTAATGGTCAGTATATGTTTTGTTTCGCTGTTTGAGCACCTAGTTTAGCAAATATAAACCGAATAAGTAGCTTACACTAGTAATTAATTTTGCGATATTATGTGCTGGTTTTATTCCGATTTTCTTAATTGTCCAACTTTTTCTGAATTTGGGTCAATGTTCATACTAATTTTTACGAATAATTTTCCACTTTCTGTATTATAAGTTGTTCCGCTTTTTGGATTTCCATCAATTTCTTCAGGTTTTAATTTATGCATTGCTCCAGTTATTGGATCGATTACGATTCCAATTAATCCGCCGAAAGCAATATTTCCAATATACCAAGCATTGAATTTTTTCTCCAACTTAGTCTCGTAAGTTTCGTATCCGTCTAATTTTAGCACTAAACTATATTCTTGGTTTCTTTTTAGATTTTTTTCTATAGGTGTGTTTCCAACTTCAATTTCGTTTATGTATACTTTTGCTGAACTTGGTTCAGAAGCTATTTCTACGTTTTGTCTTGAGCCTGAAATAATTGTTGCACAGCTTGAAAGTAAAAATACTGAAAGAAGTAGAATTGATTTAAAAATGATTTTCATTCGTTTATTTTTTTAAGTTTAGTCAAGTTTTAATTCGTATTGCGGTAATGATGAGGTATCTCCATTGTATTTATAAAGGTCAATTTTCAACCGATAACAACTGCTCCATAAATCTGGTTTCTTTTTGTCCAGAACCTTTACAATATTAGCGCCATTTTTTCTTGCTTCATTTCTGGCTTGAGTCATTAAACTATTAAAACTACAATCTGTAGAAAATCCAGAATCTTGAAATCTCAATTCTCCAACCTTAATAAGGTTGTTTTCTGGTAAATTGTGTTCGATGTCCAAAAGTGCTACGTTTTCATCCATCGATAATTTTGGTTGTGGATTAGTAAAATTTGAAGAGATTTTCGGACTACAACTTGTAAATCCGATTACTGTTATTAAAAACAGAATTTTAGTCATTTGTTTCATAGGTTTATAAATTCTAAATGTTTGTTTTCAGTTTGCACATAGCTATTAAGGATATAAAATCGTTTCAAATGTTTATATCATACGATAAACAAAGTTCGACAATTTTTCTGGCAAAGTCAAGTTCAATTAAGTCTTTAATCTAATCCAAATTTATCCAGTTTGTTAATAACCCATATCCACTTTAACAGTTTTCAAAACAAATAATACCTAATTTTAAAGAGCTACTTAAAAAGCAACAAACCTTTAATTTTACTGTAATGAACCTAAAATCTACCATAAAAGGACGTGGTGCGCAGCGTAATGTGCACAATCGCTTCTTTGAGTTAAGCCACGAAATGCGTGATGATTTCCTAGAATTTTGCCATAAAGAAGGCGAGGAAAGTGATAAAAATAAAACGTTGTATTTACCTGTTTTTCCTAAAACTATAGTCAATAAAGTGGCGAGTCCAGATGTTGGTATGCAGTATTCCATGAATTCATATCAAGGTTGCGAACACGGATGCATTTATTGTTATGCCAGAAACTCTCACGAATTTTGGGGCTATAGTGCGGGGTTGGATTTTGAGCGTAGAATTTTGGTAAAAAAGGATGCACCAAAACTATTAGAGGCTCAACTAAAAAAGAAAAGTTGGAAAGCACAAACCATTGTAATGTCTGGAAATACAGATTGTTACCAACCAGCCGAAAAACAGTTTGAAATTACAAAACAGTGTTTGGAAGTATTTTTAAGGTACAAACATCCCGTTGGCATCATCACAAAAAACGCTCTAATCTTAAGGGATTTAGAAATTTTAAAAGCATTGGCTAAAGACAGTTTAATAGGCGTAAACATATCCATTACTTCATTATCTGAAGATACACGACGTGTTTTAGAACCCAGAACAGCCACAATAAAAAAACGACTGGAAACCGTAAAAACATTAAGCGACAATGGTATCCCTGTTAATGTGATGTTGGCGCCCATAATTCCATCTATAAATAGCCATGAAATTTTACCATTAGCAAAGGCAGCTTTAGATTACGGAGCTTTATCAATTGGACATACCATAGTTAGGTTAAACGGTGCGATTGGAGAAATTTTCAAGGATTGGATACATAAAACCATGCCTGATAGAGCTGAAAAAGTATTGCATCAAATAGAAAGTTGCCACGGCGGGAACTTAAACGACAGCAGATATGGAACTAGAATGCGAGGGGAAGGTAAAATAGCAGAACAAATTAATAACCTTGTAAAACTTGCGAGACAAAAATATTTTAAAGATAAGGCGATGCCAAGATTGAACACGCAATTACATGAGCAGTTTAAAGACGGACAATTAAAACTGTTTTAAAATATTTTATTTGGTCATATTATCTATTTCATCGCCTGTTAACTTGTCAAAAATAATACAAGCTATTATCCAATACGCTGAACAATAAATTAAACCACCAATTAAAAAAACAACTTCCCAACCTGTTCCTGTAATTAAAGCAGAAATATAAATTAAACCTAGGATGTTTAAAACACCCCAAATACTATGTAATATAATTCTTTTAAAAATCCAATCTACTTTTTTACTATTTAGGTTTAAAGAGGCATTGAATTTTTTTAGCGAACTAAATTTATAGGATATAGGTAAATGTAACGTTTTCATATTTCTAATTTTTATAAAAAAAGTGGGCCACCACAGCCCACTTTACCAACTAAACTAAATAAGACATTAAACTAATTATTAATGAATTTCGTGAACTCTCTGTTGTTTGAGTTAAATATAATTTTATAGTTTCCCTTGTTTAATTTATAAATACGTTCTATAGTTTTAGTGCCTTCAATTTTTTCCGAATATGCTAATTCGAATGAACCATTGGTTTCAGCATATACAGAGATATTCAAAGGCTCTAAATTTGGAGACAGTTTAGAAATAAGAACTAAATCACCTTTTTGTCTAACATAAGGTTTAAAAACAGTAAACTCCGCTTCCTTGTTAAATTCAACTGTATTAGCATTTACTGTAAAAGGAATGGTTTTAATTTCTAAATCTTTATCAACCTCAAAATAATACTCACCGTTTGGTAAAGCAGTTAAATCGAATCCTTTTTTATAAATCCCGTTAGATTTAATTAACTCCTTATATAAGGTAATCCCATTAAAATCTTTTATAGATAGTAAATCTCCAGATTTTACATTCTTTAAGGTTAATGCGGTCTCTTTAAGATCTTCTTTAATGGTAGAAGAAATTTCAGTAGCGTTGCCTAATGCCGCAGTAAATACGCTTACCACTAATAGGCTCTTTTTAATTGTTTTAATTGTGTTTTTCATGATTTGGATTTTTTAATAACGTTCAACGGTACAAAGGTATGCTGGAAGAAGCCTTTAGAAAACATCAATTTTGGCTAATTTATATGCTATTTTATCTGTTAATTAATTGTTAAGATAATGTAAAGGTAAAATAGCATATAAATGAGTGAATTTTTAATAGAAGTTAATTTAAAATTGTTTATAAAAAGTTTAGCTTTTAAACTATTGATATTTAAAAAATGCTCATAAAAAAAGTGGGCCACCACAGCCCACTTTACCAACTAAACTAAATAAGACATTAAACTAATTATTAATGAATACTGTTTACTCTTTACAGAGTGTGTTTTTTATTAAATATATTTTATTGATTTACTATAATAATACATCAATTTTATATGATTTATAATATCTCTGTTTCAATAACACTACAAAAATATAGTATAAAGGGAGTAAATAAAACATCAATTTTAGCATATTTATATGCTATTTTACCTGTTAAATGAATGTTAACTGTATGTTAAGTTAAAATAACATACAATTATGGTAATTTAATATATAAAGTATGCATAATAAATAGTAAATTTGTAATAAAAATTGCTTCCGATGATTAATAAGAAACCTACTTTAGAAAAACTTAGTCCCAGTTTCGGGAGCTCTATTTTAGTAAAGCAACACGCTGAAAAGGCAGATAAAAATAGTGCCTTTTGGCATTTTCATCCCGAATTGGAGTTGGTTTACGTAAATAAAGGGCAAGGAAAAACACATATAGGCAATCACTTGTCTTATTTTAATAATAGTCAATTAATACTAATTGGAGCTAATTTGCCCCATAATGGATTTGCAGACCGACTTACTGCTAACGGAACAGAAACCACGGTTCAATTTAAAGCCGATTTTTTAGGTAATGATTTTATTAATATTCCTGAAATGGCCGCAGTTTCGGCATTATTCCATAGGGCAAAAAAAGGAATTAAATTTAATGTTGAAACCAAAAATTTTGTAGGTTCTAAAATCAATAAAATTTTAGATTATGATGGTTTGGAGCGTGTGCTTAAGTTTTTAGAAATTTTAAATTATTTAGCAAACACTGAAGATTATACCTTATTAAATGCTGATGGGATTGCTTTAGAAACGAATCCGCAAGACAGCGAAAAAATCAGTACTATTTACAAATATGTGAATAGTAATTTTCAAAAACACATCACTTTAGATGAGGTTGCTGATAAAGTAAGCATGACGGTTCCTGCGTTTTGTAGATATTTTAAAAAAACGACAGGAAAAACCTTTACACAGCTAGTAAACGAATACCGAGTTGTACACGCTACCAAGCTATTAAATGAAAGTAAAATGAGTATAGCTGATATTTGTTTTGAATGCGGATTTAATAATTTCTCGCACTTTAACAAACAATTTAATGATATTACTGGTAAAAGTGCATCGCAATACAGAAAGGAAATAAAGCATATAATTCAGTAAAAAAAATAGCCAATAATGGATAATGATAAAATTGACAATACAATTGATTACTACAATGTAAAAGTTAATGAAATATTGAATTTTATGAATTCCAATAATGATTTAACTATTGAGCAAATAATTTCTAACGGAGAACAGTTATCCATATTAGAATATAAAA
>CAXBID010000012.1:0-29618 GCA_963975495.1 uncultured Flavobacteriaceae bacterium | reverse complement strand
CTTAATGCTGGATCGTTTTCACAAAATGGTGGTGGATTATTTGGTGTACCTGTATTTGGTAACGGATTAATAATAACGCTAACTACTACATCGACATCATCACATGTTCCTATGGGGTCAATATCAAATGTGAAACTATAAGGACTCCCTGCAGCCATAAACCCTGATAAATCCAGATTGCTAGGATCTGCCACCATGGTTGATGTATTATTATTTGTCCACGTTCCTGTACCGCTTTCACCACTTATTAAAGTGTATAAATCAAAACTTGCTGGTGCAACGCCTTCACAAAATTCAACTGGAGGATTTGCCGTTCCAGATTCTGGGGCAGGTACTATTGTAATTGAAATGGTTTCATCATCTGTACACGTTCCATTATCAACAGTATATGTAAACTCATAAGGGCTTCCTGCTACTGTAAAACCAGTGATATCTATATTTAAAGGATCAGAAATTGTTGTGCTGGTAGCATCTGTCCAAGTTCCTCCACTATCATAAGGTCCTGTTAAAGCATCAAATAAATCGAAAGGCGAATTTGTTGTTAAATTATTTTCACAAAATGTTTGATTATCGGCAACTCCAGCATTAGGGTCTTCTAATACTACAACTTGAACTGTTCTAAAGTTATCATCACAAGAGGTAAGAAGATTTTGCGTGTATGTAAAATTATAAGTCCCCGGTGTAAATGCACCCATAGTTAAATCTATTGGTGAACTCACTATAGGGTCTGTACTTAACGTGCCCTGAGTCCATTGTCCTCCTGGGTCTTCATTATCTAACAAAGTAAATAAATCAAATGCTGTTGGTAAATCTTGCTCACAATATGTAGCAGGATTACTAGCTGAAATATCTCCAGAGGTAAATGTTTCGTTTATAGTAATCGTAACATCAGCTGAATTTTCTGGACAAGCTCCATTTGCAGGAACTGTATAGGTAAACGTATAAACTCCTGGAGTAGTTAATGTTGATATATTAACCGTTCCTAAATTCCCGTTAGTTGTTGTTAATGATGCATCATTAGACCAAGTTCCGTTAGTATCTTTCGGAGCGCCCAATTCATCAAATAAATCAAAATCCGTGGTTGGCACGTTATCATTACAATATTCTAAACTACCTGATGTTCCAGGGTCAAAAGGATCATTAATTGTAACAGTAACTGGAATTGCATTACTATCGCAAAGCGGTTCGTCTACTTGTACATAATACGTTGCCCCATCTAGTAAAGCAGTAGAAGGTAATAAAGCTGGCGGAATTGGATTTCCAAACCCATCAACATTATTATACCATATAAAAGTAGCAGCTGTTCCTGGATCTAAATCTCCTATAGTTGAGTTAGAATCTGAACAAAATTCCTGTGTGCTAGGTGGCGTAGGATCTGCAGGAGAAATAGATTCAATTGTTTTACCTAACTTAATTTGACTTGTACATGTTATATCATCAAATACTATATAATAATTTACTATACCGTTGGCTACTGTATCAGTTGAATTAGCCTGGGTAGTTAATGCCAAGTCGTAATAAACACTTACAGATCCGCCTAAAGGAATATATAATGCTAATGCATCATCAATATAATCTTGAATCGTAGCATTTTCATTACTACAATAAAACTTATCTAAAGACCCTCCTGGAGGAACTGGTTCTACTTGAAAAGATATGGTTATTGATTCTCTTGGATCTGTACCACAAGATCCAGAATTATCATCTATGTAATAAACACCTTGCTGAACTAATTGATTAGGGTCTAATCCATTACCGCCTGTTGCGGCATTATACCAAACAATACCATTTCCATTATCTGTTGCATAATCTGCACTCAAATTTGAAAGCGTATATCCTGACCCATTGCAAATAGGGGGTGGCGTTTGATTTGTAATTGTTGGACACTGCGCATTCAACGAAACTGTGGCCCAAAGAAAAACCATGAGAGAGGTTACAAATACTTTTGTATACCTAAAAAGGTAATTAGTTTTCATAAAATTGGTTAATTATATTTATTAATAACTTATTTAATCTATATATGATTTATAAAAAATCTCTATAAAAATTATTTCGTAGCGCAATATAACGGATTTATTTGTATTTAATCGATGTTTTTATAATTTTTTTGCATTTCATCGAAAAAAAAAGCTTTTAAACGACAAAAACCCACTTTAAAAAAAGTGGGTTTTTGATATATAAGAACTATTTTATTAACTAATGCTGAAGTTCTTCTTCTCCATCTTTTAAGGGAATATTCTGAGGAACAAAGTCTACATCATGCCCTGGTTTACTATAATCATAAGGCCAGCGATGTACATGAGGAATCTCACCAGGCCAGTTGCCATGCATATGTTCAACAGGTGCTGTCCACTCAAGTGTAGTAGATTTCCAGGGGTTTTGAACTGTTCTCTTTCCGTAAAAAATACTACTAAAGAAATTATATAAATAGATAATTTGAACTACACCTCCTACTAATGCGAATATGGAAATAATCACATTTACGTTAGCCAGATCATCAAACAGCGGAAAGTTGGAATTTGTATAATATCGGCGAGGTAAACCTGCCATACCTATAAAATGCATGGGGAAAAACACACCATAAGCACATACCGCTGTGATCCAAAAATGGATATAACCTAAGTTTTTGTTCAGCATTCTACCAAACATTTTTGGATACCAATGATATATTCCAGCAAACATACCATATAGAGCCGATATACCCATTACTAAGTGAAAGTGGGCTACAACAAAATAGGTATCGTGTACATTAATATCTAATGCACTATCACCTAAAACAATTCCTGTTAAACCTCCAGTTATGAATGTTGATACAAAACCTATAGAAAATAACATAGCAGGATTCATCTGTAAATTACCCTTCCAAAGTGTGGTTATCCAGTTAAATGCTTTAACTGCTGATGGAATTGCAATCAATAAGGTTGTAAATGTAAACACAGAACCTAAGAATGGATTCATACCAGAAACAAACATGTGGTGACCCCAAACTATTGTTGATAGGAATGCAATGGCAAGAATTGAGGCAATCATCGCTCGATAACCAAAAATTGGTTTACGAGAGTTTGATGCTAAAATTTCAGAAACTAATCCCATTGCTGGTAATATTACAATATATACTTCTGGATGTCCTAAGAACCAAAACAAGTGTTCGAATAATACTGGTGAACCCCCTTGATAATGCAATACTTCACCTTGAATAAATATATCTGATAAGAAGAATGATGTTCCAAAACTTCTATCCATTATTAATAATAAGGCAGCAGATAATAAAACTGGAAACGAAACCACTCCAATTATGGCAGTAATGAAAAACGCCCAAATAGTTAATGGAAGTCTTGTCATAGACATGCCTTTTGTTCGTAAGTTAATTACCGTTACAATATAGTTAAGCGATCCTAATAATGAAGACGCAATAAATATAGCCATAGATACTAACCATAAGGTCATACCCATACCAGAACCACCTTGCGCCATTGGTAATGCACTTAATGGTGGATATATGGTCCAACCAGCTGCCGCTGGTCCTGCTTCAACAAATAATGAAATAACCATGATGACACTTGATAAAAAGAATAACCAATACGATACCATATTTAAAAAACCAGATGCCATATCCCGTGCACCAATTTGCAACGGAATTAATAGGTTACTAAATGTACCACTCAATCCTGCTGTTAATACAAAGAATACCATTATGGTACCGTGTATGGTGACCAAAGCTAAATATATATCAGCATCCATAACGCCGTCTGGAGCCCATTTACCTAATAAGGCCTCAAATATTACATTTGGCTCTTCTGGCCATGCAATTTGCATACGCATCATCATGGACATTAGTACACCAATAACTCCCATTATAGTACCAGTAATAAGGTACTGTTTGGCAATCATTTTATGGTCTTGGCTAAATATATATTTAGTTACAAACGTTTCTTTATGATGATGTCCGTGGTCGTCGTCGTGAGCGTGAGTATCTGCGTGTGCTGACATAATCTTATATCGTTTTTATCTTTTTAATTAGTTAAGTAAAGAGTTTTTGAATTCTTTTTGCTCAGCAATCCAAGCATCATATTCCTCTTGGGTTTCAACTACAATTTTCATTTGCATATTGTAATGGGATTTACCACAAATTTTATTACACAATAATAGGTAATCAAATTCATAGCGGTCTAAAGGGTCTTCACCTTTGGCAACTAAAGCTTTACTTTTTTCAACTCTAATCTCATTAATCCTTTTAACTTTCTGTTGTATTTGAGGTGTTTCTCTCATTTCAGCAGTAGTTACTGTTGGCGTAAAACCAAATTGGGTAATCATACCGGGAACACAGTTCATTTGTGCTCTAAAGTGTGGCATATAAGCAGAATGTAATACATCTTGGGAACGCATTTTAAATAATACCGGTTTTCCAACAGGTAAGTGCAATTCTGCAGTGATTATATCGTCTTGTGCATTAGGGTCAGCCTCATCCAAGCCTAAAATATTAGCACGATCAATATCTATTAAACGCACGTTGGCTTTACCCAAGGTATTATCCGCACCACCGTATCTAGCTTTCCAGTTAAACTGTTGTGCATATAATTCTACTATTAACGGGTCGTCACTTTCATCAACACCCATAATGGTAATCCAAGCATTTAAACCATAAATAATTAAACCCGCTAAAACGATAACCGGTATTATGGTCCAAATGGCTTCCAACTTGTTATTATCTGCAAAGAACAATGCTTTTTTACCTTTTTCTCCTTTGTATTTAAAAGCGAAGTAGTGTAATAAAAATTGTGTTACGGTTTGAACAAAAAAGATAACTATCATGGTAATTACCATCAGGTTATCGATGGTTGGCCCATGCTCAGACGCGGAGTTTGACATTAATGGTAAATCACCATATTTTACAAAACATACAATAGTTATGATATAAATGAACGCTAAAAAGCCCATCATTAAATACCCATTCATGGTATTATCCTTATCGGTGGCGACTCCGGATATAGCATCTACATTTTTAGCTTGAGCTAAATCGAAAATCTTTACCATTTGCCATATGGCAACTAAAATAAATACTAAAACTATAATTGTTAATAAAGCAGTCATTGGTATCGTTCGTCTTTATTTATATCTTAATTAATAATGAAATTCTTCACTTTCCTTTCTAAAAGGATAACCCTTTACAAGTAAAGGCGCTTTTGTTAAAGCTGTAAATACTAAAAATATGAATAGTCCTGCAAAAAGTAATACTGAGCTAATTTCCGGAATACCTATAAACCATCTATCGCCAACAGTTGCGGGCATAATCATATTGAAAATATCTATGTAATGCCCAAATAAAATCACTAAACCTGTCATAACCACAAACCAAGGAATACGTTTATAATCGGCATTCATCAACATTAATATTGGGAATACAAAATTCATAACTACCATGCCTAGGAACGGTAATTGGTAATCCTCAAAACGTGTGACAAAGTAAGTTACCTCCTCTGGAATGTTTGAATACCAAATAAGCATAAACTGTGAAAACCATAAGTAGGTCCAGAAAATACTAAAGGCAAACATATATTTAGCCACATCATGTAAATGGTTCTCGTTAACAAACTCTAAATAGTTTCTGGATTTTAAGTAGATAGTAATTAAAGCAATTACCGTAATACCACTAACAAACATACTAGCGAATACGTACCATCCAAATAATGTTGAAAACCAATGTGGGTCAACACTCATGATCCAGTCCCAGGACATCATGGATTCTGTGTAGATAAAGAATACTAAAAATCCAGCCGCTATACGGAATGATTTTTTAAAATTACTTTTATCTTCAGCCGTATCTTGAGCGATTGAGAATTTACGCGAAAAATGACGGTACAAGCTCCAACCCGCTATAAATATCAGGCCACGTATAACAAACCAAGGCAGGTTTAAAAATGATGATTTTCCCTTGATTAATTTATCGTGTTCCACTACTTCCGGATCCATCCAAACAAATAAATTATAATGCCCAATAGTGCCTGATGCCACAGCAATTGCTAAAACAATTAGCGCACCTGGCAAAAGATAGACCGTGATGCCTTCCATTACCCTAAATAATACGGGGGACCATCCCGCCTGTGATGCAATTTGAATGGCATAAAAAGCCAACACACCCAAAGCAATCATCATAAAGAAAAATGCCGCTACATATAATGCAGACCAAGGTCTGTTTGCCAATTGGTGTTGCACATGTTCTGCATGAGCATCACCATGGTGTGCATCACCTAAATCTGTATCTGAAACGCCATAGCTTGATACTATTTCCTCAGAAGTATGATTTGATTCCTCGGAATGATTATCTTCTACTGCGTGTTCCTCGTGAGAATTCGTTGCAGGCATCGCTTCTTCTCCATGACCAGCACCGTGATTGGAAGCTTCTTCAGAAAGCATAGTCTTTACTTCATCCAAAGATTTATGAGATGTCATAAAACCATAACCAACACCCAATGCTCCTAAAATCATTAGAATGAAGGAAAATGTCTTTAATTTATTTGAAAATGTATACATATCTATAATAATCTTATCAATCTTACTTTTCTAAATCAGCTTTTAACTTTAATACATACGAAACTACTTGCCAACGCTCTTCTTCATTTAACTGATTTGCATAAGAACCCATCGCATTTTTACCATAATAAATGGTATGGTATATACTGCCTTCGGTTATTGCTCTACCAGCGTCATCATAACTTGGAATACCAAGTATTTTTTCCCGTTGCACTAATTTCCCATTCCCATCGCCTTTAACACCGTGACAAATAGCACAGTAAATAGCGTGTAGTGGACTAGCTTTTTCGAAATCAACTTGGGTAGAATCTAACGGGCTAGTTAAAGTCGCTTTAGCTAACTCATAACCTTCGGTAGAATTCTCTATATCAAAAGGCACATAGCCTCTTGCAATAGAACCTTCTGCTGGTAATTGTGCTTCAATACCATTTGGGAATGCAGCTTCGCCATACGTTTCATAACCTACAGACTCATACATATTAGGCATGTATTGATAGTTTGGAGCTGAACTCTTGTTACAAGATACTGCTATAAAAACAACTGCTATTACTAATATTTTAATTAAGCTTTTCATATGTATTATTAATGGGCTTTATCAACTAAATTAACTTCAACTGCTCCAGTTTCTTTTAGTAAGCTTGCTAACTCACTTTCATTTCCATGAACCGCTATTTCCATTAAAAAATGGTCATCAGTAGTTCTAGGATCTGGATTTTCAGCTTTTTTAAATGGCCACATCCTACTGCGTAAATAAAATGTAATAACCATTAAATGGGCTGCAAAAAATACCGTAAGCTCAAACATAATTGGCACAAATGCGGGGCAATTTTCCAAATAGCTAAAACTTGGTTTTCCTCCAATATCTTGAGGCCAGTCCTCAATCATCATATAGTTCATCATTACTATTGATACTATTAATCCCACACATCCATACATGAAAGATGTAATGGCTATACGTGTTGGGGCTAATCCCATGGCTTTGTCTAGCCCATGAACTGGAAATGGTGTATATATTTCTTCAATGTGATGTCTTTCTGCCTTAACCTTTTTAACGGCTGACATGAGTACGTCATCATCGGTATAAATAGCGTGAATTACTTTTGAAGCTTCCATATGCTACTTTTAGTTTTTTATTTCTTTATTATTACCACCAGAAGTTCTTTCGTCAGTTCCAGTTCCAACTAAGCTTTCTCCTCTTTCTCTAATATTCTTATAACGTTCACCTGAGGATTTTAAAATCGTTTTTACCTCTGCTTGCGCTATTACTGGGAATGTTCTTGCGTATAATAGGAATAATACAAAGAAGAATCCTATAGTTCCTATAAAGATACCAATATCGACAAAGGTAGGCGAGAACATGGTCCATGATGATGGTAAATAATCTCTATGCAACGAGGTTACAATGATGACAAAACGTTCAAACCACATACCAACATTTACCACAATTGAGATAAAGAAAGAGAACATAATACTTGTTCTTAATTTCTTGAACCACATAAATTGTGGAGAAAATACATTACAACTCATCATTAATAAATATGCCCACCAATAAGGGCCAGTTGCTCTATTTAAGAACGCATATTGCTCGTATTCTACACCAGAATACCATGCAATAAATAACTCGGTTATATATGCAACACCTACTATAGAACCTGTAATCATGATTACAATATTCATTAATTCTATGTGTTGTACTGTAATATAATCTTCAAGATTACACACTTTTCGCATAATTATAAGAAGTGTGTTTACCATAGCAAAACCTGAAAATACCGCACCTGCAACAAAGTATGGTGGGAATATGGTTGTATGCCAACCAGGGATAACCGACGTTGCAAAGTCAAATGATACAATGGTATGTACAGAAAGTACCAGTGGTGTTGCTAAACCTGCAAGTACCAAAGATACTTCCTCAAAACGTTGCCAATCCTTTGCACGACCAGACCAGCCAAAACTTAATAGAGTATATATTTTCTTTTGGAATGGCCTAATTGCTCGATCTCTAAGCATGGCAAAATCAGGAAGCAAGCCTGTCCACCAGAAAACTAATGATACCGATAAATAGGTAGAGATTGCAAATACATCCCAAAGTAATGGTGAGTTAAAGTTAACCCAAAGTGATCCAAATTGATTTGGAATAGGTAATACCCAATAGGCTAACCATGGACGACCCATGTGAATAATTGGGAATAAGCCTGCTTGAATTACCGAGAAAATAGTCATGGCCTCCGCAGAACGGTTAATGGCCATTCTCCATTTTTGACGAAACAGTAAAAGTACAGCAGAGATTAATGTTCCTGCATGACCAATACCAACCCACCAAACAAAGTTAGTAATATCCCAAGCCCACTCAACGGTTTTATTCAAACCCCAAGTTCCAATTCCTGTAGATACTGTGTAAATAATACATCCAATTCCCCAAAGAAAAGCGGTAAGTGCTATAGAAAAAACTATCCACCATTGCTTATTTGCTTTTCCTTCAACAGGTGCTGCCACATCCACAGTAACATCGTGGTATGATTTTTCCCCTGTAACTAAAGGTCTTCTAATAGGTGCTTCGTAATGAGACGCCATAATTATATAATTGATTCTTTAATTTATTTATTAGTTTGAAGCTCGAAGTTGGAAGCTTGAAGTTACTTACTCTCAATCGTCTTTTTCAATTTCAAACTTTATCTATTCCTTACTTTAATTTAGTAATAAAGTTTGAAGCTCGAAGTTGGAAGCTTGAAGTTAGCAATCAATATTCCTTTTATTCGGTTTCAGACTTTATTTCATTTTTTCGTTTTATTGTGGTCTCTATTGAGGTTTGAACTCCGACTTGAATACTTCCAACTTCATGCTTCAAACTTCCAACTTCCAACTTCATGCTTCGTGCTTCAAACTTCATGCTTCATGCTTCAAACTTCATGCTTTCTATGCTTCTGTTGTATTTCTCACTTTTGTTTGATACTGCACATTAGGCTTTGTACCAACACTTTCTAATAAGTGATACATACGATCATTTTTTAAAAGCTTTGCAACTTTACTGTCTTTATCGTTAATATCTCCAAAAGTCATTGCTCCATTGCTACAAGCTGCAGAACATGCTGTTTGGAATTCTCCATCTTTAATTTCACGTCCATCGCGTTTGGCATCCAGGATTGTTTTTTGTGTTTTTTGAATACACAAAGAACATTTTTCCATCACACCACGAGATCGAACCGTAACATCTGGATTTAATACCATACGCCCTAAATCATCATTCATATTATAATCGAACTCATCATTGCCATTATACAAGAACCAGTTGAAACGACGTACTTTATAAGGACAGTTGTTAGCACAATAACGCGTACCTACACATCTATTGTATATCATTTGACTTTGACCCTGTTTTCCATGTACAGGTGCGCCCACAGGACAAACCGTTTCGCAAGGGGCGTGATTACAATGCTGACACATCACTGGTTGGAATGCTACTTGCGGATTGAAAGCAGGAGATTCCATTTCCTGTAAAGCGTCTATAATTCCCAGCCCTTTTGTGTCTTCTTTTTTCTCGTTATCGCCTTCAAATGTTTCTTCAGACGAATAATATCTATCAATACGCAACCAGTGCATATCACGGCTACGGCGTACTTCAGTTTTACCAACAACAGGGACATTATTCTCAGCATGACAAGCAATAACACAAGCCCCACATCCTGTACACGCGTTTAAATCGATTGATAAGTTGAAATGATGCCCAATAGAACGATCAAATGAAGCCCATAAATCAACTTCTGGTGATGTTACCGGTACTTCTTCGTGATTTAATGATACTTTTGGAACTTGGTTCCATCCGTACTCATGATCTTCCCTATCATAGGTGTTAAATATCTCTAGAGTCGTTTCCTTAATAATATCGCCACGCCCCATTAAGGTGTTATGCAATTGCACCGATGCAAATTCATGTTCGCCTGCAGCAGCTTCAACAGTTACATGTTGTACATTATTGAAACCTTGATAAAAAGCGTAAGCATTAACTCCTGTTTGCATGTCGCTTTTAAGGCCAGCCGTTCTTCCATAACCTAATGCTAAACCAACAGTTCCTTTTGCCTGTCCTGGTTGAATCATTACTGGAACTTTTAATGATGTTCCATTAACCGTTACGTTGGCATAACTTCCATTTAAGGCGCCGTTTGCAACGTGAGTATTTGTTAAACCTTTTGCATCAGCATCCGCTTTTGAAATGGTTAAGTAATTATCCCAAGAGGCTCTAGTTAAAGGATCTGGAAATTCTTGCAACCATGGGTTACTGGCTTGTTGCCCATCTCCCATACCCACTTTGGTATATAATGTTAATTCTAAATCGCCGTTTGATCTTGCAGAAGACGCTAAAGCTCTCGCTGCATTTCCTGAAGGTGCTTCAGGCGTTTCTTCAACCGCTTCTGTAGTTTCCTCAACTTCAGTTTCAATAGTCCCTACATAAACACCGTCGTGTAATGCTTTATTGAATGAACTCTCACCTAAAATAGTGGTCCCCCAACATTCTTTTATATAATCATGGTAAGAAACATCATTTCCTGTCCATTTTAATAAAACCTCTTGAAATTGTTTGGTATCAAATAAAGGACGAATAGTAGGCTGTGTTAGCGCATAATGCCCTTTCTTTAATTCTACATCGCCCCAAGATTCTAAATAGTGAGGTGCAGCAGCAATATACTGAACTTCTGATGACGTTTCATCTACTTTCATAGAAAACGCAACTGATAGTTCTACTTTTTTCAATCCTTCCACAAAATCGGCAGCATTTGCTAATGTATAAGCCGGATTTACACCACTCATTATAATAGCACCAACATTACCCGCTTTCATATCTGCAACTAATTTAGCCACGGCTTTATCGCTACCTTGCCTTGTTTTTATAGGAGTGTTTGGGTCAAATGCCTTACTTGATAATGCTTCATTTATTTCTAAAGCAACTGTTTGTGCATTTATATCTTGTATCCCTGTAACAACTACCCCATTACTCCCCGCTTTTTTAAGTTGAGAAGCGGCATTTTTTACAGCAGTTTCTATATGTTCTGGTAATGTTCCTGAAACAGAACCACCAACCACATAACTATATAATTTAGCTAACGCTAATTTTTGTTGGGTAGGTGTTAAAGGCACACGTTTATCAGCATTCGCGCCAGTTAGCGACATATTAGATTCAAACTGAATATGACGTGACATTTTACCGTTTTGAGGAATTCTGCTTTTAGAATATCCTGAATCAAAGCCTCCACCTTGCCAATCACTTAAAAAATCAGCTCCAACTGATACAATGGTCATGGCTTTAGAGAAATCGTAATTTGCTAAGGCACGCTCTCCATATTTAGCTTGATAAGCATCTAAAGCAGCCGATTCTGAAACAGCATCGTAAACTACATGATTAACATTGCCGTATTTTTCTTTAAACTCTGAAATTAACTTACTCGTAGATGGGCTTGCAAACGTTTGTGTTAACAATACAATATCTTTATTAGCAGCAGCTATCTTTGTTAATTTCTCAGTAGTTTCAGCATTAAAAGTTTCCCATGTGATAGCTTCTCCTTCTTTTTTTGGGCCTTGAACCCTTAAACTGTCATACAAACCTAAAATTGAAGCATTTACTCTAGCATTAGCGCTACCATTGGCAACGGCCAAAGCATTATTTTCAATTTTGATGGGGCGACCTTCTCGCGTTTTTACCAAAACACTTGCAAAATCAAAACCATCAGCAATGGTTGTAGCATAGTAGTTAGCAACTCCTGGAATGATTTCTTGTGGTTGCACAACATAAGGAATAGACTTAATTACAGGGCCTTCGCAAGCAGCTAATGACGCAGCGGCAGTACTGAACCCTACATATTTTAAGAAATCGCGTCGTGTTGTAGATGTTCCTTCCAATGTTTCTTTATCACCTAAAAATTCATCCGTAGGAATTTCTGCTACAAACTCGTTTTGTTTTAGCGTCTCAACAATAGAGCTATTCTCGTTTAGCTCTTCAACACTTTTCCAGTATTTTTTGTTTGATGACATATTGTTTATTTACGATTTTTGATTTTTGAGTTACGATTTCAATTTACAGATTTTCAAATTTTGTCAATCGTAATTCGTCAATCGTAATTCTAAAAAATTAATCTATTTAATATTTATATTTATTCTAATTATATATCGAAACATATAATTAAACTTTTTAATCTAATAGTGACATTTACCACATTCCAGTCCGCCCATTTGAGCAACCGTTAATTCCTCAACACCATACTTTTTGGATAATTCTTCATGAATTTTATCATAATAAGCATTGTCTTTTACATTCACATTAGTTTCTCTGTGGCAATTGATACACCAGCCCATGGTTAATGGCGCATCTTGGTACATGATTTCCATTTCTTCAACGGGGCCATGACAGGTTTGACATTCAACACCTGCAACAGCAACGTGTTGTGAGTGATTGAAGTAAACAAAGTCTGGTAAATTATGAATCCGAACCCATTTTACTGGTTGTGTTTCACCTGTATAATTTTGTTCTTCATCACTCCAACCAACTGCTGCGTATAATTTTTTGATTTCACCATCATAAAACTCTTTTGAGTATTCTTCAGTTGCCGTTTCTGGCGCCACTTCGTAAATTGATTTATGACAATTCATACATACATTTAAAGATGGAATACCTGAATGTTTACTTACCCTGGCTGAAGCGTGACAGTATTTACAATCAATACCATTATCGCCAGCATGTATTCTGTGTGAATAATGAATAGGCTGTACTGGCTCGTAACCTTGATCTATACCAATTTGCATGAAATAAGCATATGCGAAATAAGCACTTGATAATAAAAAGAATATCGCAACCACAATCATTAAAAATTGATTTTGCACGAAAGCTTTCCAAAGTGGCCTTCTTTTGGATGCTTCGGGTAACTCAAAATTATCTTGAGCTGAAGCAAAACGACGTAATGTTTTGTTTACTAAGTATAACCCTATTGCTAAAAGTGCAAATAGAATAGCCAACGCACCTAAAATGATTTCATTTGAAATTCCACTAGAAGATCCTGAAGAATTATCATTTACAATAGGAGCATTAACCCCAACTGCAGGAGCCGCTTTTTCTTCAGCAGTATAAGCTAAAATATTATCAATATCTTCATTTGATAATTGTGGGTAAGCAGTCATTGCTGCACCACTATATTCATTGTAAATTTTATTGGCGTAGGCATCACCGGATTTAATCATGCCTGCACTGTTTTTTATCCAAGCATAAAGCCATTCTCTATCTAACCCTTCTTCTTCTGCTAATCGAGTCTCTACATTACGTAAAGCTGGCCCGGTCATTTTCTTATCTAATTTATGACAAGCAGCACAATTGGCATTGAATAATGATTTTCCTTTTTCTGGATCTCCATCTTGAGCAGAAAGAGACGTAGTAAACGCTAATAAAATGATTAAGCTCACACGAAGAATGCTATTGCTTAATATACGGTGAATCACCTGTTTCATCTGTTGGTATCTATTTTTTTTAGTGGTCAGATGTAATTCGCAATTTATATTATTTGTAAGCATTAATATACTGTTATTGCTCATTCCATATTGTTGGTTAAATTAACTTCTAAACTTTGGTATGATTTTTTCATGTAACAATTGAAAAAAGAATACACTTAAAAAAATCTCTCGCAAAAGTAATACTTAAAGTCGATTTGCGAAATGGTAAAGAAACCTTAATTGATAATTTAGAGCGATTCTAAATAATAAAAAGGGCCACAATTAAGTTTATAACCTATACATTTGTATAAATAATTAAAAAATGAAAATATTGAGTTTGAAAATAAGCACTTTAGTTGTTTTGAGTTTTTTTATATCTACAACTTTAAGTTTCTCGCAAGAAGGCACCGTTACCGTAAATCAGGATAAAAAAATTACGGAATTATTGAATCTTAAAAAAGAGATGAATAAAAATGAGGAAGATTCTGATAGATATAAAATTCAAATTTATAATGGAGATCGTACTGGTGCTTACGCTGCTGAAAAAGAGTTTAACCAGTCTTTTGCAGATTGGGGATTAAAAGTAGTATATGAGCCGCCAAATTTTAAAACCTGGGCAGGCAATTTCAGAACACGCCTAGAGGCAGATAGAGCATTAAAACGAATTAAAAGAAAATTCCCTAGTGCTTTTATTTTTAAGCCTAAAAAAGCCTAAAAACTAATTTTAGTATTGCATGCAAAACAAAAAAAGCGACCAAATTGGTCGCTTTTTTTATGCTTATTATTATTTTAATTTCTTTTTAACCTCAACTTCGTGGAAGGCCTCAATAATATCACCTTCCTTAATATCGTTATAGTTTTTAATTTGAATACCACAATCGTAACCTTTTGTTACTTCCTTAACATCATCTTTAAATCGTTTTAACGAAGCTAACTCCCCAGTGAAAACAACAACGCCATCCCTAATTAATCTGATTCCTGAGTTTCTGGTTATTTTACCATTGGTTACCATACAACCTGCTATACTTCCTATTTTGGTTACTTTAAATATCTCTCTAATTTCGGCTGTACCTAAAATTTCTTCTTTAAGTTCTGGGGATAACATACCTTCCATCGCATCCTTAAGATCATTTATGGCATCATAAATAATTGAGTATGTTCTGATATCAATTTCCTCTTTATCAGCAATCATTCTTGCATTTCCAACAGGCCGCACATTAAACCCAACAATAATAGCATCAGAAGCCGAAGCTAATAATACATCACTTTCAGTAATGGCTCCAACACCTTTATGTAAGATATTAACCTGAATTTCTTCAGTTGATAATTTTTGGAATGAATCTGTTAATGCTTCTACCGAACCATCAACATCACCTTTAAGAATAATATTCAATTCTTGGAAATCTCCAAGTGCAATACGACGACCTATTTCATCAAGTGTAATATGACGGTGTGTTCTAACGGATTGCTCACGTTGCAATTGTGCGCGTTTGGAAGCTATTTGTTTCGCATCCCGTTCATCTTCAAATACGTTAAATTTATCTCCAGCTTGTGGCGCACCATCTAAGCCAAGTATAGAAACCGGAATAGAAGGTCCTGCCAATTGAACATCGTTTCCACGTTCATCGTGCATCGCTTTTACTTTACCACTATGCTGACCCGCTAAAACGTAGTCTCCAACTTTTAAAGTACCTGCTTGCACCAAAATAGTTGATACATAGCCACGTCCTTTATCTAAAAAAGCTTCTACTACTGTACCCGTTGCGGGTTTATTCGGGTTAGCTTTTAGTTCTAACAATTCCGCTTCAAGCAATACCTTTTCCAATAATTCCTTAATACCAGTACCCACTTTTGCTGAAATATCATGCGATTGGATTTTCCCTCCCCAATCTTCAACTAATAAGTTCATTTGAGCTAAACCTTCTTTTATTTTTTCAGGATTAGCATCTGGTTTATCTATTTTATTAATAGCAAATACAATGGGTACTCCTGCTGCTTGAGCATGTGAGATGGCTTCTTTGGTTTGCGGCATAATATCATCATCTGCTGCTGCCACAATAATGGCTATATCGGTTACTTGAGCACCACGAGCACGCATGGCTGTAAAAGCCTCGTGACCCGGGGTATCTAAAAATGCTATTTTTTGTCCGTTATCCAACTCAACACCGTAAGCTCCTATGTGCTGTGTAATACCACCCGATTCACCTGCAATAACATTTTCCTGACGAATGTAATCCAACAGGGATGTTTTACCATGATCTACGTGGCCCATTACGGTAACAATTGGCGCACGTGGTTTTAAATCTTCTGGCTTATCTTCAACTTCTTCAATAGACTCCTCTATATCAGCAGTTATAAATTCTACTTGATATCCAAATTCTTCAGCAACAATTGACAATGTTTCAGCATCTAAACGCTGATTCATGGTAACCATCATTCCTAGCGACATACATGCCGAAATAATTTCAGTTACTCCAACATCCATCATGGTAGCAACTTCACTTGCTGTTACAAACTCTGTAACTTTTAGTATTTTGCTTTCTGCTGCTTCTATTTGTTCATCAATCTCAGATTGTTCCCTGTGATGATCTCTTTTATCTCTTCTATATTTTGCGCCTTTACCTTTACTGGATTTACCTTGAAGTTTTTCAAGTGTTTCACGCACTTGTTTTTTTACATCTTCCTCACTAGGCTCTTCTTTTACGATATTACGACGCCCTTGTCCTGGTTTTCCTTTAAAGCGGTCATTACCCCCAGATCTATTACCCCCTGGTCTGTTAGTACCTGATTGAGGGGCACCAGCTTTACTTATACGACGACGCTTTTTCTTGTTAGCATCACCGGCTTTGGCTGCGGACTTTTTCTCTTCTTTTTTCTTTTTAGGCTTATTGAATTTTGATAAATCTATTTTATCCCCAGCAATTTTTGGTCCTGAAAGTTTTTTATATTGTGTTGTAACCTTTTCATCAGGAACAACAACTTCACCATCTACAATACGAGGTTTGGCATCAACAATTTCCTCTGTTTTTACACCAGACTTTGCTTCAGTTTTCTTGGTATCTTCAACTTGCTTAGGTTTGGCAGCAGGCTTTTCTGCTTTTGCAGCAACTTCTTTAGGCTTTTCTGGTGCGGCTTCTTTTGCTTTTTCCTTAACTTCAGGTTTTGCAACTTCAACAGGTTTGGAATCCGTTTTTTTTGGATTCAAATCAATTTTACCAACCTGTTTTGGCCCAGAAAGTGTTTTAGTGGCTTTTACAACTTCTTCTTTACTAGCCACTATTTTTTGCCTTTCTTCAAGTTCACGTTCGCGTTGTTCACGCAACAAATCTTTTTCTTTTTGTTTTGCTTCGCCAACTTCTAGAGACGCTACTTTTTTGTTAGCATCTGTCTGAAATTCATCAGAAAGCACTTTATATGTTTCTTCAGAAATTTTTGTAGTGGGACGCTTCTCTATATCAACGCCTTTAGAATCTAAAAATTCTACAGCACGATCTAGAGAGATGTTAAGCTCACGTAATACTTTATTTAATCTAATTGTTTCAGCCATAAATCGCCTTTAAAATACTCAAAAATATGTATTATACCAATTAAGGCATAAAATAATGCAAATCTGCATTTATTATTTACTACTCTTCGAATTCTTCTTTTAGAATCCTAATCACATCTATAATGGTTTCTTCCTCTAAGTCTGTTCTTTTAACTAAATCCTCAACTTCTTGTTCTAAAATACTTTTAGCAGTATCTAAACCAGCTTTAGCAAACTCATCAATAATCCATTTTTCAATTTCATCAGAGAATTCCCTTAATTCTACATCTTCTTCCGCACCTTCCCTAAATACATCTATTTCATAACCCGTTAATTGACCAGCTAAACGAATGTTGTGTCCGCCTCTACCTATAGCTTTACTTACTTCTTCTGGTTTTAAAACAACCTCAGCGCGTTTTGTTTCTTCATCAATTTTTATTGATGTTACCCGTGCTGGACTTAAAGCACGAGTAATATAAAGTTGTAAGTTATTTGTGTAATTAATGACGTCAATATTTTCGTTACCCAACTCACGAACAATACCGTGAATTCTTGACCCTTTCATACCTACACATGCTCCAACTGGATCAATTCTATCATCATAAGAATCAACAGCTACTTTTGCTTTTTCGCCTGGTATTCTAACCACATTTTTCACAGTAATTAAACCATCAAAAACTTCTGGAATTTCTTGTTCAAATAATTTTTCTAAAAAAGCAGGGGAACTTCTAGACATAATAATAGTGGGTTTAGCGCCTTTAAGCTCTACGCTATCAATTACACCTCTTACATTATCGCCTTTTCTAAAGAAATCAGATGGAATTTGTCGGTCTTTTGGCAACACTATTTCGTTTCCATCATCATCTAATAAAATAACAGCTCTGTGACGAATATGGTGTACTTCAGCGGTATAAATTTCGCCTACCAAATCTTTAAATTGCTTGTAGATTATGGTATTATCATGCTCATGGATTTTAGAAATTAAGTTTTGACGCAACGCTAAAATAGCACGTCTTCCTAAATTAACAAGCTTTACTTCTTCAGATACATCTTCACCTACTTCAAAATCCGGTTCAATTTTACGAGCTTCAGTTAAGGATATTTCCTGGTTTGGTTCTTCAACCTCGCCATCAGCAACCACAACTCTATTTCTCCATATTTCTAAATCGCCTTTATCTGGATTAACAATAATATCAAAATTATCGTCATCGCCATATTTCTTTTTTAAGGCACTTCTAAATACATCTTCTAAAATAGCCATTAACGTTACTCTGTCAATTAGCTTATCGTCTTTGAATTCTGAAAAAGATTCAATTAACGCGACATTTTCCATATCTCTTATTGAATTAAAATTTAATCATAACTTTTGCTTCTACAATATTATTGTAAGCAATATTTGCCTGCTTTTTTACAGTTACTTTACCTTTACCAACAGGTTTAGGTTCCCTAACCTTCCACTCTAATGTAATACTATCTTCGTTTGCTTCAGTAATTGTTCCTTCTAGCTCTTCCGAAGATGTTCTTACTTTTAGCGTCCGTTTTATATTCTTTTTGTACTGTCTTTTATTTACTAATGGTTCAGTTGCACCACAAGACATCACTTCCAAAGAAAAATCTTGTTCTTCTCTATCTAAATTATGCTCAATGGCTCTACTTATAAACATACAGTCTTCAACCAAAACGCCGTTATCGCCATCGATAATTACCTTTATTTGATTATCCCCTTGAATTGAAAAATCTATTAGAAATAAATCCGAGCGTTCAGCTAATGCAGTTTCTAGTAATTCTGTAACCCTATTTTTAAACATTTTTTAGTATAAAAAGAGGGGACTTTCCGTCCCCTCATTTTCTTAATTCGCCTTTCAACGGTGCAAATATATGATATTTTATTGATTTATAAAGTAATATTTCATAAATTTAGATACACCTTCAACTAAACCAATTATGAAAAAAATTCTAGTCCCAACTGATTTTTCTGCACAAGCCGAAAATGCTTTAATGGTAGCTGCCCAATTAGCAAAAAAATACCATAGTGAAATTCATTTACTTCATGTTTTAGAAATTCCGCTTCACAAAGTTGATGCTTTAAGTACATATAATAATTTACCCGAGGCTGTGTACTTTATGAAGCTAGCCCACAAACAATTTGAAGAACTAAAAGATAAGCCTTATTTGAAAGATTTAGTTTTACATGAACATGTTGAGTTTCATGACATATTTAAAGGCGTGTTTCATGTGTGCAAAAAGCAAAATATCGATTTAGTTATCATGGGTTCCAATGGCGCCACAGGTTTTAAGGAAATACTCATTGGCTCTAATACCGAAAAAGTGGTTAGAACTTCTGAAATACCAGTTTTAGTAATTAAAAACGAACATAAAAAGTTTAAAGTAAAAGACTTTGTATTTGCTTCTGATTTTAAAGATGAAAGTAAGGAGCCCTATAAAAACGCTATAAAATTTGCTGAAGCTTTAGGTGCTAAAATGCACTTATTAATGGTTAATACGCCCACTAAATTTGTAACCTCTGGAAAAGCAAATAGCCGAATGGAAAAGTTCGCTAATGGTTTCGACTTTAAAAAATACACCCTAAATATTTATAATGACACTAGTATTGAAAAAGGTATTATGAATTTTTCTCAAGCTATTACTGCTGATTTAATTGGGATGAGTACCCATGGCAGACAAGGTATTTCCCATTTTTTTAATGGAAGTATTAGTGAGGATTTGGTAAACCATGCGAAACGCCCTGTGATTACTTTTAAGATTTAAAAGTTTTTTTATTCCGTAAGCTAACATAATCTATCTTTACAGAAACCATAAAATTGTATATGAAATTACATTTTAAGATTGATCCCGAATCATTCAAACTTATAGAAGAATTGCCAAACGCTTGGAACAAAGATAACTATGAGGAGTTACTTAATATTATGGAATATGGCGACACTTCTGATCTTTCTTTAGAAGAATTAAAAGACATGTGCTTACTTTACCTTTCCGATAACGAACCCGACGAAGCAGCGACAATTGTTTTGCAATATATTTTTGGAGAACGGTTAAAAAAAGGAAAAATAGATACTATTTCGCATGACATGCAAGAGGAAAAAATTTGGGAGGAGTATGCTGACCTCTCTATGCATGAAGAATTCTTCAATGCTACCCAATTATTATACGAAGCATTCAATGGGAAATTTCCACATCCAGAAGCTATTCAATTCAAAGTTAAAATAACTGCCATGGAAAAATCAGGTTATGATTTTTTTGATGAGGATACTGAGGCTAATCTCATTCGTTTGTTGGTTCAAGGAATGGAGAAAAATACTTTAATCAATCGTCTTTTTGATGAACAAATTGAAGATGGTGATTTTGAAGAAGCCCAAGATATTTTATGGCAATATAAAAAAGAAAAGGATTCAGAAAGCACTACGTCTTTCGATATTATTTCATCGAAGTATTGGCTACATAACTTAAAATATGCCGAAGCTTTTGAAGCTGTTTTAATTACTAATGATTAAATTCCCAGACACTTACTAAATATAATTTTGAATATTTAAGTACTGTTTTTAATTCTCTTTAATTACATTAAATATAATTATATTGTGGTATATTATAAAATTCCGTTCGTATTGTCATGCTTCGTTAGCGAACATCATTTATTTCCTATAAACTTAGCTATAATTTAAATCTAAAAATTAATTAAATGAAATTCGCAATCTTATCCGCAAATCCTAACCTGTATTCAACAAAAAGAATTTTAGAGGCAGGCAAAAAAAAAGGTCATGACATGATCGTTATAGATCATACTAAATGTGATCTTGTTATTGAAAAAAAGAAACCTAGTGTTATTTATAAAGGTGCTGAAATATTAGACGTTGACGGCGTAATACCACGTATTGGTGCTTCAGTTACATTTTTTGGAACGGCAGTTGTTCGTCAGTTTGAAATGATGAAAATTTTCACAGCCACTGAGTCACAGGCTTTAGTTCGGTCGAGAGATAAACTAAGAAGTCTCCAAATTTTATCAAGAGCTGGCTTAGGCTTACCTAAAACCGTGTTTAGTAATTATTCTAAAAATGTGGGCGCGGTTATAGACCATGTAGGCGGCGCGCCATTGGTTATAAAACTATTGGAAGGAACCCAAGGTCTCGGCGTCGTACTAGCAGACAATAAAAATTCTGCGGAATCTATTTTAGAAGCATTCAATGGTTTACAGGCACGTGTTATTGTTCAGGAATTTATAAAAGAGGCTAAAGGTGCAGATTTGCGTGCTTTTATTGTAGATGGTGTAGTTGTTGGAGCAATGAAGCGTCAAGGTAAGGAAGGTGAGTTTAGATCTAACTTACATAGGGGCGGATCAGCAGATATTATTCAATTAACGGATGAGGAAGAAAACGCAGCCTTAAAAGCAGCCAAAGTTATGGGATTAGGCATTGCTGGTGTTGATATGTTACAATCGGCAAGAGGGCCTTTAATTTTAGAAGTTAACTCTTCCCCTGGGTTGGAAGGTATTGAAACTGCCACAGGTAAGGACATTGCCACACAAATTATAAAATATTTAGAAAGAAATGCAGAGCACTAATATTGAAGTTTTAGGGAAATCAATTTCTCGTGGAAAAGGATTGCAAATTAACTTAGATATTGCAAAACTACATACGCGCACGAAAATTGAAGTTCCTATTATAATTGAACGCGCTAAGGAACCTGGGCCGACAATTTTAATTACTGGAGGTATTCATGGCGATGAAATTAATGGCGTAGAAATAGTAAGGAAATTAATAGCTAATGGCTATAACAAACCCGAAAAAGGGATGATTATTTGTATCCCTGTGGTAAATGTTTTTGGTTTTCTTAGTCTACGCCGAGAATTTCCTGATGGCAGAGATTTAAACCGTGTATTTCCAGGGTCTAAAAGAGGTTCTTTAGCAAGTATTTTTGCTTACCATTTAATGAAGGAAATTGTACCGCTTGCCGATTATTGTTTAGATTTCCATACTGGTGGAGGAAATCGTTTTAATGCAGCTCAAATACGAATTAATGAGGGCGATACCGAAAGTTTAGAATTAGCAAAAACGTTTGGCGCTCCATTTATTTTACAATCAAAACAAAGAGAGAAATCCTATAGAGAATCTGCCATCAAATTAGGCAAAAAAGTTTTACTCTTTGAGGGTGGAAAATCTTTGGATTTTAATAAATCTATAACGCGAAGTGGTATTAATGGTGCATTAAATGTTATGCATTATTTGGGAGTTAGAGATTTCTCAAAAGAGATTAAAAAAATTACTAAATCAAACATATCTCCTATAATTATTGAAAAATCCAAATGGATAAGAGCAAGATATTCTGGCATGTTCCGTACTAGTGCTATACTAGGGAAATTATACAATAAAGGCGATAAAATTGGTAGTATATCGGATCCCTTCGGGTTTTTTGAAAGAGACATAAAGGCACCTAACAAGGGCTATGTTTTTTGTATAAATCACGCACCCATAGTTAATAAAGGTGATGCCATTATTCATATATCAATTGAAGAATAGTGGCTAAAACAGAAGAAGCACTAAAAATCAAAAGATGAATTAGATTTAAGAATCTGTTGGGTTAAGCCATGATTTATTACTTGAAATTATTAATGTTTCATAATTTAATACTAACTTGAAGCATCACTTTTAAGTTAAAGAAAATGAATTTTAAAACAAAAAATATTTTTGATGCACCAATAAATATGGCAAGATTTGTAAAAAAAAGAAAAGAAGACATTGGTCTTTCACCTGATGATATGTCTTTTAGAGGTGTACAAAAAATGGATAAGGTTTTTTTGCGAATGGTTGATTATGATGCCGAAAAACTTCAAGAAAAAATTATCGATAAAGTTGAAACGGTATTAAAACGCCAAAAACAACCAACAGTTACCTGGTTTAACATTGATGGGCTTCATGACGCGCAAGTTATAGAAGATATAGCTGAAGGGTTTAATTTTGATAAGCTTGTACTTGCCGATGTTATGGATTTACATACACGCCCTAAAGTTCAAGAGTTCAGCAATTGTATTTTACTTTCTATTAAAATGTTGCAACAAGATGAGCAAACTGAACATGTCGCTGTTGAAAATTTGAGCATTATTATAACTAAATCTGTACTATTATCGTTTCAGGAAAAAAGAGGCGATGTTTTTGAACCTGTAAGAGAACGTATTAGAAATCAGAAAAAAAGAATTAGAAATCGTGGAACGGATTATTTGGCTTTTGCTTTATTAGACATTGTTGTTGACAATTACATTTATATCGTTGGTGTTCTAGGAGAAAAAATTGAAACCCTTGAAGAAACATTGTTACAAGAACCAAGAAAAAGTGTGATTGATGAAATTTACACGTACAAAAGGGAAATGAATTTTCTGAGAAAGAATATTACTCCTGCCAAGGAAATGATTTTAGCTTTATCTAAAATAGAATCCGAATTGATTAATGAAGGTACCCATATTCATTTGAAAGAACTGTTCGATAATATTAATCAAGCCATAGATTCAACAGAAACCTATCGTGAAATTCTATCTGACCAGTTAAATATTTATCACACAACAATTAGTAGTAAGTTGAATGATGTTATGAAGTTCCTAACTATTTTTTCCGTTATCTTTATTCCCCTCACGTTTATAGCGGGCATATACGGAACCAATTTTGATGTGGTGCCCGAACTGAAATATCAGTATAGTTATTTTATTATGTTGGGAGTAATGATAATTATTGCTATCGGAATGATCTTGTATTTCAGAAAACGTAAATGGCTCTGAAACAATTGTAACATCAAACCAATTACAAAAAAGTAGTGTAGTAGAAAAATCATATGGAAATAGTAATGGAATTTTTAGATTTTGAGTTAATTACTTTAGGTAAGAATACAATACGTGTTTATACTTTAATAGCAATTGTATCAATTTTTCTGTTAACCAAATTAATATTATGGGTAATTAAGAAATCACTTTTTCGTAGAAGTGAGCTTAGGAAACTTGACAGAGGTAATATTTATGCGCTATATCACATCATTAAATATGTAATATGGGTTATTGCAATTGGTTTAATTTTAGAAACTATTGGTGTAAAATTAACGGTACTAATAGCAGGGTCTGCAGCTTTACTTGTTGGCATAGGCTTAGGGCTGCAACAAACTTTTAACGATGTTTTATCTGGTATCATTTTACTTTCGGAAAAATCTATAAAAATTGATGATGTTTTAGAAATTGATGATGATGTTGTAAAAATTCAAAGTATCGGGTTACGAACCTCCAAAGGCTTAAATACCGATGATATCTCCATTATAATTCCTAATTCATTAATTACAACCAGCAAGGTGATAAATTGGAGTCACCAGACGAAAAAAACGCGTTTTAGAATTCAGGTTGGTGTTGCATACGGCAGCGATGTTGATTTAGTTATAAAAATTTTAGAAGAAAGTGCATTTGAGCAAGCAGATGTATCTGACAGGGAATTGACTGAAGCCCGATTAGTCGATTTTGGAAATTCATCATTAGATTTTCAGGTTTTATTTTTCAGCAAGAATATATTCAGAATAAATAAAGTAAAAAGCGATATCCGCAGAAATATCAATCAAAAATTTAAGGAAAACAACATCGCTATACCTTTCCCGCAAATGGACTTACATTTAAAATCAAACACTACTGAATCATTCAAATAGTTATATAGGTTTGTGTAATATGGCTTAAAGTGAACAGAATCTGATTACACGAATAGTTAATAATGAATTAAAAAGTTGAATTGTTATTTACGGTTTTGGTTAGGGATGCGGCATCCTTTTTTGTGCTTGACTACAAGTTTGTTTTGAAACTGATTTTTGAATAAACAGAAATGCTTGATGAGATGCTGAAATCGGAGATTCATGAATACTTTAATTTAAAATAGATAGTTATGAATAAACACCTTAAGCACAAGAAAGACCTGCTTACCGGCAGGCAGGCGCCCTAAATATTATCGTAAGCAAACCACTCTGCAAAAGAGCTCTCGGTTTCTTGCAATTTTAATGAATGTAACGATATGTGAGACGGTAAGCGTTTTTTAATTTTTTTAGAAAAATCGATAACCATCATTTCACTGGTGGGTTGATAATCTACCAATAAAACATTATGGCCTCTGTTTTCAAGTTCTTTTGCCAACTCTACATGTGGGGTGTTTTTATTGAAAACGGTGGCGTGATCGAATACGTTTACAATTTCTTCTTTCACGATTTTTTTTAAATCGCTAAAATCGATAACCATACCGTATTTAACGTTGGTGTTATCTGAAATGGGCTTACCAAAAACGGTAACCGATAGTTTATAGCTATGACCGTGTACGTTTTTACATTTGCCATCGTACCCATAAAGGGCATGTCCGGTTTCAAAAGAGAACTGTTTTGTTATGCGAATACCACTCATTATTTTCTTTTTCTTCTGTTTACCACGTAAACGATTATTAAAACTAAGGCTAGTAAGAGAAACAAACCGTTTCCGCTTAAAAAGGACATGATATCCATATTATTCTTTATTAATTCGGTTTTTGTTGTATCTGTAAATTAAATATGCTATTAAAACAAGAACAACAAATGGCAGCATAGATCCAATAAAAATGCCTATTTCGTAGCCTTTATCGGGGGCAGTATTGATTTTTTCTTCAATGTCTGGTTGTTGAAGTAAAGCAAATAAAAGGGCCATGTTGGTTATTTCTGCTTAATGTTACAAAGTTAATTGTTTTGCGCTAGTGGCAAAAATAGTTGCCTAAATTTTATAATTAAAGGGATGCCTCTTGCTATAATCCAAAACATAAGCGCAATGAAAATGCCGTACAACTTATAATTTAAGCTATCTAACCAAAAAAGGACTGGGATAAAAACGATACCTGTTGAAAATAATAATACGTTTCTTAGAAACATCATTTTACCTAAACCTTTAAAAATGCCATCAAAAATAAAAGCTAAAGCACAAAAAGGTTGCATGACCAGCATGATCCAAAAGGCATCGTAAAAAAGAGCTAAAACTTCGGGGTCGTTTGAAAAAAGACGACCTAAAGGGTAATAAAGCATACCGCCAATAGTGGCTAGAATAATGCCTATAACTACGCCGTACTTTATGAGTTTATTACTAAGTTTAATAAGTGAATTGTATTCTTTCCCACCCAGTAATTTTCCTGATAAAATGTTTCCAGCACTGGCGTAACCATCAATAAAAAAAGCGGCAAAGAACCATAAATTTATAGCCATAGTATAAGCTGCAATGTATGCTGCGCCATAGCCTGTGGCAAAACGAGTGGCGAAATACAACGTCACATTTAGAGCTAAAGTTCTAACAAATAAATTAAGTATCATGATGATGAACCTATTTATTTCTTTATTGAACGGAAAGCTGACTTTTAACGGAATTTCTGTTTTTTTAAGTAAATAGTAAGCTGATAAGATAGCCATTAAACATTGTGCAGCTACACTGGCATAAGCAGCGCCTTTTATATTCATAGCCGGAATATAATCCTGAATACCAAATACAAGAATATAATCTAAAACAATATTTAAAAGGGCACCGATAATGGCAATAATCATGGGGTAATAGGTGTTTTGTAATCCTCTAAAAGCGCCGAAAACCCCTATTGTGAATAAGGTAAATGGAAACCCGAAAACCCGAATTTTATAATAATCTACACCATAATCTAAAATAAGGTTTGACGCATTGTATAGTTTGAATATATTATTTGCAAAAGGGTACGTTGAAACAATTATTAAAATACTTAATGATGTAATTATAAAAATAGCTTGAGCGGGTAAGTTTTTAATTTTGTTAAGTTCATTAGCGCCAACATATTGTGATACAATAGAGGAAATTGCACTTCGTGTTTGTCCTAAAACCCAAATTAACATAGATATAAAAGCGCCAACAATACCAACGGCAGCTAAAGATTCGGTAGCGTTTATATCAATATTACCTACAATTGCAGTATCGGTAATAGAAAGAATAGGTTCTGATATTCCTGAGATTAAAGCAGGAATTGCTAATTTGTTTATATTTTTAAAACCTATGTTCGTGCCCAAAAGTTTATATCGTTTTTAATGTTTACTTTTGCCACAAATTTATTGTAAATTTAGCTATCAAACTTTGTAGTTATGAAGAATATTTTAGTTCCTGTTGGGTCATCAAAAAATGCATTAAGTCATTTGCAATATGCTGTGGATTTTGCTGAATCATTTAACGCAAAACTTTTTGTGGTTCAGGTATACAATGTATATACTAAGGCAGGAACAATGATTAAGGTTGATCATATCATTGAACGTGAAGGTCTGAATTACTTAAACGATCTCGTTTCTAAGTTAAATACAAAAAACGTCGATATTTCTGTAAAAGTATTAAAAGGAAAACTTATTGATACCTTAGAATTGGCTATTAAAGCTGTAAATATTGATTTAATTATGGTTGAACCAAGAACAAACTCTGTAAAAGAGGACGTTTTTTTAGGAAAAACATCCGGTAAAATCATTAAGCAAACCCAAATGCCAGCATTAATAGTTCCTGAAGGTTATACCTTTAAGCCTTTAAATACTATTTTATTTGCGGTTAAATCTGCAATAATAAAAAAGGATGGTGCACTGGTACCCTTGGTCAATATTAAAAATCATTTTAAGTCTACCGTGAGTTTATTACTTGTAAAAACACCGTATTATAATGAACATGATTTTGAAATAAGTAAAAAACTTAAAAACACGATACATAGCATCACAAAAACTGAAAACGCTACGACTTTTCAGGGGGTGTTGCAACATTTGCAATCTATTAACCCAGATATGCTTTGTGTGGTTAGGCGAAAAAGAGGGTTTTTTACTAAAAAATGGGAAAATAATGTCATATTAAAAAAGGATTTTTCAAGCTCTATTCCTGTTTTGATTTTAGGAGGTATGAAATAATTAAATGGGGATGTAGCTCAGTTGGCTAGAGTGCTTGACTGGCAGTCAAGAGGTCACGGGTTCGAATCCCGTCTTCTCCACAGTGACAGCAAAGCTTCAGAAGGTTTTTATCTTTTGAAGCTTTTTTAATTTGCACACAATTTGCACGAAAAAACAGGTATAAAATTAAGTTTGATATTATTTGATACATATTAGCTTACTTTGATAGTTCTTCACTCATTACAGAATGCTTATTTTGTTAAAGCATTCTGTTTTTCAGGTTCTTTAACTTTGATTTTTTTTAAATTAAAGAATTAAAAGCATCATTAAATTGAAAAATTCATCCGCTTGCAGATATAATCCAGAAAGTAAATGCCATTCAATTTCAGACTGCCAAAGAACGCTATTGTTCTTATATTTGTATTAAATACTACAATCATTTGAAATGCAAATAAATATATCAAGATTTGGAATCCTTTTCATCGCCCTTATATGGCTGGTTCCGTCCATGTCCATGGCGCAACAGCTGGATCCAATTCTAAAGGAACTTATAAGTAAAGGGTTGGATAAAAGTCATCGTATCAACGTTCATGATCTTGATACCGAACAGGCAAAAGTCGATCAAAGTTTGGCCAAGGCCGTTTTGCTTCCCAAAGTGACTTTCAATGGGAGTTTCACCCGATTGAATGACGACATCACTTTTGACGATGACACCCAAAATCTATTGATTGCAACACAGAAACTGCTCATCAAAGAAGCCGTTGGTATTCCATTTAACGATCCATTTCCAGGAAATATACCTTTAACAGAGGTTGCTAATCTACAAGACCAGAATATCTTGAAATCATCCGTAGATTTAGACTGGGTGCTCTTTAGCGGCCTTGAAGTTACCAATGCTATCCGAGCGAGTAAACATAAAGAGGCTTCGTTGAATTATGTAGGAAATGCCGAAAAGGATAAAATTGCTTTAACAATCATAGAGACCTATGATAAACTGGCACTGGTATATGCCTCTAAACGCGTACTAACTACTTCTGAAAATTACTTGAACGAACAAGAGTTCTACGTAAAAAAAGCTATTGAAAATGGTTTGGCAACGCCTATTAGTCGCAAAAAAATTGAATTGGCACAGCAGCAATTAGCTTCAAAGGCATTGGAATTTAACCATAATAAAACGGTATTGATA
>CAXBID010000011.1:0-29777 GCA_963975495.1 uncultured Flavobacteriaceae bacterium | reverse complement strand
AGGTTTAGGCTTTGTATATGCTATTTTGGGCGGTGCCTATTATATGGAGTTTACAGGGTGGCCTGTACTACTTTTAGTGATTACGGCAATTGCTATTTACTCCATGTCGCTAGCACCAATTACATGGGTGGTTTTATCAGAAATATTTCCTAATAAAATACGAGGTGTAGCCATGTCTATTGCTACATTTTCACTTTGGGTAGCGTCCTTTATTTTAACCTTTACATTCCCTATTTTAAATGATGCGTTAGGAGCTTCTGGAACATTTTGGGTGTATAGTTTTATATGCGTAGCAGGGTTTTTATTCATAAAAAGTAAACTACCAGAAACTAAAGGTAAAAGTTTAGAAGAAATTGAATTGGAATTAACTAAAGATAAGTAATCGTTCATCAAATGGTATTGATCTTCAAAAAACATATAATTTTTGCTATTACTTTTTTATTGAGTTTGAATCTGGCATGCGCACAGCAAAATAGTGCTTCATCTTCAAAAAAAGAGAAAGCGACGTACTATTTGGATTCGCTTAAAAAAGAATTAAAAGTAAAATGGCCTAATAACCGAGCTATAAATTTGGTGTTCCATGGACACTCTGTACCTACTGGATATACAACAGGAGGGGTTTTAGATCGTTTGAATGCCTATCCATATAGAGCTTTAAAAAAAGTAAATGATTTTTACCCATATTCGGTAGTGAATACTATTACAACATCAATTGGTGGAGAACAAGCTGAACAAGGAGCTAAACGTTTTAAGGACGAGGTATTAAATCATAAACCAGATGTACTTTTTATTGATTATGGATTGAACGATAGAAGCATAGGGTTAGAACGGGCCAAAGTAGCTTGGGAGCAAATGATAGAAGAAGCACTAGAATATGGAACTAAAGTGATTCTATTAACCCCAACACCAGATTTAAAAGAAGATATTACGTTTGAAGACACACCTTTGGCCAAACATAGTAACCAAATAAGAGCCTTGGCAAAAAAATACAATATTGGTTTGGTAGATAGTTATGCACTTTTTAAAGCGTTGGCAGAAATTCAGCCTTTAAAGGGATACATGTCGCAAAACAATCATATCAATCAAAAAGGACATCAGTTTGTAGCCGATGCCATTTTTGAATATTTCAAATTATAACAATACTAAAAAGAGAATTTTAATTAAAATGAAGTTTTATAAAACCATAAAAATATTAATAATTTGGATATCAATATTTGCGCTAAATGCCTGCACGGATAATGAGCAAAAGCAAATGGATTTATCTGGTGAATGGAACTTTAAAATAGATGCTTTAGATGTTGGCGAAAATGAAAATTGGTTTAGTGATGACTTAAGCGATGTGGTTAAACTACCAGCTTCCATGGCTGAAAATGGTAAAGGAAATGATATTACAGTCAACACCCATTGGACAGGTAACATGTGGAACGATAGTTTGTGGTACAAAGACCCCAAAATGAAAAAATACCGCCAAAAAGGGAATGTAAAAGTCTCGTTTTGGTTAACACCTGTAAAAGAGTATAAAGGGGCTGCATGGTATCAAAAAACAATAAATATTCCTGAGGAATGGAATAATAAAAAAATTGAACTTCACTTAGAGCGTGTACATTGGGAATCTACAGTTTGGGTAGACAACAAGAAAGTTGGTATGCAGAATACGCTGGGAACTTCACACGATTATGATTTAAGTGAATTTTTAAGCGTGGGTAAGCATACTATCTCTATTCGAGTAGATAATAGAGTAAAAGATATTAATGTTGGCGTGGATGCCCATAGCGTATCGGACAACACACAATCTAACTGGAATGGTATTGTTGGTGATATACAGCTTAATGCTTCTCCAAAATTGTCGTTAGGTCTTGTAAAATTGTATCCAGATGTTTCAAATAAAACAGTAAAAGTTGTTGTTCAAGTAGAGCATTTTTATGAAGCTAACAATCCACAATTAATTCTTCAAGCTAAAGAAAAATCGGTTGATGGCAATGCTTTAAAAGCAATCAAAAAAGAGATTCATCTTAATTCTAATAATGACGTTATTGTAGAATATGATATGGGCGATAATCCTAAGCTTTGGGATGAGTTCGACCCTAATCTTTATGAAATGCATCTCACTTTAAAATCTGATGAAGGAATTGATACAAAAAGTATTGATTTCGGTATGCGAGATTTTAAAGCTGATGGTACCGTATTCAAAATAAACGGACGACCTATTTATTTAAGAGGAACTTTAGAGTGTGCCATTTTTCCAAAAACAGGATACCCACCAACCGATGTTGATGCTTGGAAACGAATTTTTAAAATTATACAAGCACATGGTTTAAACCACATGCGTTTTCATTCTTGGTGTCCGCCAAAAGCAGCTTTTGAAGCCGCAGATGAACTAGGTGTGTATTTGCAGGTAGAAGCTTCTGCTTGGACCACCATTGGTAATGATGCACCTATTGATAAATGGCTTTATAAAGAAGGCGAGGCGATTATTAATGCGTATGGTAACCATCCTTCGTTTGTAATGATGGCCTACGGAAACGAGCCTAGTGGAAAGAATCATAAAGAGTATCTAAGAAATTACGTTGCGCATTTTAAAGCATTTGATGACAGACGTATGTACACAAGTGCAGCTGGATGGCCACTGATTGATAATTTAGATTTCTTCAATCATCGAGGTCCTAGAATTCAAGGTTGGAATGAAAATTTGGAAAGTGTCATCAATAAAGAAGCACCACAAACTGAGTTTGATTGGAGCAAATTTATAGATAAAACACCCATGCCTTACGTAAGTCATGAAATGGGACAGTGGTGTGTGTATCCCAATTTTAAAGAAATGACGAAGTACACCGGTGTATTAAAACCTAAAAACTTTGAAATTTTCAAAGAAACCTTAGAAGAAAACGGCATGGAAAAACTAGCAGATAGTTTTCTTTTAGCCTCAGGAAAATTACAAACACTTTGTTATAAGGCAGATATTGAAGCTGCATTAAGAACTAAAGGAATGGCAGGATTTCAACTATTGGATTTACACGACTTTCCAGGACAAGGCACTGCTTTAGTAGGCGTTCTGGATGCCTTTTGGGATGAAAAAGGGTATGTGACTCCAGAAGAGTTTAGACAATTTAATGATGAAACAGTACCACTTGCACGATTAAAAAAACGAACCTTTAAAAATACGGACACTTTATCAGCAAAGATTGAGATTGCACATTTTGGTAAGAATACCTTAAAAAATGTAATGCCTGAATGGACGTTAACAAAACCAGATGGAAGTGTGTTTGCAAAAGGGCAACTTGATAAAACAGATATTTCAATTGGCAATGGAATTCAATTAGGCACAATCCATCAATCTTTAAGTTCTATTAAAAAAGCCCAAAAACTGACTTTAAATGTTAGCGTTAACAATTTTAAAAATAGTTGGGATATTTGGGTGTATCCAAATGAAAAAGCATCCATTCCAAATGAAAATAGTTTTAAAGTGGTTAATAAACTCGATACAAACACTATTGAATATTTAGAATCTGGAGGAAGTGTTCTATTAAATATTACAAAAGGAGACATTTCACCCGAAAAAGGTGGCGATATTGGTATTGGGTTTTCAAGTATATTTTGGAACACCTCTTGGACCAAAGAACAAAAACCTCATACACTAGGTATCTTGTGTAATCCAGAGCACACAGCGCTAGCGCATTTTCCAACCGAATACCATTCAAACTGGCAATGGTGGGATGCAATGAGTCATTCAAACGTTATCATTTTTGATGATATGCCAGACATAAATCCTATTGTTAGAGTGATAGACGATTGGTTTAAAAACAGAAAAACGGCTCTCATTTTTGAAGCAAAAGTAGGTCAAGGAAAGTTGATGTTTTCGGGTATTGATCTGCACACGAATATAGAAAACCGATTAGAAGCACAACAGTTGCTTTATAGTTTAAAACACTATATGGCCAGTAATGCTTTCAATCCTGAAACCCAGATAGAATTAAAACACCTAAAAAAGTTATTAAATTATAAATAACCATCTGCAATCAAAGTAGAATAAAACATAAGATTATGAAGACTGTAAAAGCTTGGCAGGAAAAAGTAGTTATTCCTACTTACGAAGTTGGAACACCGGAAAAATACCCTGTGTTTTTAGAAAAACGTGTATATCAAGCAAGCAGCGGTTCTGTATATCCGCACCCCGTAATAGAAAAAATTAGTGATACCAAAGTGGATAAAGAATGGGATGCTATTTTTATTGAAAATCACTATATCAAGCTCATGATTTTACCTGCCTTAGGAGGAAGAATCCAAATGGCCTATGATAAAATCAGGGAACGTCATTTTGTGTATTACAACCATGTTATAAAACCCGCTTTGGTTGGTTTAACAGGACCATGGATTTCTGGTGGCATTGAATTTAACTGGCCTCAGCACCACAGACCAAGTACCTATGATCCAACCGATTTTTATATAGAAGAAAACGAAGATGGCAGCAAAACCATTTGGGTAAGTGAGTTGGAACGTATGTTCCGCACTAAAGGTATGGCTGGTTTCACATTATATCCAGATAAAGCTTATTTAGAGATTAAAGCACAGCTTTATAACAGAACCCCACACCCTCAAACATTTCTTTGGTGGGCAAATCCTGCTGTGGCGGTTAACGACCATTACCAGTCGGTATTTCCACCAGATGTGAATGCGGTTTTTGACCATGGAAAGCGTGATGTTTCAGAATTTCCAATCGCAAAAGGTGAATATTATAAAGTAGATTATTCCCTAGGAACTGACATTTCAAGATATAAAAATATTCCTGTGCCAACCAGTTATATGGCCATTACATCTGAATACGATTTTGTTGGTGGTTATGAAAATGATTCCAAAGGAGGCTTGCTCCATATTGCAGACCATAATGTATCTCCGGGTAAAAAGCAATGGACTTGGGGTCATGGCGATTTTGGTCAGGCGTGGGATAGAAACCTAACGGATTCTGATGGCCCTTACATTGAGTTGATGTGCGGGGTTTATACCGATAATCAACCCGATTTCGCCTGGATGCATCCGTACGAGGAAAAAAGTTTCAAACAATATTTTATGCCATACTACAATGTGGGCGTGGTAAAAAATGCTACCAAAGAAGCACTTGTCAATCTTGAAATTATAGATGGTAAAGCCTTGGTTAAGGTTTATGTAACTTCAGAATATAACAACGCTATTATTTCTTTAAAAGGGAAAAACGGCGTGTTATTAGAGGAAGTCGTAAATCTCTCGCCAGAAAATGGTTTTGAGAAATCCGTTGAATTGAATGACTCCAAATTTGAAGATTTAAAAGTTTCCATTTCAGATAAATCAGGAAATGTATTGGTGGCTTGGGCACCAGATAAAAACCTGTCTGAAGAAATCCCAGACCCAGCAAAAGCAGCAAAACAGCCTAAAGAAATTGATACCGTTGAAGCTTTGTATCTTCAAGGTCTACATTTGGAACAGTACAGACATGCCACGTTCAGCCCTGTTGATTATTACCAAGAAGGCTTGCGAAGAGCACCCGGTGATGTAAGATGTAACAATGCTATGGGCTTATTGAATTTAAGAAAAGGACAATTAGAAACCGCGATAACGTATTTTGATAAAGCAATCGATTCACTTACAAGACATAATCCAAACCCGTATGATGGCGAACCATTGTTCAATAGAGGATTAGCCTTAAATTTTTTAGGCAAAAAAGATGAAGCCTATGCAAGTTTCTTTAAAGCCTGTTGGAATGCGCAGTGGCAGGATGCTGGCTATTTTAATTTAGCACAGATTGACTGTTTTAGAGGCAATTTAGAAAAAGCATTGGACTTGGTAGATCGTGCCTTGATTAAAAACTGGCACAATCACAAAGCAAGACATTTAAAGGTTATTATTTTAAGAAAATCAGGAAAACTTGAAGCAGCTAATAAACTTATTGAAGAGTCTTTAGTTATCGATAAATTTAATTTTGGTGTTTTGTATGAGCGTTATTTGTTATCGAACAAACAAGAAGATTTAAATGCACTGAAAGAATTAATTAGAGATTACGCACATAATTATATAGAGTTTTCTTTAGATTATGCTGCGGCGGGTCAGTTTGATGATGCTATTTCATTTTTAAAAGTGCATACAGATGGTAAAGCCGAAGTTTATCCGATGGTTTATTATTTTATGGGTTGGTATTTTGAACAAAATGGAAATGCGAATCAAGCTTTAGACTGCTATAAAAAAGCATCAAAAATGCCAGATATTTATTGTTTTCCAAATAAAATAGAGGAAGTTTTGGCATTACAAGCAGCATGCAAAGCAAACCCATCGGACGCGAAAGCATTTTATTATTTAGGAAACTTTTGGTACGCTTCAAAACAATACAAGGAAGCTCGGGAATGTTTGGAAACCTCTGTGAAATTAGATGATTCATTTGCTATTTCACATCGTAATTTGGCATTGCTTTATTACAATAAAACGAATCAAAAAGACGAAGCAAGACAGCATTTGGAGAAAGCCTTTGAATTAGACCCTACCGATGCGCGTCTGCTTATGGAGTTAGATCAGTTATACAAGAAAATAAATGTGTCTACAGAGGAGCGTTTAGCATTATTAGAGAAGCATAATGACCTTACAAATTCTAGAGACGATTTGTACTTAGAGCGCATTGCACTTTATAATATGAAAGGCGATTTTGAAAAAGCAGAAGAACTTTTAAAACAAAGACAATTCCACCCATGGGAAGGAGGGGAAGGAAAGGTGCCATTTCAATATTTGACCATTCAGGTAGAGTTGGCCAAAAAATACATCCATGAGGGTAATTACCAAAAAGCCATTGAATATTTGGAACAAGCGCAAGTTTATCCTCATAACTTAGGTGAAGGTAAATTACAAGGTACTGTAGAGAACGATATAGATTATTGGTTGGGATGCGCTTATGAAGGTTTGGGAAATGATTCAAAAGCAAAAACATATTTTGAAAAAGCTTCAAAAGGATTAAGCGACCCAAGTCAGGCCATTTTTTATAATGACCAGCAACCCGATAAAATATTCTATCAAGGCTTGGCATTGCAAAAATTAGGAAGAAACGACGAAGCCAATACCCGCTTTGAAAACCTGTTGAATTATGGTAAAACCCATATGAATGACGATGTGAAGTTGGATTATTTTGCTATTTCCCTTCCAGATTTATTGATATGGGAAGAAGATTTGAACATTATCAACCAAATCCATTGTAACTATTTGATTGGATTGGGGCAACTCGGTATGGGACAACATGATGAAGCTGTTAAAACCTTTGGAAAAGTTACCGATATGGCCTTCCATTTGCCAGCTCATATCCATGCAAATTTTGACTTTAGTTTTACAAAAAGACTAAAAACCATTTCATAAGAAATTTCAAATTTTTATAAACTAAAACTGTTATGAAAAAGATGAAAAATATAAAAGGATTTATCGTAAAGAGTACTCTTTTTATAATGACGCTTTTGGTTTTTTATAATGTAAGTTCACAAAATAGCAATCCTAATATTGTTATTATTTATGTAGACGATTTAGGTTTTGGAGATATTGGAGTAAATGGAGCAATTGGTGTTAAAACTCCTCACGTAGATACTTTGGCAAAAAACGGTTTAAATTTTACTGATGCCCATAGTGCTTCATCAACATGTACACCTTCAAGATATTCCCTTTTAACAGGACGATATGCTTTTAGAAATAACGCCGCTATTTTAGAAGGCGATGCACCTTTAATTATAGATCCAAATATGGAAACCTTGCCCAAAATGCTTCAAAAAGTAGGTTATAAAACGGGTGTGGTTGGCAAATGGCATTTAGGACTGGGCAAGGGTAAAATTAATTGGAATCAAAAAATTCCGTTAGGGCCCGAAGAAGTAGGCTTTGATTATAGTTTTTTAATCCCAGCAACAGGCGATAGGGTGCCTTGTGTGTTTTTAGAAAACCAAGAGGTTGTTGGCTTAGACCCTAATGACCCGATAACGGTTAGTTATGGTACAAGAATTGAAGGATACCCTTGGGGTTTTCAACATCCAGAATTATTAAAATTGCATACAGATCCTTATCACCAAGGTGCAATTATAAATGGCATCAGTCGTATTGGTTACATGAAAGGAGGTGAGGATTCACTTTGGATTGACGAAGACTTCCCTTTTATACTCTCAAAAAAAGCAAGTGATTTTATTTATGAGAGCAAAGAAAATCCATTTTTTCTCTATTTCTCTTTGCATGATATTCATCAACCAAGAATAGCCAATATCAAATTTGTTGAAAGCAGTACCATGGGACCACGAGGCGATGTTATTGCGCAAATGGATTGGTGTGTGGGGCAAATTACCAAGGCCTTAAATAAACATAATCTTCTAGAAAATACCTTAATCATTTTTACCAGTGATAATGGGCCTATTCTAGATGACGGTTACCTAGATTATGCAATAGGATTATTGGGCGACCATAAACCAGCTGGAATTTACCGCGGTTCAAAATATTCTGTTTACGAAGCGGGAACCCGTATGCCAACCATTGTACATTGGCCAAAAGAAGTAAAACCAAGTACTAGTACTGCATTACTGTCGCAAGTAGATTTATACAGGTCTTTAGCTTGTTTAGTAAACCAAGATGTTGCAAAAGATGCTGCTCCCGATAGTCAGGATTTTTTAAAATCATGGTTGGGGAAATCAAAAAAAGGACGGGAATTTTTACTTGAAGAAGCCTATACCTATGGCTTAAGAATGGGAAAATGGAAATATATTAAACCAAAAGATGAACCCGTACCAAATTGGATTGTTCAAAAATTTGTTGATCCTGGATTTAGAAAAGAGGTGCAGCTATTCAATTTAGACAAAGATCCTTCTGAAAGTAATAATGTCTATAAAAGCTATCCTAAAATAGTGGAGCAGATGGAAAGAAAACTAGACGAGATACTTAATCTATAGAAAAATAAATACTAAAAAATAAAGAAATGAGACGCTGTTTTTTTTTACTCGTATCAATATTATTTGTTTTTGGAGTTAGCTGTAAGGCTAAAACCCAAGAGCAACCCAATATATTATGGATAACCATAGAAGATACGTCGCCACAATTTATAGGGTGTTATGGTAATGAAAATGCAAGCACACCAGTTATTGATAAACTTGCCAAAGAAGGCATCCGCTTTACCAATGCGTTTTCAACGGGTACGGTGTGTTCGCCTAGTAGGTCAACCATAATTACAGGGGTTCCCACTTATAAAATGGGCACGGGAAACCACCGAAGTAATTACCCAATTCCAGAATTCATCAAAGGCTTTCCATATTATTTAAAGAAACAAGGCTATTACACATCCAATAATTTTAAAACAGACTACAATATTGCCAACGAAAAAGACTTCATAAAAGAAGCTTGGGACGAAAGTTCCAATAAAGCCAATTGGAACGGACGTAATGAAAACCAACCTTTTTTCTCGGTATTTAATTTTGCGGAATCGCACCAGTCCCGTACCATGAGCATGTCCTTTGATTGGTATGTGAAAAACGTACGGAACCATCTTCCAGAATCAGATAGGATAGCCGATGACGCTTTTGAAATGCCACCATTTTATAATGACACGCCAGAGATGCGCAAGCAATTTGCTAGGGTTTACAATTCGATCAAGCTAACGGATAACCTCATTGGCGACCTTTTAGAAAAATTGGAAAAAGATGGTTTAAGGGAAAATACCATTATTTTCTTTTATGCCGATCATGGCGAAGGCATGCCCAGGGGAAAAACAAATGGTATTAATTTAGGCTATCGGGTACCATTTATTATTTGGTTTCCAGAAAAATATAAGCATTTGTCACCTTGGGGAAAAGCAGGAACGGTTACTGATGAGCTCATTGATTTTGAAGATTTGGCACCAACCATGATAAGTCTTGCTGGAGGGGAAGTACCAGAGTATCTTAAAGGGCGTATTTTAATCGGAAATAATCGCTCTAAAGAGAGAAATCATCTTTTGCTATCTTCCGATCGTGCCGACAATGGACCGGATTTAATGAGGACTATTACAGATGGCCGGTTTGTGTATTCTCGAATTTTCATGCCTTTTATGCCAGAAATGCGCTATATACGTTACATTGAAATAGCAGATATTACTAAGCATATGCGAGCTGATTTTAAGAACAATCAATTGAACACTTTACAAGAGCAACTTTTTAAACCACGGCCCGCAGAAGTGCTTTATGATATTGATAACGATCTTTGGGAAACGAAAAACTTGGTTGATGATTCCAAATATAAAGCCGTTTTAAATACCATGAGAAATCAATTGGATACGGATCTTTTAAACGCACGGGATATCCTTTTTGCACCGGAATATGAAATTGGCTTGATCTCAAAAACCGAAACCCCTTATGAATACCGATTGGATGAAAACAAATATCCGTTCAAAATCATTTATGATGCTGCTTCGTTATCTGGAATCCAAGGAAAGAAAACCATCAAAAAACAAATAAAAGATCTTAAAAACAATGATAAAATAGTGCGGTATTGGGCAGCAATCGGTTTGATGAGTCAAGATGTAAATTTATTAAAGCCCTATCAAAACAAGTTGGAAGAAGCATTAAACGATAGTTATCCGCCTGTTTCTATAACAGCAGCAGCTATTTTGTATAATAACTTTGAATCTGATAAAGCTGAAAAGGTTTTAAAAGAGTTTAGCCAAAACGACAGCATGGATTTGGCGCTACTGGCCATAAATTATTTGCTTTATATAGATGACAAAACCCCATTCATAGAAACCATTAAAAAAGTACATGCAGCACCAAATAAAAATTATAATGTAAAGGCTGCAAGCATGGATTTTCTTGGCATTTTAGAAATGGTTGAAAATACTAGTGATACAGAAAACTAACAGTATTGATACGCCAAGTTCTTGTATTGAAAAATAATAATAAAATATATAAATATGAAAACACTTCGTTTTTTATGGATAGCTACAATAACACTTTCTTTTTTTAGTAGCTGCACCACTTCAAAAGTTGAAAAAATGGCCTTGTCTGGCCAATGGGAAGTTAAATTGGATTCAACCAACATAGGTACTGATGAAAATTGGGCATCGGGTAAATTCACTGCTTCAAAAATTAATTTACCTGGAACTTTAGATGATGCAGGGATAGGAACACCCAATAGGTTAGAACCGGCCATCAATAATTACGTGATGTCAAATCTTACCAGAAAACATCAGTATATTGGGAAAGCTTGGTATCAAAAAGAAATCGATATCCCCAGATCATGGAACAAGAAAAACATCAAACTAAGTTTAGAACGCGTCATTTGGGAATCCTCGGTATATGTTGATGGTAAATTAGCAGGAACTGCCAACAGTCTTATAGGAAGCCATGATTTTGATTTAACAAATTTTTTAACTCCCGGGAAACACCTTATTACGGTTGTAATAGATAACTCAAATAAACTTCCATTTATCAATGTGACTAGTGATAAATATCCAGATACGGTAAATCAAGATTTGGCTCATGCCTATACCAATCATACCCAAATAAAATGGAATGGTATCCTAGGGAATATCGTGCTGGAAGCTACAGATGAAAATATGCCGGAAAACCTTCAAGTATATCCAAACCTAAAAAATAATACGCTAAAAGTTTCATTCAGCCAACCACCAATTATTGATAAATCATTTCAGTGTACTATCACATCTGTTGGAGGTGAAGTGGTTTTTGATGAAAAAATTGAAAATCCAAAATCAGAAAATAATACCATTAGTATTGAAATAGACCGGCCAGAAAAACTAGCTTTTTGGGATGAGTTCAACCCTGCACGCTATGACGTTGAAGTAACTACTAATTCTGGAAGCATAAAAACTAGGTTTGGTTATAAAGGAATTGCTAATAACAATGGTGATTTATCTTTAAATGGAAAACGCATTTTTCTTCGTGGTAATTTAGAATGTGTCATTTTCCCATTAACGGGGCACCCGCCTATGGAAAAACAAGATTGGGCAACACTTATAGCAAAAGCAAAAGCTTATGGTTTGAACCATTTGCGCTTTCATTCGTGGTGCCCGCCCAAAGCCGCTTTTGATGCCGCAGATGAGGCAGGTTTTTACTATCAAGTAGAATTGCCGCATTGGAGTTTAAGAGTAGGCGAGGATGAAAAAACAACACGGTTTTTAAAAGCAGAGGCCGATAAAATTCTAAAAGATTATGGAAATCATCCTTCATTTATACTTATGTCGTTGGGTAATGAGTTGCAGGGTGATATAGGTCTTTTAAATAAAATGGTTGCCAAGTTAAAAACCATAGACAATAGGCATTTATATACAACAACTTCATTTTCATTTCAGAAACCTACAGGTACAAGGCCAGAGGTAGAAGATGAGTTTTTTATTGCACAATGGACTGATAAAGGTTGGATTCGCGGCCAAGGTATTTTTAATGATAAACCACCTCATTTCAATGCCGATTATACATCGGGGAGTGAACATATAACAATTCCTTTGATATCACATGAAATTGGTCAATATGCTGTGTATCCAGATTTAAGTGAAATTTCAAAATACACGGGCGTTTTAGAACCGCTTAATTTTATTGCAGTAAAGCAAGATTTAGGAAAGAAAGGCTTAATGGATTTGGCCAAAGATTTTACTTATAATTCAGGAAAACTGGCAGCATTACTGTATAAAGAAGAAATAGAGCGTGCCCTAAAAACACCAAGTTTTGATGGGTTTCAATTATTGCAACTTCAAGATTATCCGGGACAAGGAACTGCTTTGGTCGGTTTGTTAAATGCCTTTTGGGAATCCAAAGGTGTTATTTCTGCCGAAGAATTTAGTCAGTTTAATAGTGAAGTTGTGCCTTTAATTCGATTTGAAAAAGCGGTATATGAAATTGGTGAAACTTTTGAAGCTTCTATTGAAATAGCGAACTTTTATAAAGAATTAAGCAATCAAATAATAAATTGGACTATTACCGACGAATCAGGGAATGAAGTTAAAAAGGGCAACCTGAACAATATCAATTTATCTATTGGAAATAATACAGATTTAGGATTAATCAAATATGACATTACTACTAAAGAGGCTAAAAAGTTAACGATTAATGTGAGTTTAAGCGGAACAAAATATAAGAACAGTTGGAATATTTGGGTGTATCCTAAAGATGTTGACTTAACTAAAAAAGACATTATTGTTACTGCGTCTTTTGCTGTTGCAGAACAAGCCCTTCAGGAAGGAAAAAAGGTGCTTTTAAATCCGGATTTCAATGCTTTAAAAGGGATTGCAGGGCGTTTTGTACCTGTATTTTGGAGTCCCGTACACTTTCCTAATCAACCTGCAACTATGGGAGTGCTTTTAGATGAAAAGCATCCAGTATTTAATCAATTTCCAACCGATTCTCATACCAATTGGCAGTGGTGGGATTTGTGTATTAATTCTAAATCAGTCGTAGTAGATTCTATAAAGGCAAAACCTTTAGTTCGAGTTATAGATAATTTTGTAACAAATCATCATTTATCCAATTTATTCGAAGCTAAAGTTGGTAATGGGCAATTGGTGTTTTCGTCCATTGATTTAACAACAAATTTAAATAAAAGACCTGTTGCAAGACAGTTACGTCATAGTGTTTTAGAATACATGACAAGTAATACTTTTAATCCTTCAAATACCATTACAGTTGAAGATTTGAAATCACTTAAACTAGAAGTTAAACAAGCTGGTTTTTCAGCTAAGGATATATACGAATAAATTATTTTAAATTCCGAAAATTATAAATGTTATGAAAAACAAGAAAAATTATTTTAAAAATAAAGTGCTTTTTTTAAACTGTTTTATATTGGTAGTTATGTTTTTTTCCTGTAGTGAGGATAATAGTACCTCGCCAGATGACGATCAATTTAACGATGGCGATGCACCAGTAGCAGCAGTTAAGCCATTATTAAATTCTGTAAATACAAGTAGTTGGACACTCATGTTTGAAGACAACTTTGATAAATTTGAACCTACTAAATGGATAAAAAATAACTCTGTTAACAGTAGAGCAGCACGACCTGGTATAGGAATCGCACAATGGTTTTGGAAACCAGAAAATGTAAGTTATGAAGATGGAAATGTCATACTTAAAAGTTCAAAAGTAAATGAAAACACATTACATTGTGGATCTATTTTTTCAAATAATTTATTCGAATTTAAATATGGATACATCGAGGCTAAAATAGATATTGCTGAAACCATGTTTGGAACACATACAGCGCTTTGGCTACAGGGAGACAACATGGGGAATGTTGATGGTACAGGAAATGACGGCGCTGAAATAGATGTTTTTGAATCTGCTTGGGTTGGCGATTTTACTAAAAGTGTAGTACATATAGATGGCTATGGTGCTGATAAAAAAGCAAATACCAGACGATACGAAACACCTGGAATTCATTCAGGCTATCACACTTATGGATTATTGTGGAATGAAAATATGCTTGAAATATATTATGATGGTGAATTCATGACGCGTTATCAAGGAATATGGGTACCACAAGTAGAAGAGTTTTTATGGCTATCTACCGGGGCTAGTTTTGGAGGTACCGCAGATTTTACATCAAGGGCAGTTGGATCATCTACTGAAGCCAAGGTAGATTATATTAGAGTCTGGAAAATGAATTGATTTCAAAAGTATATCTCTGCCATTATGTTATAAAAATCAATACAATTTTTTCATAAACATTAAAATACTCAACAGGTATTTCACTCTTCTTAAAACTGACTGATTACTTCAATGCTCTTGCATGTCAAAAAAGTATTATTGTCTATATATTCATAAGCATTGTCCATTTCTTAATAGCTTAAATATCATAACTTTAAGATTATTAATTAATCTTTTTATTAACCACTAAACTTTTATTATTATGAAACAAAAAATTACCTTATTATTACTATTGACATTTAGCTCTGGATTAATTTTCGGACAAACTTTAGTAGATGATTTTGAATCCGGATCAGGAGGCTTAGTAGCAAATGCTGGAGGAATAACAACAGCAGTTGTCGCTAACCCTAATCCTTCTGGAATTAATACAACTGCAAATTGTTTGGAAGTAAAACGTACTGCTACGCAATGGTGGGTTATAGCTGGGGTTAATGTTACACCAGATTTAGCTATTTCTGATACCGAAACTAAGTATGTAAGTATGATGGTTTATTACCCTGCACAACCAGATTTAGGAATTCGTTTTGATGCTCCTGATGATGGTTCAAATGGAGGGCCAGCTGTTAGAGCTTTGAACGTATATACTACTCCTAATGAGTGGCAAGAAATAGTGTTTGAAATTAAAGATGAGCAAACCGCTACAGCTTTCACGCACGGTACACTATTTAGATTATCAATTCATCCAGATATTGGCTTCGAAAATGACCCAATAGGTCAAGTCCTTGACGATGCAGGTAGCATATCAGGATATATAGATGAAATCCAAATTTTAAACTCTAATCCTTTATTAAGCAACAAAGATTTCGAATTAGAGAAAAGTATCTCTTTATATCCAAATCCAGCGCAGTCTGCATTTAAAATAACAACAAGAAATAATGTTGAAATTCATAACGTGTCTATTTATACATTATTAGGAAAGCAAGTTCAAAATGTAATTAAAACAAATAATGATGAGTACGATATAAGCAGCTTAGCTTCTGGTATGTACATTGTTAAAATGATTGATAACAACGGAGGTACAGCCTCAAAAAAGTTAATTAAGAATTAAGCATACTGCTAATTAATAATAATATCAATTTATGAAAGAACAGATGTGTAAAACATGTCTGTTCTTTTTTTTAAACCTGGGTTCGATTAATGATGTGTTTGTAAGGTATTCATATTCAGTAAGTTGTTTGTTTTTAGGTTGAGCGCAGTCGAAACCTCATTATTATTTACGATTTAAAAAACCTTTCGACTGGGCTCAAGGCGATATTATGATTATGTTTTATATATAAGTTGCTTTTTTTTAGTTGATTAACAATCGAACTCAGGTTTAAAGAATATATAGTCATAAGATTGTGTTTATTGGAAGAAATAAATATGTTTTAATAGTAAATTATCAAAAATGAAGATCTACTTAAAAATTTTTGCAGTTGTAGTATTATTTGTTTCATGTGAAGAAGTTGTTGTTCCAAGACCTATTTATACTGCAGAACAATGGGAAAATCCAGAATGGGAAAACCCTGAAATATTTCATTTAAATAGAGAACCTGCTAGAGCTACCTTTTATAATTTTGAAAGTGTAGATGCTATAATTTCTGGTAAAGATTGGAAAGCATCTCCAAATTACAAACTCTTAAATGGCAAATGGAATTTCTATTATACAGATAGTGTTCAAGGAAGACCAACCGATTTTTATAAAACCGATTTTAGTCTAAAAGGTTGGGATACGATTAATGTGCCTTCTAACTGGGAAATGCAAGGTTTTGGGCTTCCAATTTATACAAATATCGTCTATGTTTTTCCTAAGAATCCGCCATTTATTCCTCATAATATGAATAACGTAGGAAGCTATAAACGTGATTTTGAAATCCCTTCTAATTGGGATAAAAAGGATGTTTATTTACATTTTTCAGGCGTAAGTGGTGCTATGTATGTTTATATAAATGGTATGCAAGTTGGGTATAATGAAGGTAGTAAGACACCCGCAGAATTTAATATCACAGAGTATGTTAAACCTGGAAAAAATCAAATTGCGGTGCAAGTATTACGTTGGTCTGATGCGAGTTATATTGAAGATCAAGATTTCTGGAGATTAAGCGGTATAGAACGCGATGTATATTTAAGAGCAGATAGCCCAATTGCAATTAATGATTTTAGAGTGGGTAGTGATTTAGTAGATAATTATAAAGATGGTGCACTCAGCCTAAATATAGAACTTAAAAACACTAAAAATTCAACCGAAAAAAGAAAATTAAAAGTTGAACTTCTTGATGTTAATAATAATAAAGTTTTCAGCAACTCTAAATCTATAGAAGTTGCTCCATCAAAATCAAATGTTTTATTTGAAGCTGTAATTCCTAATGTGAAACCATGGACTGCTGAAACACCAAACTTGTATACCGCTGTTTTAACTTTGAGTGATTCAGAAGATAAAGTAGTTCAAGTCACTTCCGTAAAAGTAGGTTTTAGAAATATAAAAATTGAAAACAACCAATTCTTAGTCAATGGTAAACCGGTTTTGATAAAAGGGGTAAATCTTCATGATCATGATGAAACCACAGGACACGTAATTAGCGAAGCTTTAACCCTAAAAGATTTAAGGTTAATGAAGCAAAATAATGTGAATGCCATACGTTGCAGCCATTACCCTAAAAATTCATTTTTCTACGCGCTTTGCGACACATATGGCTTTTATGTTATAGATGAAGCTAATATTGAAACCCATGGCATGGGCACCACCAACCAAGGTTTAGATAAAAAGCCTGAACTCAAAAAAGCACATCCAGCATATCGCCCTGATTGGAAAGAAGCGCATTTAGATAGAACGATAAGAATGTTTGAAAGGGATAAAAACCACCCATCAATTGTTACATGGTCTTTAGGAAATGAGGCAGGGAATGGCGAAAATTTTTTCGCGACTTACAAGTGGTTAAAAGAAAATGATAACACACGTCCTACACAATATGAAGGTGCTACGCATTACGAAAATACAGATATTCAGGCACCCATGTATAATCGTATTCCTCAATTAATTAAATACGCTGAGAATGATCCGAAACGCCCATTAATTCTATGTGAGTACTCGCATGCCATGGGTAATAGTTTAGGTAATTTTAAAGATTATTGGGATGTCATTAGAAAATATGACGTGCTTCAAGGTGGCTTTATTTGGGATTGGGTAGATCAAGGACTTGTGGCTGAAACTGAAGACGGAGAGAAATATTGGGGCTACGGAGGTGATTTTGGTATAGCACATCTTCAGCATGATGCTAATTTTTGTTTAAACGGTATTGTGAATCCAGACCGTACACCGCATCCGGGACTAGAAGAACTAAAAAAAGTATATCAAAACATTCATTTTACGGAAGCTAATTTTAAAACAGGACAAGTGAAAGTAACTAACGAATATTTTTTCACGAATTTGAATAATTTCAAAATGGATTGGGAATTATTTGAAGAAGGTAAAAAAATAGAATCTGGTTCTATTGGCGTTGTAGATGTCGCTCCAAGTGAATCTCAGGTTTTAGATTTGAATCTACCTAAGTTTGATGTTAATAAGAAAGAATATACCCTTAATTTTTTAGCATCAACCCATGTTGAATTACCGTTATTGTCAAAAGGGTTTCCTGTAGCTAAAGCTCAATTTATAACGGGTGCTTTTGTACCAAGTTTTATAGAGAATACTCAAGACAAACTTTTTATTTCTTCTAAAGAAAATGAAATAATTTTTAAATCTGAAGTATTTATAGCTAGTTTTAATAAGGCTACTGGAAGATTATCTCAGTTAGATTATGGAAATGGAAACCTAATCCTTCAAGGATTATCTCCTAATTTTTGGAGAGCGACAACAGATAATGATTACGGATTTAATATGCCAAAACATTTAGGTGTTTGGAAAGAAGCTACAGAAAAACAAACGCTAGTTTCCATACAATTAAAAGATAAAGGAACGGTTTTGGACATATCCAAAAATGAGGAAATTTCAAGCTTTAATGGTCATTCTGTTAATTTTGAGGTGATTTATAATTTACCTAGCGATATAGCTAAAGTCAAGATGAATTATAATATTAATGCGTCAGGACAACTAACAATCACAAACGCATTAATTGATGTTAAAAAGGATTTACCAAACATACCTCGTTTTGGCACAAATTTTATCATAAAGAGTGAGTTCGACCAAGTAAATTGGTACGGTAGAGGACCATTGGAAAACTACCAAGACAGGAAAACGTCTCAATTTGTTGGAAACTATAAAGCTTCAGTGTCAGATTTGTATGTGCCGTATATACGGCCACAAGAAAACGGTTATAAAACAGATGTACGTTGGGTAACATTTACAAATAGTAACGGGAAAGGCATAAAGGTTTTAGGTTCAAAATTATTAAGCTTTAGTGCACATCATCAATACAATTCAGATTTTGATGCAGGCGAAACGAAACAACAGCGGCATACCACAGATATTGTTAAAAGAGATTTAGTAAATATTAATATTGACCACGCACAAATGGGTGTTGGAGGAGATACTAGTTGGTGGACTCGCCCATTGGAGCAATATCAAATTGAAGCTAAAAATCAATCCTATTCTTATAGTGTTTTGCCTTTATAATAAAATAAAAACCTTTTAAACACGATATCATGAATAGATGTTTTGCAGTGGTTATACTGTTGATAGTTGTTGCTTTCTCATGTAAATCAAAACCTGAGAATGTGCAAAGTCAAAAATTTGAACAACCAAACATCATTATTATTTTAGTTGATGATGCAGGTTACGTCGATTTTGGTTTTATGGGAAGCCAAGATTTACAAACACCTCGCATTGATGCATTAGCTAAAAGTGGAGTTGTTTTTACTGATGCTCATGTAAGTGCCACAGTTTGCGCACCTTCAAGAGCAGGTTTAATTACAGGAAAATACCAGCAACGTTTTGGTTTTGAAGCAAACGGAACTGGGGGTATTGGTTTAAGTGACGATGTTACTACAATGGCTGATGTTTTTAAAAGTAACGGATATAATACGTTTGTCTTAGGAAAATGGCATTTAGGAGAAGAAATATCAGACCATCCAAATCAACGGGGATTTGATGAATTCTATGGGTTTTTAGCAGGAAGTCGCTCTTATTTTCCTCTTGATAATCCTTCTAAAGAAAAAATGCTTCAACATAATGGAGAGCGTGTTGTTTTTGATGGCTATATGACAGATGTTTTAGGAAGTCAATCTGTAAAATTTGTAGAGGCATCAAAAGACAAGCCATTTTTTATGTATTTGTCTTATAATGCAGTGCATACTCCAATGCATGCTAAGCAAGAAGATTTAGAAAAATTTAGCGACCACCCAAGGAAAGAATTAGCAGCTATGACTTGGAGTTTAGATGAGAACATTGGCAAACTATTAGATAAATTAGACGCTCTGCGAAAAAGAGAGAATACCTTAATATATTTTTTAAGTGATAATGGAGGCGCACACAATAATCAATCTTCAACAGGCCCACTAAAAGGCTGGAAAGGCAATAAGTTTGAAGGCGGGCATCGGGTGCCATTCGTGATATCATGGCCTAAAGAAATTGTTGCAGGAGCTTCATTTGATGGTTTAACGTCTTCGCTAGATATATTTGAAACGTCTATAGCGGCTGCCAATATTGTAAAACAAGAAAATCTTCAGTTAGATGGTGTGAATTTAATCCCATATCTTATAGATGAAAAACAAGGCGACCCGCATCAGCAGCTTTTTTGGAGAAAACTAAATGAGTCAGCTGCTAGAATAGGAGATTACAAAATCATTAATCTTAAAGATTATGGTTCTACGATGTATAATTTGAGTGAAGATTTAGGGGAAACTATAGATGTATCGCAGCAAAAAACAAAGCAGTTTGATAGCATCTGGTCTGCTTATAATACATGGCAAAATCAACTAATAGAGCCTTTGTGGGTAGAGGGAAAATCTTGGATTGATGTGACCTACTATATTCATAAACAACTTATGGAAAATAAAGAACCAGAATATAAAGATATTTGGAGTCCTGCTTTTTTAGAACAAAATAAAGAATAAATGTATTAGAAATAAATGCGATATAATTTTTAATAAATGCCTTTTAATACTAGATGATACCATAAAAAAACATCCTCATTCTTCAAATAGAAGTTAGATAAGGATGTTTAATTTAACGTATTTATTAAACGTTAATAGTTACTATTATAACCTATTTCACTTTAAAGCCCCATACAGGGCTAGCTGTTTGAGCACCTTTATCATCTTTAGCAATAACTTTCCAATAGTAAGTAGTGTCAACAGTATCCGTAGTTACTTGTAAAGACGTGTTTTCTGTGTTTTCAGAAACTAAAGTCAATGTGTTTTTATCTTTCCCGAAATAAACATCAAACTTTAGCGGGTCTTGATCTACATCAGATGCTGTCCATTGTAAATTAATAGTACCCAAACCATCAAAATTTTGACCTACAAATGGTGCGACATTTGCTGGAGAAAATGGGAGGTTATTAGTGTTTGGGACTTCTTCAGTATAAAACTGAGAAACCGGAGAATAAGCACTCTCTATATTTTTGCTACTTCTTGCTTTTACTCTCCAATAAAAAGCAACACCTTTATCTAAAGTAACAATTTTTGATGTAGAAGTTTGGACCTCAGAAACTGCAATATTCGAAAACTGATTATCAGTGGCTATTTGAAACGTATAGAGAAGAGAACTTCCGTCTTCATTTGTTGAGGCATTCCAGGCGAAATTGAGTGTATTCTCTATACATAATTGATCTTGGCTAGGAAATACTAATTGTGGCACACTAGGCGTACTGTCTGAATTATTACCTCCGCCATCATCATCACTTGAACCAGAAGAACATGACACTGAGATAAAACTAAAAACTAAAATATAGAATATCTTTTTCATATTTATTTTTTTATGATTTTAATTGTTTTTGGTGTTTCTAAATTTATCCTCAAAAAATAGACTCCTGATGGATTATTTTCTAGATTCATTTTTACTTTATTATTTACAACGGTGTATTGTTTTGAGGATATTAATCCAGAGGATTGTGAATACATTTCTATAGTCACGTTTTCTTTTGAATTAGGTATGCGTAACTCAAAGAAATCTGTTGTAGGGTTGGGGAATGCTTTTATTTCAAATGAGGATCCGACAACCTTTGTTAATTTACCTTCACACGTAGCTTTTGATTCAACTTGAATAAAATCACCTTCTTCGGCAGGTATACTAAAATTAGTTTTGTTTGTTTCCAATATTTTAATATTGTTTACAGAAACAGTATAAGGTGCAGTCCCTGACTCTATATTTACATCTACTTTATTTCCTTTAATATTAGACGCCTTTCCTGTTAATAAATTTGAGGCCGCTATATTCAATGTAACACAATGTGAGTATGAAGTATTAGCTATGCCAATACAAACATCATGTGATCCGGGTTCTAAATTAGGAATGTTTAATGTGTTTGTAAAACTGTAATCTACACCAGCAACAGTTACATTATAATTATGCTTAAACTTGGTGTCTATTTTTAATTGTCCGTTTTTTCCTTGGCAAGTTTCATCAGTAACTTGAATTTCAAAATTATCAGCTGCTACAAAAACAGTTGAGAAATCTTCGTTTAAACTAAAATCTATAATACCACTGCCATAAGTTGCAAAACGTACTACGTTTTCAGAATCAATATATTGTACGTCTGTAAAGCCTACAGCATCTGGTACATCTGCACCATCCATTTTAAACCATTTGTCTTGTTGTAAAGCGTAAACCCAAGCGCCATCAAATTCACAGGCAGCAAAAATAAATTGTCCATTAGGTGTTGCTTCCATATCAACTATTCTGTCAACGGTTAAGCCATCATTATGATTTGTAAACGATTGTCCTCCGTCTACAGATATTAAAAAATTATTACCTTTTCCTGCGTAATACACGGTAGCTTCATCTATAGGGCTAGTTGCAATAACTGCTCTACGTTTTCTATGGGAGTTGTCTCCTTGTGGCCAAGAACCATTAAAAGTTGAATTTGTAAAAGAATTTCCTCCATTGGTAGAATACATGAATTTACCAGACTGTAAGCCTGCATACCATCTATTTGTATTTACATTTGAATAGCCAAAACTATGGGCTGCTTCAGGAAAAACATATGAGTGTAAAGTTCTTTCTACTACACTGCCATCATAAGTGATTTTTTGTAATTGAGTTCCCCAAGGGATATAAACAGCATCTTCACTAGGGATTGGAGAAGGAATCATACTCGTAGCAGCCCAATTTGTATAAAGATCTCGCTTTGAAACTACAGTTCTAAAATTACCACCATCCGTAACAGAACTTCTTCCTATGGCTCCATAGTAATACCAATACCAAGCAGATTCACCGTCATTTCCTATAGTTACTCTTAAAACATCGGTGTTAGCTTCTCTTATAGTAGGGATAGGTAGGGTAGTATCATGATTAGTATCATCTAAGAAACTTTGTGATCCTCTATCTTGATTTGCTGTAAATATCCTGTTATATTTTTCACTAGTATCTGCATCATAACACATTGTGGTTGGATTACCTCTGCTTACACTAATCCAAGAGTTCCAGTCTTCTGGTGTTTCAGAATAATAGGTTCCAAAATCATAACCTGAAATTGTAAAAAAACCACCGTCTTCTTTATCAAAAGTTTTAAAGTGTTGTAAATCCCAAACATAAATATCATTATTACTTAAAACGTGTTGGTTTCTTGTCCAATTTACCCCATAGTCTGTAGATATCCATAATTCAACAAAGCCTTTAAAAACCATATTAGGTTGCGTAGGGTGTACTTCAGCAATATTTCTTCCGGTATCACTAGATGTTATACTTTGTGTCCAAGTAGCACCTTCATCACCAGAATAGTAAATGTTAGTATTGCCGTAGCTAATATAAAAATGCGTAGTACCACTTACTGTAGTGCCTTCAACAGATTCTAAGCCTCCGATCGCTGTTGTAGGCTCATGTAATAAAGCAAAGTCTGTATCATTCTCTCCCATTTTGTAGACGAATAATTTAGAATCACTATTTCGTTTAGCAAAAAGGTAAACAGCTCTACTAGAGTGCGGTTTTAATATTTCAACATCAAAAGCATTGCTTTGAAAATTTAAGGCAGATTGTGTATAGTTTAAACCATAATCAATAGAGAAATAAACATAATCATACCAAGCGTTACCAGCACTAGTATTTCTTCTAGCGCCATGAGCAACTATACGTTTACTCGCATCCTTTTTAGTGACCACTGTTGTGTAATTTGCTGACCCTTCAAAGAAAGCACCATTAGCATCCATCCATGTTCTACCTTCATCGTCAGAAAATTCCATACCGCCATTGTCCTTCTGATTTAACATTCTAAAAGAGCCATCAATTAGATTTACACCATTAAATTTATCGCCTTCAAAACTTTTGGTGTGATTTCTAAGCGACCATTTTATAGGTGCGTCTTCATCAATTTTATATATATGACCTGCAAAAGATACGATATACATTTCCTCGTTTACGGGATCATAGAGAGAACCATCAGTTCTAAAACCTCCTTCACTATAACCTGGGGCGGTAGAGGAAGTCATGTGTAGATATTTTTGATCCCATGTTCCAGAAAGTGTGCTGTTAGCATAAGAGTACTCTTCTGCTGGTAGCATGGTCATGTTTCGCTTTGCAGTTTCAAAGTACGATGAAAAATCATCAGTATTACTAAATGTGAAATTAGTTTTTTCAGCATTAATCAACCAAGTGCTATATTCCGCTAATGCATCCCCGCTTAAATTTGAGAAAATAAATGGTTTGGGTAAAGATTGTTCGTCCATAGCCATTTCATAAGCAATTTCTTCTGCACTTTCTTCATAATCTTCGCCGTATTCTTCGTGGTGGTAGTCATCTTCATAGGTTTCGTTAAATTGTAACAGGTTACCCTTAACAAGAACAAATCCCAAAACGATAAGAGCAAAGGAGACGAAACTTACAATTTTAAGTGTATTTTTTTTCATAACTAAAATGTAATTTTTAATTTAATTGGAATAGTGAAATTAGGATAAAACAAAGGTTTTAACAATGATGAAATTACCCTAAATATGGAGGATATCACTTATTTTAACTTGTATAAACTGATTGTTTCTTTTACAAAAAAACTATAGGGAACGTCTAATATTAAGTAATTGAATATTAGTTATTTACATGATTATTTTGTATTTTTATTGAAACAAAACCATACTGATTATGTATAAGGAATCTGGCACATTAGGCTTATTTTCAGAGGAAAACCGACTGGAAAAACTCAGCAGGCAGGGCGACCCCCTGGAAAGGCTCGATAAAGTTGTGGATTGGGAGTACTTTCGGGACGTACTGGAAAAAAGCCGCCCCAAGAAGTTTGTGCGGGCGGGGCCCAGGCCTTACGACCCTGTTCTGATGTTCAAGATCTTGATCCTGCAGCGCTACTATAACTTGGGCGACGGCCAGATGGAGTACCAGATCCTGGACCGGCTTACATTCTGCCGTTTCTTGGGCATTACCATGAACGACCGTGTCCCCGATGAGAAGACCATTTGGCTTTTCAGGGAAAAGCTGGTCGCCAAGGGCCTGGAGAGGGAACTGTTCGATCTCTTTGCCACTTTATTGGAAAAGCACGGGCTGGTCGCCAATGAGGGAAAGCTCATAGATGCCAGCTTTGTGCCCGCCCCGCGGCAGCGCAACAACAGGGATGAGAACAAGAAGATAAAAGATGGGGAGGGCAACAGTTTATGGGAAGATGAGCCCAACAAAAAACGGCAAAAGGATACCGATGCCCGTTGGACAAAGAAAAACAACGAGAACCATTACGGCTATAAAAACCATATAAAGGCAGATGAAAAGCACAAGTTCGTGGACAGGTACAGTGTCACGGCAGCCTCGGTCCACGATTCCCAAACGCTGGGGGACTTGCTGGACAAAGGGGACAAGGGCCAGGAACTCTGGGCGGACAGTGCCTATACAGGGGAGGAGCAGGAGAAGACGCTCAAAAAATATGAAGTGGTCAGCCAGGTCCACGAAAAAGGCAGCAGGAACAATCCGCTGAGCGAGGCACAAAAACAGGGCAACACCGAAAAATCCAGGACAAGGGCACGGGTCGAACATATCTTTGGCTTTATGGAACAATCGATGAACAGGCTCTATTGCCGTGCCATTGGATTGGCAAGGGCAAGCGGTTTTGTTGGGCTGGTCAACCTTACCTATAACCTTTTCAGATATGAACAGGTAGTGCGGATCGATGGGATAAGTGTGCCCAATTGGGAATAGGTGATAACGCAATATACTGATATTAAGTAGGTTATAGACATGAAGCCTTTTGGAAAAAAGATCTCATAAAATGAAATTGGAAAAATGAATCTTAAAAAAGGAGACAGAATTTTATAAATGGATTAATAGAGGTGCCCTATAATTATTAATATGAAAACTGACAGTTTAAGTTAGATAGAGTGCGATTAATAATCAAGAGCTTTCTCGGTATAATTTGTATTTAATAAAAGGGTAGTAGTCTAAAAAACACCCTTTAATTGCGTTTTCTGGCAAAAGAAGGCGAGTGCCCTTTAATGTTCTTAAACTGCCTATTAAAATTAGATAAATTGTTGAATCCAGATAATTCAGAAATCTCAGCTATGGGTTGTTCTATGCTTTTTCTCAACAACTGGCTTGCATGTTCTATTCGCAGCTCATTTAAAAACTGAATATACGTTTTATTGGTTCGCTTTTTAAAATATTTACAAAAGGCATTTTTTGTCATATTTTACTCAAATAAGAGACATATTTATTAATGACAGAGGAGTTGTAAAGGAAAATGAACTTGGATTTTTTGAAAAAGGATTAATTAAACACGGTAATTTAAATAGTAAACCTGAAAGCAGCACACTAAAAATTATAAAACCACTAATCGAATCTAATAATGATTTCGAAACATTTTTAAATAATTATAAGTTTCTGGTTGATATTATTAACTCATCAAAAGAACATAAAGATTCTGTATTAGGAGAATTGCAATTAAAATTTAATTCGGAAAAATTTAAAGATGATGAAAGGATGAAAAAAATTGCTCAATTATTAAATCTAAATTTTGAAGATAAGAGTAGTAGTGAAGAACAAAAATAGTTTTACTCAAAACAAAATGAGAGTAGAGCCCATATTCTTTAGTGGTATAGTAATGTGTAATATTAATATTTCTAATTATATGCAGCCTTGAATTTTAGTTATCCAAAATCCAAAAGCAGTTTTTTGGTTTTAAATAATTACAGTGATTACCTTCAAATATTGGTTATTTATTAAGCAACTTCTCTAAATATTCAACTTTGTCTTTTTCGGCTTGAACAAGACGTTCATATAGCTCCACTATTTTTTCAATCGGGTTTATAGTACACAAATAATTGTTGTTATTCGAGCTGTTATCTTGAAAAGTGTTATTGATGATATTGAAAACATTTTCCTCAGAAAAACTTTGAATAGCATCTGGAGTTACCCCAAGAACTTTAGCAATATCTTCTAGTTTATCTTCTTCAATTTCTGGAGACTGTTCGATTTTCGATACTGCCTGCTGGCTAATACCTAAAGCTTCAGCAAGAGCTTCCTGCTTCATGCCTCGAAGTTCTCTAATCCGACTGATTTTCCGTCCTATGTGATTTGGTTTTGTGGCTGTTTCCATACTCCAAATATAGTGATTAATCCCATAAATATACAAGTAAAAAACAAGTTGCACCGAGTAAAATACAACTTGCTGTGGTTCGGTACTCAATGTCTATATCGTTACTTTATATAAAAGCTAAAATCATGGAAGCAAAAATCAACAATCAAAGCATTCTAAAAGACCCAAAGGAGCTTGAATCCATTGTTTTAAAAATCATTGAAGTGGTACATATCGAGCGTATTTATTTAAGCCAAAGCACAGAGGAAAACCCTTTTAAGTATCAAATGATTATTATAACAAACCTGATGCCTAGAGAAATTGCGACCCAAATACAACCTGTTTTCACAACCATATTTGAGGACTATCCAGATTATAAATATTCTTTTTTCTCATTGCAATATGTCAATCAAGAATTGCATCATGGTAATCTGTATTTCCATAACCATTGCCTAGATAAATATTTGGTCTATAAAGATACAAGCTCGAATGCCCCATGGGTTTTAAAAACCTTGGATTTAGAAAAGGTTTATGAAAAAGCAAAAACCAGATTTAAACGCGATATATCCAAAGTTAAATCTTTTAAAAAAGGCATAAAATTTTACCAAAACCGAAAAGACTATCCACAAGCCGCATTTATGGTTCACCAAACCTACGAACTGACCTATCGCATGTTAGAAAGCTTTATAACAGGATCCATAAAAATATGCCATAGTATCGGCAACCATCAATGCTATGTGGAAGGCTACATTAACTCATTAAGAGGAACGTTTTCAAAAAACTTAGAAACAGATAAAACCTTATTAAAGTTGTTAGATGATGCCTATGCTTCATCCCGATATACGCATCATTACACCATTACAGAACAAGAATTGCAAACCCTAAACCTTAGAGTATCACTTTTCATAAAAGAAGTTATTAGACTATTCAATCAAGAATTATTAAAGTTTCAAAACGAAGTGTATTACAATGCCACGAACATAACAGAAACCAACTGTCCGATTAAAAAACCAAAAAAGAACTCCAACAAAAACCATAAAAAGCTTAAAAAGATTAAAGAATTAAGTAAAGAAAATTTTAAGCTATTAACCCCAATAGGAGGTAAGAGCGAAGCATATTATTTGAATTACGCCCGGGTTTATGATTATATGGAATTGTTCAATACATTAAAATCCATGCTCAATGTAAGTATTCTAGCCTTAGAAGAACAACAAGATTTAACACTACATATAAAGAATAAAGAATCAGATGTAAAAACTGTCTTAGAATTCGCTAAAAACTTAATCCCCTTTGAAGAAGCTATTTATTTGGATAAAATGCGAGAACTAATGCTACCCGAAAAAAAAGGTAAATAATCATACTATTATGAAAAAGAAAGCAAAAAAAATAAAAGCTATTAAAAAACTGGTTAAAAATTTCTCTGGGATACAAAAAGAACCTTATGGGAATCGAACAAGAAAAACCATCAGTATTGAAGTGTCTAGTAATGAGGATATCACCAGTTACATTTCTGAACTTTTGAAAGTGTGTTATTTTTGTTTAGATGGCAATGGGATGTTCGTATCCCCTGCATATAGAAGCACTATTGCAGAGCACAGTGTTACAAAGGTTATTAATTTGATTTTGGAACTCTTACCACATGATCAGATGCATTGTATGGATAGCATTGAAAAACTTCTCAAGACAACAGATAATAAAGATGAAAAATAAGGATAACACCATTGGATCGGACAAAGAAAAACTAGAAGCTATTATTAAGCTTTTAAGCCCTAGAAAACGAAAGTGTTATAAGATTGATGATGAGGAACTATCATCGCAAGAGGTTTCCTTTATGGTTGAAAACAATGGTGAATTGCGCTATATTATTTCTTGCCTTTTAAGGGTTAGTATGTTAGCATTAGAGGGCGATGGGATTTTATGCCCTCCAAGATTACCCTTTTGTTCAAACGAATCAGCAGTTATAACCATACTTGAATTGATAGATAATATATTACCAGATGATCAACTAAATAGTTATGATGGCATAGAAAAACTATTATTGTCAAAATCATCTTTGACCGAAAACAAAGAAGAAAGCAAATAAATTCCATTCCAGCCCATTCCCACTACATTCCGTAAACACTTCATTTCGGGAAAAGCGCTTCATTAAAAAGGTCTTGAACATGAGTCCAAAATGTAAAAAAACATTTTAGACTAAAGTTCGCTTGATGCAGAATTTCAGTTCCAAATTTTTTGTAATTTCATATTAGGCGTTCAAATTCTATTGATTAAAAAAAGGAAACAATGATATATTCATACAATATTCCCGAAATGTAAACGTCGTAAAATATTTGCTTGCAAATTTATCTGCATGAAAAATCGGAACCCCCAGAGGTTTCCCCCAATTTTTCACTTGAAAATTTGAGACAAAATTTTGTCTTCCGTTTGGTGTGCGCTCAAATATTGTTTAATTTAAAATCATTTAATTATGGAAACAAAAACAAAATCA
>CAXBID010000010.1:0-31043 GCA_963975495.1 uncultured Flavobacteriaceae bacterium | reverse complement strand
AACAGATATAGGCCCTGATAACGATTGGTTTGATTTAATTACCAGAAATGGTTATGTTAAAAAATACGATTTAGGTGTTAGAGGTGGCTCGGAAAAGGTAAGATATAGTGTTTCTGCAGGACTTGAAAACAGAGAAGGAACGTTGATAGGGACAGATTTTAAACGATATTCCATCAATGCAAATTTTGATATGGAATTAAAGAACAACCTCAAATTCGGTATTAATTTCGCACCCTCACAAGCTATAGCTACTGGCGGAAGAACGGAAGGTGGCGCAGGGAACTTTCAAATTTACAATGCCGTTTCTTTGGCTGCATGGACCGATCCAACAGCACCCTTGTTTGATGATGAAGGCAACTTAACTGGTGTTACCGAAGGTAATTTAATTTACCGAGCCAGAAATATAAACCCCGTCACCTTATTAACTAAAAGAGTTGATACAAGACGTACCAACCAAATACGTCTAGGGACTTTTTTAGAATGGGAACTATTACCGGGACTAACAGCAAAAACATTTGGTTCTTTACAGTATCTTGATAGAAATAACAGGAATTTTACCCCATCATATTTCCCTGGAAATAGCTTGAGTCCTAGCTTGCTGGGAACCCAACAAGCCAGTGCTCGTGTGTTTACCCAAAATAACTTTAACTGGGTTTTTGAAAACACTTTGAATTACAAAAAAACATTCAACGATGTTCACAATGTTGATGCTTTGGTTGGTTATACCATGGAAAAACGCGAAGGAACATCCTCCAACGTAGAATCATCAAATTTAGCCGATGAGGCCATTCAATTGCCAAGTGGTCAAAATTCAGTAGAACCAACCGATCTGTCAGCAAATGCTTCAAGCGATTCCAATGCACTTATTTCAATGATAGCACGTGTAAACTATGCGTTTAAGAATCGTTATTATGTTACGGCTACAGTACGTCGTGATGGGTCTTCAAGATTTGGAGAAGGCAATCGATATGGAACGTTTCCATCCATTGCTGCAGCATGGAGGATTTCTAGCGAACCATTTTTTGAATCTATAAAAGATGTTATTTCCGATTTTAAAATTGAAGGAGGTTATGGAGTTAGCGGTAATAACGGATTAGGCAACTACCAAGCACAAGGTAGAATTAATCCTGGAGCACAGTTTAATTATACCTTTAATGGTAGTAATGAGCCTGGTGTTGTTTTAACAGGTCTTCCAAATTTAGCTGCCAAATGGGAAGAAACCCAGGAGACCAACTTTGGTGTAGATTTAGGCTTATTTAAAAATAGAATTACCATTGGTTTTGATTACTATAACATTTCATCGGTAGATTTCTTGGCGTCAGTACCTTTACCAGCTACCAGTGGTTTCGGCAGCGTTATTGATAATGTAGGAGAAATTGAAAATAAAGGTTTTGAAATTGATTTAAATCTCAAAGTTTTCAACACCAAAGATTTACAATGGAATGCTAATTTTAACTATTCTCAAAATGAAAATAAAGTCATCGATTTAATCCAAGAGGAAGGCTTCTTTAACCCAGGTGGCAGTAACATTGCGGGCATCAATTTTACAGAAGTTAGAGAGGGTCAAACTATTGGAAAATTTTTAGGACTAAATATTACAGGTTTATTTACCCAGACAGAAATTGACGATGCCGATGTGCCTAAATACCCTGGAGCTATAGAAGGTTCTATTAAATTCAAAGATGTTGATGAAGATGGTCGACTTACGGATCAAGATGTGGAAATAATTGGCGATTCAAATCCTGATTTCACTTTTGGATTTAGCCAACAAATAAACTATAAAAATTTCGATTTTAGTATGAGCTTAGATGGTTCTGTAGGAGGCAGTATTTTATTTGGACAAACACAATTTTTGGATAATCAAAATGATGGTCAATTTAATATTAGTAGAAAATTGTTAGACCGTTTTAGACCTGGCGATGATCCAACTACCAAAGTCATTCCTGGTATTGGTAGTAATAATAGTCAAATATTTTTTAGAAAACCAAATTCATTATCCGTTCAAAAAGCAGATTATCTCTGGATTCGAAACATCACATTTGGCTACAGACTAAATGACGATTGGTCTAAAGATTACTTTGACAGTATTAGGGTATACGCAAGTTTACAAAACCCAATTCTTATCTCTGGGTACGATTACGGAAGTCCAACAACAAATAGAGCTGGTGATAATGCATTGGTTAGAAATGTAGATTACGGAGCATATCCCATTTCAAGAACACTCGCTATTGGTTTAAACGTAACATTTTAATAACATCAAAACAAATAATTATGAAAAAATATATTAATTGGATATTAATGCTATTGGTTTTCACAAGCTGTGATGATTTTTTAGATGAAACTCCAGAAGCCTACAGAACACCTCAAGGATTCTTTGAAACTGTTCAAGAAATAGATCAAGCTGTGGCAGGAATATATGTCTCTAACCGTAGTTTATATACTGAGCAATTACAATTGCGTTTTGGTGAAAGCAGATCTGATAATACCAACATTGAATCAACTGGAGATTCAGGGGGAATTGACGATGATGAATTAAATGAATTTACAATGCAGGCTAATAATTCCCGAATAGGAAATTATTGGTCCACTAATTACCAAGGGATTTCTAGGGCGAATTTTGTACTGGCAAATATCAATCGCCCCGACTACCCGACTGTTGAGGCTAAAAACTTTAGAGAAGGTGAAGCCTTGTTTTTTAGAACATGGTTTCACTTTAATTTAGTACGCGTGTTTGGAGATATTCCCTATGTCACTAAAGCTGGTGAAACACCTGAGGAAATAAGGTCTGAGGAATTTTTAATAAGAGACCCAGCCGATGAAGTATATGCCAGTTTATTGGTGGATGCCGATAAAGTCATTTCATTATTACCCACTCCCTCTGCAATAAAAGCCGACGATAAAGGGCGTGCAACCAAAGGAGCCGCATTGATGCTAAAAGCCAAAATTCATATGGCACAACAGCAATACCAACAAGCCATCCCATTATTGGAACAAATTACAACCTTAGGTTACGGTTTATTGCCTAATTATGTAGATGTTTTTAAAACAAAAAACCACATAGAAAATATTTTTGAAATTCAAAATTCTTTTTCACTCGGTCAAACCATCGATTTGTTTACCAATTTTGTGCCTTCAGTTAGTGGCGAAGAAATTTTAGGTGTCGGCTCTACCCCAAATAATCGAGGAAACCAATTTAGGCCCACACAAGATTTAATTGATTTATATGTAGATGGCGATGCGAGAAAAGACCATAATATCTCTGTATATACAGATAATGTCGGTAATACTTATAACTGGGCCAGTAAGTTTGCTTTCCCTTTTGTAGAGCCCGGAGAGCAAGACATTAACGTGCCTATGTTTCGTTATGCAGATGCTTTATTAATGTTAGCAGAATGTTATGCAGAAGCTGGTGGTGGAGATCCTGCAACCATTATTGTTACTATTAGAACCCGTGCAGGAATAACTAATCCTGCTCTTAGTGCTGCTGAATTGGCTGACATTACAAAAACCATTGCAGATGAGCGCAGGCGTGAACTAGCTTTTGAAGGACATCGTTTCTTTGATTTATTAAGAAGAAACGAACTCGTTTCCGTCATGACGGCGCATGGTGCCCAACAAGTGGCCGATGGTTTAACGGTTACGGCAAATGCCTATCAAAATATCAGGGTTTTAGTTGGCATACCACAAGGACAAGTTGATCAATTCGGTTTTCAACAAACGGATGGTTGGTAATAAATATTTAGTTTGAGTTTGTTTATTTAGTTAGGTAAAGGTGGTTCAAATGTATTTTTGAAACACCTTTATTACTTCTTAAACATGAATTTACAATCTCAAATGATTATTGGTCTAAAGACATTTCATAAAAAGGAAAAGATAGTTATGTAGGTTAATAATGGTCGTGTTGGTTAAAGCTGTTATAGTGCATGCACAAGATGTTAAACCGTGGCAAATTCCACATGTTTTATAAGTAAATTAATTACCATTAGGGGCTCTTTAATGTCTTATCCATTTTGGTAATTGACTTACTAAAAAGGTTTTCGTTTGAAACACCAATTATTTGTATAATTAAATAGATATGAAGCATTTTCTATATATTATTTTAATCTTGATTGTAAGCTCTTTTTCTTGTAAAAATAAATTACCTATTACAAAAAATGAAGTTTTAAATGTAGAGGAGTTAGAAGCTGATTATCTGTGGAAAGCCCAATGGATCGGTACGGATGTTGGCACAGATACGGTTAATACTTGGATTAATTTTAGAAAAGAAATCGATATAAAAACCATTTCTGATAAGCCTATAATAGCTAGAATTGCTGTCGATACAAAATATTGGCTTTTGATAAACGGAAAAATGGTAGTATTTGAAGGCGGATTAAAACGAGGTCCAACACCAAAAGACACCTATTATGACAAAGTAGATATAACTTCATATTTAAAAAAAGGCAAAAACACCTTCGCGGTTTTGGTTTGGTATTTTGGAAAAGATGGTTTTTCCCATAAAAGTAGTGGCAAGTCAGGCTTGCTGTTCGATGTACAGACCGATGCTTTTAATATCTTATCCGATGCCACTTGGAAAGCATGGTTGCATCCTGCTTTTACAGAAACCAACGCCCCTCATCCTAATTATCGATTGCCTGAGTCTAATGTTGCTTTCGATGCCAGAACCGGCAATTTTGATTTTATACAACCCAATTTTGATGATATAGCAAAACCAAATGCCATTGTATATGGAACAGTCCCAACGACACCTTGGAATCAATTGGTACAACGCCCCATTCCGCAATGGAAAAATTTTGGATTAAAATCGTATAATACGAATCTAACTTTTCCATTTATTTCCACGGGAGACACTCTAAAATTAGCGTTGCCTTATAACGCGCAGATTACGCCATATTTTGAATTAGATGCAAAAGAAGGCCTTCTTATAGAGATGCTAACAAGTAATTACAGAGGCGGAGGACCACCAAATGTAAGAGCAGAATACACCACAAAGCAAGGTGTTCAGTCTTATGAAAGTTTTGGCTGGATGAATGGCGAGACAATATACTATATCATTCCGAAAGGTGTTAAAATATTGGATTTAAAATACAGGGAAACAGGTTATAATACGGAGTTTACAGGAAATTTTGAATGTGATGATGATTTTTACAATCGGTTGTGGCAAAAATCATTACGTACTCTATATGTAACCATGCGCGATAATTACATGGATTGCCCAGACAGGGAACGCGCCCAATGGTGGGGCGATGTGGTTCTGGAAAGTGGCGAAGCCTTCTACGCATTATCGCCGAGTTCTAACCTATTGGTTAAAAAGGGCATATTGGAATTAGCAAATTGGCAACGTCCCGATAGTACGATGTATTCGCCTATACCCGCTGGAAATTGGCACCAAGAATTGCCAACACAAATGCTGTCCAGTATTGGCACCTATGGCTTTTGGAATTATTATTGGCATACAGGAGATAAATCCACTTTAGAAAAGGTTTATAAAAATGTTGAAAAATACTTGGCGCTTTGGAAGTTAAATGATAATGGAACTGTTATAGCCAGAAAAGGTGGTTGGACTTGGGGCGATTGGGGCGGTAACAAAGATATGCCCATCTTATTTAATACCCAATATTATATGGCTTTGGATAGCTATTACCGAATGTCGGAATTGTTGGGAAAAACTGAAAACGCATCACCTACAAAATCTAAAATGGAACAATTTAAAAAAGATTTCAATACTGAATTTTGGAACGGTACTGCCTATCGTTCATCAGAATACCAAGGAGAAACAGATGATCGCTCACAAGGTTTGGCAGTCGTTTCTGGTTTAGCTGATACTGAAAAATATCATGCTATTTTAAAAATATTAAAAGTAGAAAAACATGCCAGCCCCTACATGGAAAAATATGTGTTGGAAGCCCTATTTCAAATGGGTTATTCCGAGGAGGCCTTGCAACGCATGCAAGAACGTTTTTCAACCATGGTAAACCATCCAGATTATAGCACGATGTGGGAAGGTTGGGGTATTGGGGCAAAAGGTTTTGGCGGTGGCACTACCAACCACGCATGGAGCGGAGGAGGACTTACGTTGTTATCACAATACGTTGCCGGTGTTTATCCTACCTCTGCGGGGTATGATACCTTTCAAATTAAACCACAATTGGGTTTTTTAGAAAAAGTGAAAGCAGTGGTGCCAAGTATTAAAGGAAACATTGAAGTAGAAATTGATGCTACAAACGGGTATGGATTAAAATTGAAAATTCCTGAAAACACAAAAGCAAAAATCTATGTGCCTTCAACATTCAAAGAGATTTCAGTAAATGATAAAACAGTTCAATTTGCGACAGAAAAAGATTATCATTTTATAGAAATAGCATCAGGAAATTATCACATTAAAGCAAATATAAGATAGCTCAATATTCATATAAAAAAAACAGCATATGTATTATCATCTAAAAAGAATTTTACCCTGTATTGTTACAACTGTATTGTTACTTGGCTGCAAGGAAGAGAAAAAGGAAATTATTGATAATTCCAAACCAAACATCGTACTGATTGTTGCGGATGACATGGGTTGGTTCGATTTGGGCTGTTATGGCAACGCATTTATTGAAACCCCTAATTTAGACCAGTTGGCAAGTCAAGGTATCCTTTTTACGGACGGATATGCGGCGGCGCCTTTATGCAGTCCTTCCAGGGCCAGTTTGGTTACCGGTTTGCATCCCATAAGGGTCAATATTACGGAGCACATTCACGGCAACCAGCCTGCAGGCCCCAATCAAAAATTAAAGACGCCTCCTATAAGTCAGCATTTGGATTTGGAATTCACAACCATTCCAGAAGCTCTCAAACCAAAAGGGTATCATTCCGCACATATTGGGAAATGGCATTTGGGAGGCGGTAAATTTTTACCACAATTCCAAGGTTATGATTTGAATATTGCCGGTGCTTGGAATGGCTTGCCTCAAAGTTTCTTTTATCCGTTTTTCCCTCTGGGAGAAAAACCGGAAATACAAAACGACTCAAAAGAAGGCGATTATCTTCCCGATGTATTGACCAATAAAGCCATCGATTTTATAACTAAGGAAAAAGATTCCACGTTCTTTTTAAGTTTGAATTACTATGCACCACACGTGCCTATTGAAGGCAAAGAAGAACTTGTGGAAAAATACAGAAAAAAGCGAGGCAATGATGATGAATCCATTATGCCAAACATCCATTATGCGGCCATGATAGAATCTATTGACCAAAATGTGGGACGTATTTTAAAAACATTAAAAAACTTAGATCTTGAAGAAAACACCTTGGTGGTTTTTACTTCGGATAATGGCGGGTTATCTGTTGAAGAAGTCCCTTATTTTGCAAAACATACGCCACCCACAGATAATGGCAAGTTAAGAGAGGGTAAAGGCTATGTTTATGAAGGGGGCATCAGAGAACCTTTTATTGTGAGGTGGCCTAAAATGATTAAGCCTAATCAAGTAAACCATACCCCTGTTATTGCCCAAGATTTATTTAACACGTTTGTAGATGTTACCGATGCTGGAAACCAGACCAATGATGGCGTAAGTTTAGTGCCCATTTTTAAAGGTGAAGCATTGCAACAACGTGGCTTGTTATGGCATTTACCACACTATAGCCCACAACACGGCAAACCAGCATCGGCATATCGTGAAGGCGATTGGAAGATTTTATATTTTTATGAAGACGAGCGTTACGAATTATACAATTTAAAGGAAGATATAAGTGAGTCCCATAATTTGGTTGAATCCAATTCTGAAAAATTTGAGGAGATGAAGCAAAAATTAGATGATGCCTTAAAAGGTATGAATGCTAAGTTTCCAGAACCGAACCCGAATTATAAAGGGACATAAAAATTAATTTTGAGAATTAAACTACTCGTAATTTTCAGGATAATTAAGACCTCACAGGTTTTCAAAACCTGTGAGGTCTATGTAACGAACAAGCCGTAATGTGCTAAATGTGTGTAATTTATTTGTTCTATTATAAATTTTTATTATGTGTCAAAATAAATTCTTTAAAAAATAATGATATATAAAATTTTTATATACGTCGCGCTTCTTTTTGTGATGTCTGTGGTTTCACAAAATAATACGTATGATACCGATGAAGGACTTCATTATTATAATGATTCTATAAATGATGTTGATGCCTATGTGAAAAATAGGTGTCAGTTGGATGTCTATTATCCCAAAACCAAAAAGGATGCTCCCACTGTAGTTTGGTTTCATGGAGGTGGACTTTCGGGTGGCGATAAATTTATTCCCGAGGCCTTAAAAAACAACGGAATAATTATAGTTGCCGTAAATTACAGGTTATCCCCAAAAGTTAAAAATCCCAAATATATAGAAGATGCCGCCGCTGCCGTAGCTTGGGTTTTCAATAACATTGAAACCTACAACGGCACTAAAAAATCCATTTTTGTGTCTGGGCATTCCGCAGGGGGCTATTTGGCAAGCATGGTAGGTTTTGATAAAAAATGGCTCAATAAATATGATATAAATGCCAATGACATTGCAGGTTTAATTCCGTTTAGCGGTCATACCATAACCCATTTTACCATAAGAAAAGAACAAGGTATTGAAGGAACACAACCTATTATTGACGAGTTCGCACCACTGTACCATGTTAGAAAAGAGGCACCGCCCATACTATTGATTACTGGAGATAGAGAAAAAGAACTATTGGGACGTTATGAGGAAAACGCCTATTTCATGCGTATGTTAAAAGTGGTTGGACATAAAAACACCACGCTTTATGAATTGGATGGCTATGACCATGGTGGTATGGTACAACCTGCATTTCAATTATTGATCAATTTTATAAATAGAATAAATCATGAATCTAAAAACGAGTAAATCTATAAATAAAATTTGTTTTCAACGGCATCTGTTTTTCTATGTTTTTATGTTGCTTTCAGCAAACATAGTAGCATCACAAACCATAACCGTAAATAATGTAAAACCCCGTTTAGATACCGATGGGCATATTGTAGATGCCCACGATGGCAGGCTCATTCAATTTAACGATACGTTTTATTGGTACGGTACACGTTATGGCAATACCAACGGATTTACTACTGAAAATCATTATGTATGCTACAGTTCCAAAGATTTAAAAGTATGGAAAAAGGAGGGTAGATTGTTGCCAAATCAACCCGAAGGCGTGTATTACCGTCCACATGTGGTGTACAACAAAAAAACAAAACGTTATGTATTATGGTACAATTGGTATCCTAAATTATGGAACGGACAATTTGGAGTGGCAACCAGTAAAAGCCCTACAGGTCCTTTTAAAATTGTAAATAGCAACGTAATGATGTTCCGGTCGGATGTTGGATTGGGCGATTTCGGACTTTTTGTTGATGACGACCAGAGTTGTTATTTAAGCTATAACACCATTCAAAACCATCAGGTATCAGTAGAAAAATTGGATGAAGATTATACCGTTTCAACCATGGAAAATGGTGGTATTATCGCAGAACATATGGAAGCAGGTACGCAATTCAAGAAAAACGGAACCTATTATTTAATGACCGATTATACCTGTTGTTTTTGTAATTATGGTTCTGGAGCACGGGTATATATGTCTGATAATCCATTAAATGGATACCAATTTACAGGAAATATCAATAGATACGCAGGAAAATCGTCATTGGTTATAAATGATGGCGTAACCAGAGGAACGCTTTACGAAACCATCGAAAAAAAGGATAGTATTTTTAATGCTGTTGAAGTTCAATTTTCTGATAAAAAAACAGTTGATAACATCAAGATGCATCTATTTACAGGAAACCGACCAGAAAATTGTGGCGATGTTAGCAACCCAAGGGTGCATCCAAAAATAAAAACTCCAAATTTTAAAATATTCACTTGGAACTTTAGCACATGGGATGAAATTAATCCAGAAAATATAACCGTTTTAAAATCCGCTTTACAAGAACAGGTTTCTATTGATTTTAATGGCATACATACCCATAGAATTAAAATAGTACCTATTGCTGAAAATTATTCATTTGACAAACTTTACATAAACGAGATAGCCCTATTTTCTGAAGAAGTATTGGTTTCCAAAGCGGCTTCCTTTTTTATTACTGGTAAAACCATCCCAAAGAAACCCATCATTCCCGCACAACAAAGTTATGTTACCAAGCTGCAAACAGAAAATGGCGAAAAATTTATGTGGATTGGCGATTTATGGGGTTCGGCATCAGATAACGTAAAAGGGCACGATTACCAATATTGGAGCAAACCGCTTGAGTTTAATGATGATGGCACCATTATACCCATGATATGGGAAGATACATGGAAATTATAAAATGAATTTTAAATTAAATTATAAATACAACAGCCTTATGAAAACAATAAATACAACCGTTATTTTAGTATCATGCTTGATATTTAGTATGATTGGATGTAGCGGAGACGATCCAGTAACAGAAGAAAAACCCATTAAAGACAACCCAGTTGAAAATGCACAAAAAATCGTGTTGAAAGCTGAAGATTATAAGCATCAATTTATAGGAGGCGGTGTTTCCATAGGCTTATTTTTAGGGCATCATTACAGTATGAACGCAACGGCTCAAGATGAGGCCATCCGTTTGATAGCTAAAGATTGCAACATGAAGTATTTTCAGGATTATATAGAAATTTATCCTGTTGATAATCCAGACTATTTTGATAGAAGAGCAGACTATGTGAAGGCCGCTAAAGTTTACCGACCAGAATTGGAGTTTTCCTTAGTAGGCAATAAGTTTCCTGTAGATTTGATGTATGATATTACCGTTGGTAGTGAAACCCTAAAAGCACTAAATACAGATGACCCTGAAATTTATAATAAATTGGCAAATTGGTGGTTTCAGTTATTTAAAGGGTTTCAGGAGCGTGGTGTATCCACGGAAATTTTAAATGTGGTGAATGAGCCAGATTTGGATAGAACTTTCAGGAAGTATCATTATGGGCTTAATGGTGACACTAAAGAGGCGGTGTCCCGTGTTTTTAAATTTGCAGTACCTAAATTTAAGGCGATGTTGGCAGACCCTTTGATAAATACACTCAACATGAAAGTGCCATTAATTATGGGCCCAAGTACTATTTCTCCAAATGGCTGTCTTGAATATATGGCATATTTTAAAACTAATCATCCCGATGTGTGGCAGGAAATAGATATTATAGCAACCCATCAATACGAAAATGGTGCTAACCCGCAGTTGTTCAAAAATATCGTTAACCAAGCAGAAGGAAAGGCTTTCTATCAGTCGGAAACTCACGCTCTAAAAGGCGATGCTTTAAATCTTGATGCTGTTTTTGCTAGCAGGGACCTCAAAGCAGCTTTATCTTTATCAAACCTTTTTTCTACTGCTGTAAACAATGGTGTAAGCGCTTGGTTTTATTTTCAAAACAATTACCCGAATGAGGAAATTCACCCCGGAGGACTTTTAAGCATTCCTTGGGCAGCCGACAAACCAACACCTTATAAGCATTATTACGCCTTTAGGGAATTAACTTCAGCGCAACCTGCTTCATCTCACGTTATTGGGTTTGATATTGAGAGTGATGCAGATTCACAAATTATTGCTTTTAGAAAAAAAGATGAAAATACGGTGTACGCACATTACTCAAATTACAGTGCAAAAGCAAAAGATATCTCCATTACTGTTAAAGATGCAAGTAATGGCATCCTTAAAATAACGGGGTATTCTTCGATAAGTACTGATGCGATTAATAACGGTACACCTATTGAATCCAAAAATTTTCCATCTCCAGAAGATACTGTAATGTTGACCACTGAAGCACTTTCAGTAAGTACCATAAAAATCACGCTAAATAATTAATACAGCGTATAAAACACATATCATAAAATAATTCAATATGTATAAATATAGTATGCTCTTATTTACTTTTTTAATTTTATCCTGTAGTAACGTTATAGAAAGACCTGTATATACAGCAGAAACTTGGGAAAACCCAGAATGGGAAGATCCAGAGGTTTTTCAGATTAACAGAGAAAAGCCACGAGCCACATTTTATATGCATTCATCAAAAGAAGAGGCCTTAGCCAATGCGAGTTGGGAAAAATCAGCACTTTATAAATCGCTCAACGGCACATGGAAATTTTATTATGCTGAAAACCCATCTTTAAGACCATCCGATTTTTATAAAGACGATTTTGACTTAAATGGTTGGGACGAAATTAACGTGCCTTCCAATTGGGAAATGGAAGGTTTTGGCATTCCTATTTATACGAATATTAAATATGTTTTTCCTAAAAACCCACCGTTTATTAAGCACGACTTAAATAATGTGGGAAGCTACAAACGTACCTTTGAAGTTGATGATACTTGGACTGAAAAAGAGGTTTTTCTTCACTTTGAAGGTGTAAGTGGTGCAATGTATGTTTGGTTAAACGGGCAGAAAGTTGGATATAGCGAGGGTAGCAAAACACCAGCGGAATTCAATATTTCAAAGTACCTTAAGAAAGGAAAAAATGATTTGGCGGTCCAGGTATTGCGTTGGTCTGATGCCAGTTATATGGAGGATCAGGATTTTTGGCGATTGAGCGGAATCGAGCGTGATGTTTATTTATATGCTCAAGACAAAGTGGGTTTAAATGATGTTGCCTTGACTTCTGGATTGATTAATGATTATCAAGATGGCAGTTTTAAAATAGATTTAGAATTAAAAAATTCAACCAAAACACCAGCAACAAAAAACATTAATGTACAGCTTTTAGATGGGGATAAAGAAATCCTGAATTTCTCAAAACAGGAAACCTTACAACCTGGAATTTCAAAAATTAGTTTTGAAGATGTGGTTGCAGATGTTAAATCTTGGAATGCCGAAATTCCACAACTTTATACGGTTTTAATTTCAGTTGGAGACAAATCTACCGCTTTAAAAACAGGTTTTAGAACCGTGGAAATTAAAAACAACCAAGTGCTTGTAAACGGTAAAGCGGTATTGTTTAAAGGTGTTAATCTGCATGACCATGATGATACCAGAGGACATGTGATTACCGAAGCACTTACCATGACAGATTTAAAGTTGATGAAAGAGAACAACGTAAATGCTATACGATGTAGCCATTATCCTAAAAATCCATTTTTTTACAGATTATGTGATGAATTTGGTTTTTATGTGATTGATGAAGTGAATATAGAAACCCATGGTATGGGCGCTACCAATCAAGGTTTGGACAATAATGAGGAAGCAAAAAAAATACATCCAGCTTACAGACCAGAATGGAAAGCGATGCATTTGGATAGAACGGAACGCATGTACGAGCGTGACAAAAATCACACCTCTATTATTACATGGTCGTTAGGAAATGAAGCCGGTAATGGCGAGAATTTTTTTGCCACTTATCAATGGTTAAAAGATAAAGAGACTACCAGACCTGTGCAATATGAGGGTGCCACAAATTATGAAAACACCGATATTCAAGCCCCTATGTACTGGCGAATTCATCACATGGTAGAATACGCTGAGAATAACCCAAAACGCCCATTGATCCAATGTGAATACTCGCATGCTATGGGCAACAGTTTAGGCAATTTTCAAGATTATTGGGATGTTATTGAAGCCTATGATGTCATGCAAGGTGGCTATATATGGGATTGGGTAGATCAAGGTATTTTAACTAAAAATGATAACGGCGAAGCCTATTGGGCATATGGTGGCGATTTAGGAGGCGAAGACCTTCAAAATGATGGTAATTTTTGTTTAAACGGCGTGGTAAATCCAGATAGAACACCACATCCTGCTTTGGAAGAGCTGAAGAAAGTATATCAGTATATAAAATTCAAATCAACGAAGCCCAAATCTGGAAAGATAGAAATTTTCAATAATTACGATTTCACCAATCTTAATAATTTTGAGCTAAGTTGGGAATTAAAAGAAAACGGATTGCAAATCGCAGAAGGTGTATTGGAAAACTTAAATATTTCACCAAATACATCAACTAAGGTCAATCTAAAATTACCAAAATTAGACGTAAATAACAAAGAATATTTATTGAATATTTACGCGAAAACCCGAACAGAACAACAATTATTAGATAAGGGATATACTGTTGCATACGAGCAATTTGAAATGGGGAATTATAAACCTGAACCTTTAGAAGTTGCAGAAAGTTCACCGTTTAATATAACTTTAAAAGATAGTGTGTTAACCCTATCTAATAACGCTGTTAAAATAGCGTTTAACAAAAATACTGGTTTACTTTCTGAAATTGATTATGGAAATGGTAATGTTTTAGTTGAAGGTATCAAACCAAATTTTTGGAGAGCGGCAACTGATAATGATTTTGGATACAACATGCCACAGAAATTTAAAGTTTGGAAAGAAGCCACAGATAATCAACAACTGGTATCTTTTAAAGCAGAAAATAATGGCAAAGATTTGGACCTGAATAGTTTAGAAAATCTTAAAAGTCTAGAATCTGTAAAAGTGGTGTCAACCTTCAATTTACCATCTGTAAATGGAAGTATCAGTATAAGTTACACTGTACATAAAGACGGTAGCATAACAGTGAACAATCGACTTAAAAACATAAGCAAAAATTTACCACCAATGCCACGATTTGGCAATAATTTTATTATAAGAAATGCTTATGATAATGTAAATTGGTATGGTAGAGGCCCACATGAAAACTACCAAGATAGAAATACATCTGCGTTGGTAGATATTTATAAAGCGAAAGTTGAAGATTTATACTTTCCCTATATAAGACCACAAGAAAACGGATACAAAACAGAAACTAGAAAGGTTAGTTTTACCAATGAAAAGGGTTCTGGATTACAAATACAGAAAGCATCAGGTAATTTTAGTTTTAGCGCACACCATCAATATAATTCAGATTTTGATGCAGGGATGCAAAAACAGCAACGCCATACTGCCGATATTTCCAAAAGGGATTTCGTCAATATAAATATCGATTACGAGCAGATGGGTGTTGGTGGTGATGATAGTTGGGGTGCACAACCTCATGATAAATACAAGATTTTTCCAGATAATTTAGAATATACATACAGTATTCAACCTGTAGTAAACGTAAATTGAGTTTAATGTAGGATGAATAAATTTCATGAAGAATGGAAGATTATTGAAAAAAGGTTGTTAAATACAGCTGTTATTGATGAATAGGCATATGATTCTTGAAGTATTTTTAAAGAGATTAAACTATCAGAGATATTAAAAAAACTGTGTCGTGCGTTTTGCATCGTGTCTTTTCAGCTAACATACATGTATTTGGTTGATTTTTTTATAGTTGTTTTGATTTTCCAAATTAGACACATATCTGAAGTCTGTTTGCATAGTAATTTTTTTGAGAATTTTAGTAGGATTTTCTAATTATCTCACACCTTACTTAGGACTGTACAAATTGTCATTTATCAAGAATTAGATACAGTGTATATATTACTACTATTTGTTTATCAAACGACAAAGGATTATTCATTAAATTACAACAAAACTTCAGTTGCATCATCTATAACAAAATTGCTGAAACTCTTAAGATATGTTTGAGTGATTACGATGTTTTGATGCCCCAATGATTCACTAATTATATCTGTTGATATGCCTTTGTATTTCAAACAAGTTGCAAAACTATGTCTAGCTACATATGTAGTTATTTTTTTTCAATCGACGCGAGTAAGGCTATTTCTTTAAGAGCGTTATTATAGAGTCTCATGATTTTGTGTTTTCTATTTTCTATTTGTTTTGGCGTTAAATTGTCTCTCAATAAAATTGGGAAAACATACTTGGTCTCCGATGGGCAACCAATGAACCTGAGTTCGACGTAAGGATTTAGCAAGAAAGAGCCAATTGATAGTTGTTTTGAAATTCATTATTAATATACTGATAAACAGGTAGTTATCCTAATTTTTTCAACACTTTTTTAACTTATTTTACTCATTATCAATTAAATGAACTAAAACTTAACGGAGTATTGTAAATAAATATTTTATAATATTCGTATTCTTGTATTTTAAGTAAATCAATTGAATTTGAAATCTCCCTTATTCCTAGCAGCAATTATTCTTTTATCAATTATTGGTTGTAGCAAAAAACATGACCAAACATTATTAAATATCCCATCAAATAAAGTAATAGAGTTAGATTCTTTTCAAGAAAGTAGAGTTGATATTTCCAATATTAAATATTCTACCGAACAATTAGACAATACAAACGGGCTCTCAAATAGTTCAGTAAATACCATTTTTCAAGATTCTGAAAATTTATTATGGATTGGGACTTGGGATGGTTTAAACAGATATGATGGAAGCAGATTCAAAATTTTTAGACCTGAATTGAATAATGAAAACAGTCTTACCAATCAAGTAATACTGAAAATTGATGAAGATGATGTTGGTCAAATATGGATATTAACCATGCATGGTATCAATAGATATGATAAAAAAACGAATACATTTAAGAGGTATTATTTTTCCAGAAAAGACAAACCCCCTTTTTCTGAATCTGAATTTAACATAGCTCTTGACGGTTCTAAAAAAGTTTTTTGTGCTGTTAAAGATTGGGGAATTGGTTACTTTGATGGTAATGATTTTCAATTATTACCGATTAAAGACCTGCCTAAGAATGCCGTTAAAAAAATGGCATTCACACCCACAGGCGAATTACTTTTATTATTAGATAATAATGAACTCTATTCTTTAGTGATAAAAACTAATGATGAGGCTAAAAAAATGATATCACAAGTTGATAAGATTTCGAATAATGTAAATGGATTTGGAATATTATCAAGGGGAAAGGTGTGTTTTATTTCTACCACCGGCAATGCTTTTATATATTCTTTTCATGATAAAAATGAGCAACAAATCAGTAAAAGTAACATTGATAATTTTACAGCTAATATTAAAGAAGGTCTTTTGCTACGTGATAGTTCAGGCTATTTCATCATTAACGGTTTAGGTGAAATTATCAATAATTCATGGGTTAAGAACTTAAGGAACCAAAAAATAACAACATTAGTACAAGGAACTGAAGATGTAATCTGGACAGGAACAGACGGAGACGGACTTTTTAAAATGCACCCACTTAAAAAGGCATTTAATCTGGTTTCTAGGTTACAAGTGCCTGAAATTGATGGAGGTATTGTGCGCGTGTTTTTAGAAGTGGAAAATAATTCATTTTGGGTCGGTACAAAAGGAAATGGCTTGTTCCGGTTTCCTTCTAAATTCTACCTAAATTCAAATAAACCATTAGAATATCAAATTTTCAATGAAAGTAACAGTGCTATTAACAATGCCGTGTTTTCACTTTGTAAAGGGCAGGACGATCTTATTTTTATTGGTACCGATGGAGAAGGGATTGATGTTTTTGACTTAAAAAAATCAAAATTTATTAGTTGGCCAGAAATTATCGGAAGTGAACGGTGTGAATATTTTAAGTCCACTTACACCATTTATCAAGATGAAAATGGGTTTATTTGGCTTGGAACAAACGGATATGGCATGATTCGTTTTAAAATTTCACGTTTGGGTGAGGCTTTAAAAGTTACCGATTTTAAACAATACTTAGCTGCAAATGGAGCAGATGGATATTTAAGCAGCAATATTATTTTTTCAATAGTTCCAAAAAGCAACCATGAACTTTGGTTAGGAACAAGATTGGGGGGATTAAATCTTTTTAATAAGCAAACAAGTAGATTTAAAGCATTTAAAAATAGAAAGAACGATTCGCAAAGTTTATCGAATAATGATATTTTATGTCTTCATGTAGATGTGAATAAAAAACTTTGGATCGGTACGAGTTTGGGCTTGAATTTATTGGAAGAGTTTAATGATGGAGAGGAACCTAAATTTAAAAACTTTACAGTTAATGAAGGGCTTCCAAATAATACCATTCATGGAATAGTTTCTGATAATGGATCAAATCTTTGGATAAGTACCAATTTTGGGGTATCTAATTTTATATTCAATGAGTCAAAATTCATTAACTATACTAAAAATGAAGGTTTGCAAAATAATGAATTTGCAGATGGGGCCTTTTATCAAAATAATAGTACAGATTTTGTTTTTATGGGCGGAATCAAAGGGTTTAACTATTTTTTACCTTCCAAAATAGAAGAATCTCAAGTTGTACCAGATATCCTTATTGATAAAATCAGTGGTCAAAATCAAGATGCTCCCTATTATCAAGGCCTCGTTATATCTAAAAATTCAAAGACATATCCATCTATTGTTTTAGAACACGACCAAAACTTCTTTGATATAGAATTGGCAGCTTTAACTTATATAAATAGTGAAAAATGTCAATATGCCTATAAACTAGAAAATTTTGACCAAGATTGGAACATGATCAATAATAGAAGGATTATCTCTTTTACAAATGTGCCCAAAGGATCCTATGCGCTATGGATTAAATGGTCCAATAGCGATGGTATTTGGAGCGATGCCGTTCATGCCATTGACATCAAAGTTAAGCCCGTTTATTGGCAATCAAACGTAGCAATATTTATTTATTTTATTTTACTGTTTCTTTTTCTCCTTTTTGTATGGAGCTATTTTAGTAAACAGTATAAATTAAGGAAAAATATTCTTCTTCAAAAACGAGAAGAAGAAATTCACCAAAACAGGCTTACGTTTTTCACAAATATTGCACATGAATTTCAAACCCCTTTAACCTTGATAGTTGGTCCAGTACAAAAGCTTGCTGAATCTGAAAACCTGGGAGAAAAAAGCAGGAAATTTATAAACATGATACAACGAAATTCCTCGAGATTGCTTTTTTTGACAAAACAGTTACTTGAATTTAGAAAAGCGGAGTACGATCACCTGGAAGTCACTGTAAAGCAATTTGATTTAGTTAATTTGATTGAACAAATTGCTGAGCTTTTTGATGAATGGGCATTGGATAAAAATATTGAATATGATTTGGAATTGCCAACAGAGCTAATCGGGTGGTATGATAAGGATAAAATTGAAAAAATCATTTTCAATTTATTGTCCAATGCGTTTAAATATACTCCAAAAAACGGTAGTATTAAACTGGAGTTCAATATAAAGGGTGATGCTATAAAAACACTTTATATTAAAGTATCGAACACAGGAAAAGGCATTTCTAAAGAAAAGCTAGACTCATTATTTGATAGATTTTTTTTAACAGATGTTGAAGATAAATCTGATACAAATTTGTTTAGAACAGGCATTGGATTGGCATATATTAAAAAATTAGTGACCGTATTAAGAGGTGAGATACATGTTTCCAGTCGGTCAAACAAAGTTACTGTCTTCACCATAAATCTCCCTTGCAGTGAACAGTCATTTAAGGACAATGAATTCGATACAGAGGGAAGTCAAATTTTGATTTCAGAATATCTTAAGAATATTCTTGAAGAAACCCCAAATAACATCGAGGACAACTTTGATAGAATGTCGTCGCTTGAAGCTTTTTTGGAAAAGCGAAAAGTAATATTAATTGTAGAAGATGAACGGGAAATTCAATTGTTCTTAAATGAATTATTAAAAGAAAAATATAAAATCAGTATCGCTAATAATGGATTTGAAGCCATAGAAAAGATGAAAAATGACCTTCCTGACATCATCATTACGGATGTTATGATGCCAGTAATGGATGGTATAGAGTTTTGTAAAAAAGTAAAAAACGATAATAAAACATGCCATATACCTGTAATAATGCTAACAGCAAAAGGGACAATAGCGCATCGCATTGAAGGCCTGGAGAGCGGTGCAAACTCATACATTCCAAAACCATTCCATCCAGATCATATCCTTGTTAGGGTACAGAAACTACTTGAAGAAAGGGAACTCATGTTAAAACATTTATCAAAGGATACCTTTATAGAAGACATTAAGAATCTTCCAGTTGAAAATAATGAAAAAGAATTATTAAGAAAAGTTATTGAACTAATTCGGAATAATATAGATAATGAAAATTTACATAGTCTATTTATTGAAGAAAAGTTAGGCATAAGCAATTCACAGTTATATAGAAAAATAAAACAAAATTTTGGTTTTTCACCTGGAGATTTGATACGAACAATTAGATTGAAGTACGCCGCCGAATTATTACGAAAAAGTAATTATACCGTCTCACAAGTATGTTATCAATCAGGTTTCAATAATCGATCTTATTTTTATAGAGAGTTTAAAAAAATGTATAGCAGTACTCCTAAAAATTATCAACTTAAGAATAATTCGCAAATATCTTAAGAATAACTCAAGAATAGTCTTACTTAATTACTAAAAGACCAAGTAATTGACTTCTGGTGTACACTTTTGATGACATAGTGTACACCATTTAGTTTGCCTCATACATACATTTACAAAGTGATTTTTTTAATCATAAGTATGAACCAACTATAAACTAATTCAATTCACTTAATTATTTAGAATTATGAAAAAAACTACTCAAATTATTAATCAATTAAAAACCCTCAAATTATGAAAAAACATATTTATAACCTATTGCTAATAGGTATATTACTACTAGGGGGAACAATGTTTGCCCAAACCGTTACAGGTACTGTTTCAGATAGCAATGGCCCCATTCCTGGGGTTAATATCATTGTAAAGAACACCTCTAAAGGCACTGTAAGTGATTTTGATGGTAACTACACTATCGATAATGTAGATTCAAACGCCGTTTTGGTCTTTAGTTTTGTAGGATATATTACAAAAGAAATTTCTGTTAGCGGCAAGACCATTATTGATGTTGTTTTAATTGAAGATTCGCAGGCACTTGATGAGATTGTCCTAGTTGGATATTCATCAAGAAAAAAATCGACTTTAACTGGAGCCGTCGCAGTAGTAGATATGGGTGATCTTGAAAAAACTAGAGTAGCGAATGTTACTCAAGCTTTACAAGGGCAAATTGCAGGTGTACAGGTAACATCTAGTACTGGTGCTCCTGGTGATCCTATACAAGTGCGCATTCGTGGTGAAGGTACCATTGGAAACAATAACCCCTTATACGTAATAGATGGTATTCCTACAAGAGATATTGGTTTTTTAAATCAAGCCGATATTAAATCCATGACGGTTTTAAAAGATGCTTCTGCAGCAGCCATATATGGCTCAAGAGCTTCGGGTGGTGTTGTATTGATTACAACCAAGGGTGGCGCCATAGGAAAAATAAGTTTTGATGTAGATTACTGGACAGGTATTCACAACGCCGCCAATCTTCCTAATATGTTAAATGCCGAACAGTATATGAATACTGTTGAAAAAGCTTGGAATAATTCTGATAGATCTGGTACGAACCCCTATACGGCAGACAAAGGTAGAGCTGATTTTGCAGACACAGATTGGCTTGATGAGTTATTTGAAACAGGAAGATCACAAAATTTGCAATTTACAGCTAGTGGCGGAAGCGATAAAGTTCAATTTTTAATGTCACTTGGCTATTATGGTCAAGATGGTATTGTCATCTTTGATAATGATCAATACAAAAGATTAAGTTATAGAACCAATCTGAATATAGATTTAACAGAGCGTTTAAAAATAGGCACTAATCTTCAGTTAACATATGCCACACAAGATAAATTATCTTCAAAAGGAGATGCGCCAGGAATTATAAGACATGCGCTGTTAAGGCCTCCAGTAATTGGAGTTTACAAAGACGTAAATGATCCTACTTATTCTGAAAATAGTTTTTTTACAGATTTACCATTTTATAAAAACAATGATTTTGCCAATGGAGGTTGGGAAAGTGACAAATACGAATGGGCTTCAAATCCTGTAGCACTGGCTTATTATACAGATGATGTAAGAAAAGATTTTAGAACATTTGGAAATATATTTGCTGAGTATTCCTTTTTAAAAAATAAAGAATTAACATTTAGAACCAACGTTGGGGTCGATTTATCATTTATCCATAATAAAACATTTGGTAAGAATTATGGTGATGATGATGGCGGTGGAAATGCTACGGATCAAGGGTTGGGAAGACAAAACCGTCCAAATAGTTTAAGTGAAGAACGAGGGGAATCGCGCACCATTACATTTAATAATACGCTGAACTATACAAAGACATTTAACGACAAACATGATGTTAGCTTGCTAGTAGGTACTGAATATATTGATAATTTTAGTTCATCAATTGGGGCAAGTAGAGCTCGGTTTGACATCACAGATCCTACGTTTAGGTATATTGATTTCGGTGGAACGGAAGCTGACTTATGGAATGGCGGAAGTGCTTCAGAATGGACATTATTCTCTTTGTTTGGTTCTGCCACTTATGTATATGACGACAAATACATGGTCACATCCAATATAAGAGCTGATGCATCGTCACGGTTTTCAGAAAAAAACCGATGGGGTTATTTCCCTTCTATTTCTGTAGGTTGGAAAATTTCTGATGAAAGTTTCTTAAAAGATGTATCATGGTTATCAAACTTGAAGTTGAGGGCAGGTTGGGGTAAATTAGGAAATCAAGAGATTGATAATTATGCCTTTTTAACACTTATAAGTCAAACAGACGGTAAAGTTGTTGTAAATAGATATGGAAATGAGGATTTAAAATGGGAAAGTTCCGAATCAACAAACATTGGTGTGGACATTGGTTTATTTAACAATAAACTAGCCATATCCGCTGAATATTTTGAAAAAAACACAACGGATATCTTATTACCAATTGGCTTACCAAGTATTGTTGGTGATGTTGCTCCTACTATTGTGAATGCTGGTGAAGTTAGCAATAAAGGGTTTGAACTTTCTGTAAATTATAGAAATTCAGATAACGAATTCAAATATGGCATCAATGCAAACATGGGAACCTTAATCAATAAGGTTGAAAAGTTACATCCAAATGTACCCAATCTTATCGGTCAGGTTACAAGAACTGAAGTCGGTCAATCATTAAATGCATTTTATGGCTATAAAATGGTAGGGATCTATCAAAATCAAGCCGAAATAGATAGTCATTTAAATGGGACTTTAAATCCAGCCGTTAAACCTGGAGACATTAAATTTGAAGATGTAAATAATGACGGCATTGTAAATTCTGACGATAGAAAATTTCTTGGTAACTCCATACCAGATCTTACATACGGAATTTCATTTTCATCATCTTATAAAAATTTCGACTTTTCTTTCCTTTTTCAAGGGGTTGAAGGTGTTGACAGATATAATGACGGAAAACAAATTATAGATTACGATACACGTCCGTTTAATTACACCACAAATATTTTAGGAGCATGGGATGGCGAAGGCAGTAGCAATACCATACCAAGAGTTGCCTTTGAGGATAATGGAAGCAGTAAGGTGTCTAGTATTTTTGTAGAAGATGCGTCTTATTTACGCCTTAAAAACATAGAACTAGGCTATACGATTGATTCTATAATAGGAATTCAAAATATGCGCCTATATGTGTCTGGGCAAAATCTATTTACATCTACGGACTATACAGGATTAGATCCAGAATCTACAGATTTAATAGATAGAGGAACCTATCCATCGGCAAAGGCAGTTTTATTTGGCCTAAATGTTAAGTTTTAATATTATAAAAACATTAGTTATGAAAACAATATATAAGAGTATTATTTTTATGTTCATTATTACAGCCTTAGTAAGTTGTGACGATGAATTAACAAAAGACCCTATCGGGCTTCTTACTTTAGACCAAATTGATGCAAATCCAACAATAAACACATTGGAATCTTCAGTTGAATCTTCGTACCAGCTTCAAGCAAGTACCCTAAACCTTATTGGCGAATGGGATTGGGATGGTGGAGCCGTGCTTAGAAATGATTTTATACTTCAAGACATTGCATCCAATGATATGAACAAAAAATGGAATCCAGATGGCGATCAAGCTTGGATGGACGAATTGAGTAATTTTAGCTTTACACCTGCAAATGGCGCTTTTAATGGGTTATGGCTTTATGATTATGAAGGCATAAACAGAATAAATCTTGCTATTAGTTATTTAACGAACGCTGAAGTAACACAAGCAGTTGGAATAAGTGAGGCGCGAAAAAATCAATTGTTAGGGGAAGCTTATTTTTTAAGAGCATTTTACTACTTTGATTTAATCAATAATTTTGGGGATGTGCCATTATTGCTTAATCCATTACTATCATTTGAAGATGCTTTTGATGTGGCGGTAAGAGTCCCTAAAGCAGAGGTTACCGCTCAAATAAAATCAGATTTATTGCAAGCCAAATCTTTATTGCCAAATGCAAAATATCCTGATGCTTCCGACAAATCGAGAGCATCAAAAGGTGCAGCGATTGCTTTAGAGGCGAAAGTGGCTTTATATAATGAAGAATGGGGGTCTGTATTGAGCTCTATTTCAGAGCTTGATGTACTTGGTTTTTATAGCCTGAATGCTAATTATTTTGACAGTTTTGATTATACTAAAGAATTTACGGATAATGAAGTGATTTATGCCTACGATCATATTTCTGATCAAAACCCAAGAAATGGAAACGGCATTTGTGCTTTAATAGGCTGGGGCTTTATTGCTCCTAGTGAGGATTTTATAAATGCTTTTGAAGCAAATGATCCAAGGCTATTATATACTGTAGATGTCCCCAATCAAAATGTTTCAAAATTATTGGGAAATACAAATGGGGACTTTAAAGGCAATGACGATGCTCCCAGTAATAAAATTTTTATAAGATATGCTGATGTGCTTTTATGGAAAGCAGAAGCATTAAACGAAACAGACGATTTTTCAGGGGCTGTTTCAATAATCAATCAAATACGAGCAAGAGCTAGAAACACCGTAACTGCAGACGGGTCTATAATACCTCCAGGAACTTTAGCAGACAGACCAAGTTCAACGGACGCGTCTCAAATAAAAGGATGGTTAATGTCTGAAAGAAGAGTAGAATTGGGTTTTGAATCTCATAGATTTAATGATTTAAAACGATGGGGAACTGCAAAAGCAGTACTTACTGCACTAGGCAGAAATTTTCAAGACCATAACTATGTGTATCCAATTCCTCAAGGAGAAATTGATAAGTCTGGTGGAACCATTACACAAAATCCAGGGTATTAGAAATTTAATTAAAATTAGTTTTTGAGTTTAGTTTAGTTTTAAGAGAAGTAGTTATACTGTTAATTGCTACTTCTCTTTTTTTATGATTGTTAAATAATAAAGCACTGTTACTTTATCCTTAAAATTAAAAAAGATATGGCAGATATTGCAATTCGATACAAACAAAACCCATTAGTGTCTCCCAAGGATTTAGAACCTAACAATGAGAATATGATCATTGAATGTTTATTGAACCCAGGGGTGTTTGAATTTAATGGAAAAATAGGACTTCTTGTTAGGGTAGCAGAACGTACGGTTCAAAAAGAAGGCCTCCTGTCTGTACCCATTTACAATGATTTTGGCAACGTTGAAATTTTGGATTTCGACATGAATGACCCAAAGTTGGATGCGTCCGATGCCAGGGTAATCAGTTATAATGGCACAGATTATTTAACAACCATATCCCATCTTAGATTGCTTTTTAGTGATGATGGAATAACATTCAAAGAAGACAAAAATTATCCTTCACTTTTTGGAGAAGGCGACTATGAAAGTTATGGTATTGAAGATTGTAGGGTTTCAAAAATTAAAGACAGCTATTATTTAACCTATACCATGGTGTCCCCTAATGGCGTAGGTGTGGGTTTAAGAACTACCAAAGATTGGAAAAACTTTGAGAAGCATGGGATGATCTTTAGTCCTCACAATAAAGATTGCGCCATTTTTGAAGAAAAAATAAACGACAAATATTTTGCATTGCACCGGCCAAGTAGCCCAGAATTAGGAGGTAATTATATATGGCTTGCAGAATCCCTGGATGGCATCCACTGGGGAAATCATAAATGTATTGCAAAAACACGTATAGGGAAGTTTGACAGCAAACGTTTAGGTGCTGGCGCAGCACCCATTAAAACAGATAAAGGGTGGCTTGAAATTTATCACGGTGCTACTGAAGGAAATCGGTATTGTTTAGGTGCTATTTTATTGGATTTAAACGATCCATCTACTGTGATTGCACGCTCGGAGGAACCTATCATGGAACCCATTGCTGAATATGAACAAACCGGTTTTTTTGGAAATGTGGTTTTTACCAACGGACATACAGTCGATGGAGATACCATCAAAATGTATTACGGCGCATCAGATGAACATGTTTGTTTGGCTAGCTTTTCAATGAATCAAATATTAAAAACACTAGGGCAATAATGATAGATTTAGCAAAAGTAGGATTAAAGGATTTTACGAGAAGTGCAAAAATACTGATACTTACAAATACCATTTATGCATTTGTATTACCCGTAATCGATATTTTTGTAGCCTCATATATCATGAGAAATTCTAATGATCCTTCAAAAGTTATCTTATATCAATTGGCCATTTATGTGGGGATTCCCATTACTTTTTTTATAAATGGCTTTTTATTGAACAAAATCAATATCAAAAGATTATTTTCCTTGGGAATGATATTAAGCGGTGTTTCCATGGTGTTTATGATGTCTTTGGATGAAATTAATTATACAGGAATAGCCATAGCCGGTTTAATTATGGGCATGTCTTTCGGGCTGTATTGGGCCAATAGGGATTATTTGGTGCTGGCTACCACAAAAGATAGAACACGAAACTTTTATTATGGTTTAGAAACATTTCTTTACACCATCATTGCATCTACGGTACCGGTCCTTATAGGATGGTTTTTAATGAGCGGGGAAGTGGAAGGCGATTTGACAAATGAAGGTGTTAATTCAGCTTATAGGGTAATAACCATGATTGTTTTTGGGATTACCATTTTGGCATCCATTGTATTTCATTTTGGGACCTATGAAAAACCAAAGAATGAAAAGTTTTTATATTTTAAATTTCACAAACTCTGGAAAAAAATGCTCCAATTAGCCGTATTAAAAGGGTTGGCGCAAGGTTTTATAGTCACGGCACCTGCCATGTTGATGATGAAATTTTTCCATTCAGAAGGCGCATTGGGTTCGGCAATATCCATTGGTGCCGTTATTGCTGCTGTCATTATGCTTCTTCTAGGGAAATATTCAAAACCAAAACACCGATTGGCTATTTTTTCCGTGGGGCTCATTTGCTTTTTCTTGGCATCATTTTTTAATGGGTTGCTTTTTAATACCACAGGCGTCATCTTATTTATGTTTTTATTATTGATTGCGAGACCGGTTCTTGATATTGCCTATTTTCCCATTCAATTAAAAGTCATAGATTTATTGTCTTCCATTGAAAACAGAAATGAATTTTCCTATATTTTAAATCATGAATTCGGGTTATTTGTCGGTCGTTTTTTAGGAGCAGGTACTTTTTTAGTGATCGCTTTTTATATAAATACGGATATTGCCTTAAGGTATGCCTTATTGATTATCGGAGTGCTTCAATTGCTTTCCATACCTATTGCGAAACAGCTTTTAAGACAACAGGACACATTGGAAAATGAAACATTAGTGACTAAGAATAAGATTGCTCAAAATGAAGATGCCATAGAGGTTACAACAGTCCAATAAAAAAAGAATATTACAGATGAAAATAATGAAATACATCCTAGTTTTAATGATTGGTTTGGGTTTTTATTCATGTAAAACCGAAGCATCAAAATTTACCATCGAAAACCCGGTCGATCAAATTCATTTGAGCCGGATTGATGCCATGCCCAATTTACCAAAACCATTTAAAATCATCGACTTTAATCAGATTGCAAAGGATTATGATAGATTAGTATACGACCCTAATCAAACAGGAGATTATTGGCCATTAATCTGGAAAGATAATTCCCGTAAAAACGTAGATCAAGAAACCTACGGGATTTATACAGCAATGGGCGATGTTAGACAAGGACTAGAACATTATGAAGGTATTTTTCACGAATCCTTGGCGAGTATTGGCTCTGTATTAGGCGGCAGTTTGGTAGGTGTAGATAAATCGAACCAGAATGGTGAAAATTATACGGGCATGCTAAAAAATTATTTTAATTCTGAAACGAAATGGGATATTATGATGAACAATACGAGCCCAGAGGTCGCTCAATTAGGTGGTGGGTATGCAAGGGATTGGTGGTATGATGTGTATCCCAACGTGATGTTTTATGCGGTGGCGGATTTTTATCCAAACGAAACAGGTTTTGAACCCATTTTACGTTCTGTAGCCGATAAATTTTATGAGGCTAATGTTGTTTTAAATGGCAATTACGGGTATTCCTTTTTTAATTACGCTACTATGGAACCCACTAAAAGTTGGATTTGTGCACAGGAAGATGTGGCTGCGGGCCATTCATATGTGTTGTATTCTGCTTATCAAAAATTTCAGGATCCAAAATATTTAGAGGGTGCAAAATCATCATTGGAAGCACTTTTAAAATTAAAAGAAAATAGGTTTTATGAAATATTAATGCCTTTTGGCGCTTATGTAGCGGCTAGATTAAATGCCGAAGAAGGCACTAATTATGAGTATTCGAAACTATTGGATTGGACTTTTAATGGCACCTCAGTTTGTAGGGAAGGTTGGGGCGTTCTTGTTGACAATTGGAATGGTTATGATGTTTCCGGCATCGTTGGTAGTACCGTGGATCATGGAGGTTTTGGATTTTTAATGAATACCTATGATACGATGTGGCCACTGGTTCCAATGGTGCGTTATGATCAGCGCTATGCAAATGCTATAGGGAAATGGATGCTGAATGCAGCCAATGCATCACGGTTATTTTATCCTTATGAAATTCCAGATAAGCATCAAACCATTCCAGAAGAAAAAGAACATACTAAAGGTGTCATTGCTTATGAAGGGCTTATAAAAAAGTCACATTATGAAGAGGAAGGATTGTATTTAGACTTAAAAGCCCCTGTTGCCATTGGGGATGGCATGAAATGGAACAAAGACAATCCGAAAGTCTCTCAATTCAGTGTGTATGGTAGCGGACATGTTGGCATTGCAGGAGCCATTATTTCAAGAACCAACGTAGATAATATCTTGCAGCTGGATTTGTTGGCAACAGATTTTTATAGAGGAAATGCTTTTCCTTCTTTTTTATATTATAATCCTAATGCAGAAGTTAAAGCCGTAACCATTTCAACAGGAGAACAGGAATTAAAGGTTTACGATGCTGTTCAAAGGGCTTTTATTGCTGAAAATGTAAGGGGTAGTTTTACTTTTAATGTAGCTAAAGAACATGCGGCTTTATTGGTTCTAGTTCCTCAAGAAACTGTTATAATTGAAAAAAACGGCAAGTTATATGCAAATGATGTTATCATAGATTACAGATATTCTATTCCAAACTAATACGTTTTAACATGACAGGGTTATATAAAAAAATTAGAATCATACTTCTGATTCAATGCTTTTGTCTCATAGGATCAATTGGATGGGGTCAAAATATCAATCTAAAAGTAGTTGGAAATACAGCACAAGGCTTTAGCGTAGACATTTATAATGACAACCAATTATTGGTTCATAATTCAGAAGAATTTTCGCTTAAAGTAGTCAATTTGGATTTAAGTGAAACAACTGAAATTCCTGCTTGGAAAGGTTCTGAATGGACAGGGAATGAAAATCTTGTAAAATTATCAAGAGAAACCTATTTATCAGATTTTGACTTGAACTTATTAATCACGGTAACCTATGAAGTTGTAAACTCAAATGTGATTAAAAAGAGCATTGATCTATTTCAGTCAGGTATGCCATCATTATATTATACAATTGAAGAAAACTTCAAACCCGCAGAAACACCTTCTAAATACCTCACTTTTGAACACGATAATTTCCCTGGAGGTTTTGTTCACGAAATGTTTCCGTCTGCTGGTTTTGTAACTGCGGATAACCAATTGGTGGGCGTTTTAATGGATGCCGGTTACAAAAATCATTATACGAGATCTACCCGTAGAAGGTTTAACGGGCATGGTGGTGGTTTTGTAGGAATGAGAAAATTACCTGACCCAGAATTGGTTTCGGTTGCAACATTAGAAGAAAGAGCAAAAGGACAACATTATATCCAACAAACATTTGGTGAAATGTTTAATCTAGATGCTGGGAAAGAAACAATTTTAAAACTAGATGATACTTTTCAAAAAGTTGGCAATGTAGATATTGAAAAGCAATCTGATTTAATTACTATTAACTGTGAACCTTCTGGCAGTTCTGGAATTGAATTTTTAACGCCGTTTACGGATCAAAAAATATACACGGTATCATTTCTTTCCAAAGGAACATCTCCAATAGCGCTTAAACTTTTCAGGATTAAAAACGGGCAAAAAACTATTGAGCTGGAACATGGTATCAAATATATTGATCAATTTCCCATAAAAGAAAATGAATGGACCCTATTTAAAGGCAGTATTTTAGTGCCTTACATAGAAAATGATAGTGTATCCATGTTTATTGGATCTCAATCTGGTAAAGAATCTAAAATACAGATTAAAGATTTGAAGATTGTAGAACACCAGCCTCAAAAGCAGCCCTATAATAGAATGGATATGGACAAAAAGGTAATAAAAACAACCTATGTGTTTGTGGAGCCTTTTACAAGCCATCACGATTTTGTTGTTTCTTCACAATTACGTCTCGCAGAAGGAAAAGGATTTAAAGGTTCTTCAATAGAAAAAATGTTATACGCAAATTTCAATATGCTAACATGGATTACGTCTATAAACGATTTTATACCTTTGAACGTGCCCAACATGAACTATGCCCCTGACATGTATAATCGGGATTCATTTTTTTCCATAGTGTCAAGTTATAATAAAGAATTAAATCTAAAAATTTGGGAGCAATGGGCAAAAACTCAAAATTCCAAAGGTGCTATAGCTACTATTATAACACCTTATATGGGTACAATAGAAGCTAAAGATAATGAGGCCACCATTCAGTTTTTAATTTGGGCCATGATGAATAAAAGACGTTTTGGAGTAACACCACCCAAAGAAAAAATTGATAAAGCCGTTGAATATGTTTTAAACGAATTTGATGAAAACAGAGATGGAATATGTGAATCACATTTTACTCTGAGCCAAGTAGATATTAATAAATACAATCCGAAAACAAGTGATTTAGGGGTGAACCAAGGAATTTTTG